>NZ_JAZDCG010000010.1:0-29266 GCF_036321705.1 Brachybacterium sp. J144
ACACCCTCCCCCCCCTCCCCCCCCCCCGCCCCCCCCCCCCCCCTCGCCCGCCCCCCGCGCCCTCCCGACCCGTCGACGAAAGGACCGCGGTGCACATCCTGCGGAAGCTCGGCTTCTACCTGGTCGCCCTCTGGGCGGCCGTGACCCTCAACTTCTTCATCCCCCGCCTGCTGCCCGGCAGCCCGGTCGACGCCGTGCTCTCCAAGCTCGCGCTGCGCGGCCCCGTCTCCCCCGAGACCCGCTCGGCGATCGAGGTCATGCTCGGCGCCGACGACCAGGGGCCCCTGATCCAGCAGTACGTGCAGTACCTGGGGAACCTGCTGCGCGGCGACTTCGGGGTGTCGGTGACCTACTTCCCGACCCCGGTCTCGCAGGTCGTGGGGCAGTCCCTGCCCTGGACCCTGGTGCTCGTCGGCGTCTCCACGGTCATCACCTTCCTGATCGGCATCACGCTCGGCACCATCGCAGGCTGGAAGCGCGGCACCTGGCTCGACACCCTCATCCCCGCCACCACGATCCTGCAGTCGGTGCCCTACTTCTGGCTCGCGCTGCTGTTCGTCTACGCGCTGAGCGTGAACCTGCATCTGTTCCCGATCTCGGGCGGCTACGACGTGACGCTGGTGCGGCCGGCGCTGGACTACCCCTTCGTCTCCAACGCGATCTACTACGCCTTCCTGCCCGCGCTCACGATCGTGCTGAGCTCGCTGGGCGGCTGGCTGCTGGGGATGCGCAACATGATGGTCTCGACCCTCAGCGAGGACTACATCCTCACCGCCGAGGCGAAGGGCCTGCACCCGCGCCGGATCATGCTCACCTACGCCGCGCGCAACGCGGTGCTGCCCAGCGTCTCCGGCTTCGCGATCTCGCTCGGCTTCGTGGTCTCGGGATCGATCGTCGTCGAGTCGGTGTTCTCGTACCCCGGCATCGGCTTCACCATGCTGCAGGCCGTGCAGAACAACGACTACTCGCTCATGCAGGGCCTGTTCCTCATCATCACCGTCTCGGTGCTGGCGGCGAACCTCGCCGTGGACCTGCTCTACGGCGTCATCGATCCGCGCACCCGGGCGCGGGGCTGAGGAGGAGCCATGTCCGTCATCACCGAAGAGTCCGCCCAGATCGGGGCCGACGAGCCGAAGCAGGCCACCCCGTCGGCCCGCCGGAAGCGGCCCGCCGCGACCCTCGTCATCGGCGTCGGCATCGTCGTCCTGATCGTCCTGTTCGGGCTCATCGCCCCCTTCGTCACGCAGAACCCGCTGGCCGTCTCCAACGACGGCATGCAGCCGCCGAGCGCAGCCCACCTGCTGGGCACCACGCAGACCGGCCAGGACGTCCTCGCCCAGCTCGCCCACGCGACCCGCGGCTCGCTCCTGGTGGGCATCCTGGTCGCGGTGCTCGCCCTGTTCCTCTCCGCCTTCTTCGGCATCCTCGGCGGCTACCTCGGCGGCTGGCTCGACGAGGTGTTCTCCCTGTTCACCAACGTGGTGCTGATCCTGCCGGGGCTGCCGCTGATGATCGTGATCGGCTCCTACGTGGAGCAGCGCGGCCTGCTGCTGATCGCCTTCGTCCTGGCGATCACCTCCTGGGCGGCCTCGGCCCGCGTGCTGCGCTCGCAGACCCTCTCGATCCGCACCCGCGACTACGTGCACGCCGCCCGCATCGCCGGCGAGAAGCCGTGGCGGATCATCTCGGTGGAGATCCTGCCGAACCTGCTGCCGGTGATGTCCAGCGGCTTCGTGTTCGCGCTGATCACCGCGATCCTCGGCGAGGCGGGGCTGAGCTTCATCGGTCTCGGCGTGTTGGGCACCCAGACCTGGGGCTCGATGCTGTTCTACGCCCAGAACGGCCAGGCTCTGACCCTCGGCGGCTGGTGGTGGTTCGTGCCGCCGGGCTTCATGATCGCGGCGCTCGGCTGCGGCCTGTCGCTGATCAACTTCTCGATCGACGCGATCATCAACCCCCGCCTGCGCAACGCCCCCGCGAACGCGCGCCGCGTGCGGAAGGCCCAGAAGGAGGCGGCGGCATGAGCGAGCCCGTCGACGAGATCATCCCCGACCTCGAGCAGGTCCGGGCGACCGAGGGCCACGAGGTCGCGACCGCGGAGCCCGTGCTGACCGTGCGGGACCTCGACGTGGTCTACGAGGTGGCCCAGCCGGTGCACGCGGTCAAGGGCGCGAGCCTGACCCTGCACCGCGGCGAGGTGCTCGGCCTCGCCGGCGAGTCCGGCAGCGGAAAGACCACTCTCGCGTACGGCCTGAACCAGCTCCACCGGCCGCCGGCGCGGATCACCGGCGGCAGCGTCACCTTCCACGGCCGCGACGGCGAGGAGGTGGACGTCCTCGCCCTCGAGGGCGAGAGCCTGCGCGCCTTCCGCTGGTCGAAGATCGCCATGGTCTTCCAGGGCGCGATGAACTCGCTGAACCCGGTCATCTCGGTGAAGGCCCAGCTGGAGGACGTCTTCACGACGCACCGCCCGCAGATGGGCGCCGCCGAGCGGCGCCGCCGCTGCGAGGAGCTGCTCGAGCTCGTGGGGGTGGACCCGGGTCGGATCACGGCCTTCGCCCACGAGCTCTCCGGCGGCATGCGCCAGCGCGTCATGATCGCGATGGCGCTGGCCCTGGACCCAGAGCTGATGATCATGGACGAGCCGACGACGGCGCTCGACGTGGTGGTCCAACGCGAGATCCTGCAGGAGATCCTGCGGCTGCGGCAGGAGCTCGGCTTCGCGGTCGTGTTCATCACCCACGACCTGCCGATGCTGCTCGAGATCTCCGACCGCATCGCCGTGATGCGCCGCGGCGAGATCGTGGAGCTCGACACCGCCGAGAACCTGTACTTCGCGCCGCAGCACCCGTACACCCGGCGGCTGCTGGGCTCCTTCCCCTCGCTCACCGGCTCGACGGGGGACTTCCTCCGCGCCGGCTACTCCCCGGAGGAGACGCGATGACCACGCTGACCGCCACCGACCTCTCCAAGACCTACCTGCTGCGCAACGGCCTGCGCTTCTCGCGGCTGCAGGCCGTGAAGGAGGTGTCCTTCGAGCTGTCGCCCGGGCGCACCCTCGCGCTCGTGGGGCAGTCCGGCTCGGGCAAGTCCACGATCGCGAAGCTGCTCATGCAGCTGGAGACCCCCACCTCCGGCAGCCTGCTGCTGGACGGCGCACCGATCGGCCGACGCGGCCGGGCCCTCGCCGACTACCGGCACCAGGTGCAGATGGTCTTCCAGGACCCCTTCGCCTCGCTGAACCCGTACCACTCGATCGCCCACCACCTGGTGCGGCCGCTGCTGCTGCACGGCCGGGCCACGTCGACGACCGCCCGCGGGGCGGCGAAGGAGCTGCTGGACCGGGTGAACCTGCCCTCGGACGAGGCCTTCCTCGAGCGGCGCCCGCACGAGCTCTCCGGTGGGCAGCGCCAGCGCGTGGCGATCGCCCGCGCCCTCGCCCCCGGGCCGAGCGTGCTGGTGGCCGACGAGCCGGTGTCGATGCTCGACGTGTCGGTGCGGCTCGGCGTGCTGAACCTCCTCGCGCGCCTGCAGCAGGAGGAGGACCTGGCGATGCTCTACATCACCCACGACCTGGCCACGGCCCGACACTTCTCCGACGAGATCATGGTGATGTTCGAGGGGCGGGTGGTGGAGCGCGGCCCGGCCGACGACGTCATCCTCTCGCCGCAGCAGGAGTTCACCCGCCGCCTCCTCGCGGCCGCCCCCGAGCCGGCCACCAACCAGCGATTCCTCGCCGAGGCCCGCCGCCGCGGCGTGCCCATGCCCGACCACCTCGCCCACCAGGAGGACCTCGCATGACCGTCTCCCGCCGTGACCTGCACGAGGGGTGGACCCTCACCGTCACCGACGGGCCGATCCCGTTCGCGGTGCAGGACCTGCCGGCGACGGTGCCGGGCACCTTCCTCACGGACCTGCTGGACGCGGGGCTGATCGAGGATCCGTACCTGGACCGCAACGAGCACGAGGTCGCGTGGAGCGGCGAGTGCGACCTCGTGTACCGCACCGTCTTCACCCTCGACACGGTGCCGACGGGCCGCACGGACCTGGTCGCGGCGAGCCTCGACACCGCGGCGACGGTGGTCCTCAACGGCACCGAGGTCGCGACCGTGCAGAACCAGCACCGCTCCTGGCGCTGGGCGGTCGAGCGGCTGCTGCGCGAGGGCGAGAACGCCCTCGAGATCCGCTTCGCCTCCCCGCTGCGCACCGCACGGGAGAACGCGCAGGCGCAGGGGAACCTACCCTTCGTGGGCAATGCGCTGCCCTACAACGCGATCCGCAAGATGGCCTGCAACCTCGGCTGGGACTGGGGTCCGGTGCTCGTGACCAGCGGGATCGCGGGACCGATCGGGCTGGAGAGCTGGTCGGGGGCGCGGCTGGACCGAGTGCGGCCGCTCGTCGTCCCCGCGGCCGACGGGCCCAGCGGCACGGTCACCGTGCAGGTGCCCGTCGAGCGGGAGCCGGGGACCGACGCTCCGCTGCACGCCCGCCTCGAGGTCGCCGGCGCCGACGGCACCGTGCTGGGCGCGGCGACCGCCGAGATCCCCGCCGGCACGGACGCGGCGGAGCTCTCCGTGGCGCTGGACGCGGTGGAGCGCTGGTGGCCGCGCGGCTACGGCGAGCAGCCGCTGTACACGGCCCGGGTCCTGCTCGAGGACGCGGCCGCCGGCGGCGACCCGTCGGCCGACGACGACCCCGCGACCGACCCGTCGGCCGCGACGGACCCGTCGGTCGGGGAGCCGCTCGATCAGGTGACCCACCGGATCGCGTTCCGCACCGCGGGAGTGGTCGAGGAGCTGGATGCCGTGGGCACCTCCTTCACCCTCGCCGTGAACGACCGGCCGATCCTGGTCAAGGGCGCGAACTGGATCCCCGACGACTGCTTCCCCACCCGGCTCACCCCGGCGGACTACGCGCGCGGCGTCGGCCACGCGGTGGACGCCGGCATGAACCTGCTGCGGATCTGGGGCGGCGGCCTGTACGAGTCCGAGGAGCTCTACGACCTCTGCGACGAGCTGGGCGTGATGGTCTGGCAGGACGTCGCGCTCGCCTGCGCCGCCTACAGCGAGGAGCAGCCGCTGCGCGGCGAGATCGAGGCGGAACTGCGCGAGCACGCGGTGCGCCTGGCCTGGCACCCCGCGCTCGTGCACTGGAACGGCTCGAACGAGAACGTCGAGGGCTACTACCACTGGGGCTGGAAGGACGTGCTGCCCGAGGGCAAGGGCTGGGGCAACGCGTACTACACGGAGATCCTGCCCGCGATCCTCGCGGAGCTGGACCCCACGCGCTCCTTCACGCCGTCGAGCCCGTACTCGCGCGGCGCCCTGGACCAGCCGCGGAACCCCGATCACGGCACGGTCCACAACTGGGTGGTGTGGGCGAGCGAGGAGGACAACGACTACGTCCACTACCGCGACACCGACCCGCGCTTCGCCGCCGAGTTCGGCTTCCAGGGCCCGGCGTCCTGGGCGACGATCGAGCGGGCGATCAGCGAGCGGCCGCTCACGGCGGACTCCCCCGCGATGCTCTCCCACCAGAAGGCGGTGCGCGGCCAGGAGAAGCTGATCTCCGGCTACCGCCCCCACTTCCCGGACCCGGATCCCGGCAGCTTCGCGGACTTCCACCTCACCACCTCGCTCAACCAGGCGCGGGCGCTGCGGGTCGGGATCGGGCACTACCGCTCGCTGTGGCCGCACTGCACGGGCACGATCATCTGGCAGCTCAACGACTGCTGGCCGGTGACGTCGTGGGCGGCGGTCGACGGCGACGGGCGGCGCAAGCTGCTCTGGTACGCGATGCGGGACCTGTACGCGCCGCGCCTGCTCACCGTGCAGCCGCGCGAGGACGGACCCGTCGCCGCCCTCGGCAACGACACCGACGAGGAGCTCACCGGCACCCTGCGCCTGCGCCGGATCGACGCCGAGGGCACGGTGCTCGCCGAGGAGTCCCTGCCGGTGCAGGTGCCGGAGCGCTGCGGCGTGCTGCTGCCGCTGCCGGCCGCCGTCGCCACGGCCGCGGACCCGGCCCGCGAGGCGCTGCTGCTCGAGATGCAGGGGCATGCGGGGGAGCCCGTGCGCGCCGTGCACTGGTACGCGGAGGACAAGGACCTCGCCCTGGACCCCGACGCCCTCGAGGTGAGCGCCGCCGCCGATCCCGCCGAGCCGGGGGCGGTGGTGCTGACCCTGCGCGCCCGCTCCCTCGTGCGGGACGCGGTGGTGGTCGCGGATCGAGTGCATCCGAGCGCGGTCGCGGATCGGCAGATGCTCGACCTGCTCCCCGGCGAGAGCGCGGTCGTGCAGGTCACCGCGGGGGCCGACGGACCGCTCGAGCCCGAGGCGTTCCTGGCCGACGGGGTGGTGCGCAGCGTCAACGAGCTGGTGGCGCGCGCCGCCCGCTGACCGGGGCACCATGTCCCCATGAGCACCTTCGGCTTCCTCGCCCCCCAGGACCTCTGGGACGCCCGTTCCGAGATGTTCTTCAGCCAGGTCCTGGCCGGGGTGGAGGACGAGGTGGCCCCGCACGGGCACACCGTGGTGACCCTCGCCGCGCAGTCCCCCGCCGAGGAGATGGCGATCTACCGCCGTTGGGCGGAGGACGGCGCGGTGCGGGCCGTGGTCCTGCGCGATCTGCGCGAGGGTGATCCGCGGCCGGCCCTGCTGGACGAGCTGGGCCTCGGCTACGTGCTGCTGGGCGATGTCACCCAGCAGGGCGAGGAGGCCGCCGTGCTCGTCGACAACGCGGCCGCGATGCGCGCCGTGCTCGCCGAGCTGCGCGCGCTGGGCCACGAGCGGATCGCGCACCTGGGCGGGCCGGCCCAGCTGCTCCACTCCCGGCAGCGCCGCGAGGCCTTCCTCGCCGACGTGCGGGAGGCGGCGGGCGGAGCCGGTGGCGCGGCCGGCGACCGGGGCGAGGCGGGCACCGAGCCCGGCGCCCCCGCCGCCGCCGCCCTGACCGCGGAGGGCGACTACTCCGAGGAGTCCGGGGCGGAGGCGCTCGCTCGCCTACTCGCCCGCGATCCGCGCCCGACGGCGGTGGTGTGCGACAACGACGCGATGGCGATCGGCGCGCTCGAGGCGGCACCCGCGCTCGGGTGGCGCGTGCCCGAGGACCTCTCCGTCATCGGCTGGGAGGACTCCATGTCCTGTCAGCTGCACGAGCCGCCCGTGGCGGTGCTTGGCCATTCGCTGCGCCTGACCGGCGCGCTCGTCGGCCGCGCGCTCCGCGCCCTCGTCGAGGAGCCGCCCCGGCACGCCCGGATCCTGCGACCCGTGCCCGTGATCCTGCCGCGCGGGACGCTGGGGGCCGTGCGCGGGACGCTGGGGGCCGCGCGCGGGTAAGCGCTTCTGTCAGGGCGCTTGTCCGGCCTAGGTATTGACAAAGCGCTTTCCATGTCGGGATCATGTGAGCACCTCGGGTTCCCCCGAGCCCCCGGGTCCGGCGCCGATGCCACCCCGGGCGGACCAGGCCACGTCGACGATGCGTCGCCGCCGAAGGAGCTCACGCCATGCCCTCCATGAATCGCCGTTCCCTCCTCGCCGCCGGCGCCGTCGCCGCGGCCGCCGCCCCCGCGCTCGCCTCGTGCGGCTCGTCCTCCTCCGGAGGCTCGGGCGGCTCCTCGAGCGGTCCCCTCCAGTTCGTCCTCTCCGGCGACGCGAACCAGGGCGGCGGCTACGCCGCGATGGCCGCGAAGTACCTGGAGGAGACCGGTATCGAGATCGAGATCGTCGACGTCCCCTACGACGATCTCGGCACCAAGATCACCAACGCCGCCCGCGCGAACGACCTGCCCGCCCTCGCGCGCATGCCCGCACTCGACCCGGCATGGCTGGACCGCACCGCGGACCTCGCCGAGATCGCCGGCGAGGTGAAGCCCATCGAGGGCATGTACGCCGCGGACGCCGACGGCAAGATCCCCTCGCTGCCCAGCGACCTCACCGCCGTCGGCATGTTCCTCAACAAGGACCTGTGGGATCAGGCGGGCGTCGCCTACCCCACGTCCTTCGAGGATCAGGTCTGGACATGGGACGAGTTCGTGGACGCCGCGGGGCAGGTCCGCGAGGCGACAGGGATCAAGTTCGCGATGGCGATGGACCGCTCCTCGCACCGGCTGAACTCCTTCCTCTACCAGTTCGGCTCCGAGGGCCTGGCCCTCTCCGAGGACATGACCTCGTACTCCGCGAACGAGCAGACCGCTCCCGCGCTCGAGTACTTCGTGGGCCTGAACGACGACACCTTCATGCCACGCAGCGTGTGGCTGTCCGAGGACGACCCCAACGCCATGTTCAAGACCGGTCAGGTCGCCGCCTACTACTCGGGCTCCTGGCAGATCGCGGACTTCGACGCGAACATCGCCGACTTCGAGTGGGTCAGTGTGCCGATGCCGGCCCAGCCGGAGAAGGCCACCAACTTCGGCACCGCGGCCGTGGTCGTGGTCTTCGAGGGCACCGGCCAGGAACAGGAGGCGCTCGAGTTTGTGCGCTGGCTCTACCAGCCGGAGAACTACGGCGAGCTCTCCACGATCTCCGGGTTCCTCCCCGCGACCGAGGGCGTCGAGGTGACCTACGAGTCCCGCCCCGAGGACTTCGCGCTGTACAACGAGGCGATCGCCAACACCCCCGCCTTCGTGAAGACCCAGAAGGCGCTCGCGCTGCAGGTGCAGGCCGCCGGCACCGCCGCCCCGCTCGACGGCGACCCGCTGCGCGACGGCATCATCCAGGTGATCAACGGCGAGACCACCGTGGACGCGGCCCTCACCAGCGCTCTCGAGCAGCTGAACGAGAGCCTCGCCTGAGCATGGCCGTCACCACCGCCCGGACGGAGAGGAGGCGCCGCAGCCTGATCGCGGCGGCCTTCCTCCTCCCCGCCTTCGTCCTCTTCGTGCTGTTCTTCGTCGCCCCGGCGGGGCTGGGCCTCGCGTACTCGTTCACGGACTACCGCGGGTACGGGACGCCGGAGTTCGTCGGCGTCGCCAACTACACGGATCTGTTCACCGACTCCGACTTCTACCGGAGCCTGTGGCGGACCGTGCTGTACACGGCGGTGTCGGTCCCCTTCGGCTACTTCGTCACCCTGATCATCAGCGCCCTGCTGGTGAGCCGGGAGACGAAGGGCGCCTCGCTGGCCCAGGTGATCTTCTTCTTCCCCTGGCTCATCTCGCCCATCGTCACGGGCGTGGTGTGGCGGTGGATGTTCGGGGAGAACTTCGGGCTGGTGAACTACCTGATCTCCACGGTGGGCCTGAACCCGCTGCAGTGGGCCTCGGATCCGAACCTCGCGATGGTGGTGGTGATCCTCGCCGGGTCGTGGGGCGGGACCGCGTTCTCGATGCTGCTGTTCATGGCGGCGATGCGGAACATCCCCACCTCCTATCTCGAGGCGGCCAGCCTCGACGGCGCCGGGTCGATCACGCGCTTCGTGAAGATCGTCTGGCCGCTGCTGCGGCCCACCTCGTTCCTGGTGATCCTGCTCGGCACGATCGGCGCGATGAAGGAGTTCGCGATGATCCAGGCGCTCAACGGCGGCGGCCCGGGCACCTCCAACGTGCTGATCGTGCAGTACATCTACAAAACCGGCTTCGAGCAGTCCAAGATCGGCTACGCGAGCGCGGCCTCGATGGTGCTGATGCTGATCCTGCTGATCATCGCCCTGGTCCAGACCCGCTTCGACAGGAGCGACCTCTCATGACGAAGTCCCTGCGCTGGGTGGCGCCGACCACCCTGACCTGGATCCTGGCGGCGCTGTTCCTGCTCCCGGTGCTGTGGTTCCTGCTGAGCTCCTTCAAGCCGGGCAGCGAGCTGTTCACGTGGCCGCTGCGGATGTTCCCGGAGGACTGGACGCTCTCCGGCTACCGCACAGCCTGGGAGCGGTACGACTTCCAGCAGTACTTCCTGAACACGGCCCTGGTGGCGGTGGTGACGACGGTGTTCACCGTGTTCGTCAGCGCCTGCACCGGCTTCGCCCTCGCGAAGTACCGCAACCGCTGGGTGCAGGCGTTCTTCCTGTGCATCCTCGCGACGACGATGCTGCCCACCGAGGTCATCATGCCCTCGACCTTCTCGGTGATCCTGGGACTCGGGCTGTACAACTCCCTCGCGGGCATCATCATCCCGTCGATCATCACCGCGACCGGCATCTTCATGTTCCGGCAGTTCTTCTCGACGGTTCCGGACGAGCTGCTCGAGGCGGCCCGCATCGACGGCGCCGGCGAGTTCCGGATCTTCTTCACGCTGATGCTGCCGATCGCTCGGCCGATCATCGCGGTGCTCGCGATCTTCTCCTTCCAGTGGCGATGGAACGACTACATCTGGCCGCTGCTCGTGCTGAACGATCCCGACAAGTACACGCTCCAGCTGGCGCTGCGCTCGATCGTCGGCGCGGAGAACATCGACTGGTCGGTGCTGCTGGGCGCCTCGGTGATCTCGCTGATCCCGATGGTTCTGCTGTTCCTGGTGTTCCGCCGCCAGATCATGAACTCGGACATCAACTCCGGCCTGAAGGACTGACCCCAATGCCCGCTGCCGCCGAGACCGGCCCGTTCGATCCCCTCGCGCTCCTGCCCGCGCCGCTCCCGGGGCTGGCGCGGGCGGGGCTCGCGGGCGTCCCGCCGCGGGCGGCGGCGCTACGCGGCCCGGGGGCGCGGCATCGCGCGCTCGGGCGCGTGGTGCGGGACGTCGTGCTCGCGCGCTGGGTCACGGGGCCCACGGGCGGGGCCGACAGCGCGGCGGAGCCGGGCGCGTCGGCCGGAGCCCGTCAGCCGACGAGCGATGACCTCGCCGGACTCGCCCTCGAGGCGCTGGGCCGCCTGCGGGACCTGCAGTCCCTGAGCGGCACCTTCCGCTCGGGCGACAACGTCGACTCCCCACCGGACTCGGCGTTCACGCTCAACGACCTGGCGTGGGCGCGTCGGGCGATCGAGGTCGAGGGACTTCAGGCGGGGCCGGACGGCCTCGGCGGCCTGCTGCCGGTGCTCGACGAGCTGCTCGCCGCGGCGGCGCCAGCGCTCGTGACCGGCGGGGTGCACACCCCGAACCACCGCTGGGAGATCAGCGCGGCGCTCGTGCGGCTGTGGGAGCTGACCGGGCGGTTCGACTGCCGCGCGCGGGCCGAGCAGTGGCTCGCCGAGGGCGTGGACCTGCAGGCGGACGGGCTGTTCTCGGAGCGCAGCGCGAACTACGCCGCGCACGTGTCGGTGCCCTCGCTGCTGGTGCTCGCCCGGGTGCTGGGCCGGGGGGAACTGCGGGAGGCCGCCGACCGGGCGACTCGCGCCCAGGCGGCGCTGACCGGGCCCGACGGGATGATCGAGACGCTCGCCTCGCGGCGCCAGGACCAGGGCGCGCCGTTCGACGGCGGGGCGATGCTGCCGGTGCTGCACGCGCACGCCGCCCGCACCGGGGATCCGCTCACGGCGCGGGCGGCGCGACGGGTGCTCCCCCGCGCGGACACCGAGGCGGCGCTGACCCTGCTGGCCCTCGGGCTCGAGGACCGCTCGGCCCTCGGCACGCTGCCCGCACCGGCACCGGACCCGTCGGCCGACGCGCCGGAGGTGCACGAGTTCACCGACTCGGGCCTCACCGTGGTCGACCACGGCACGACCCGCGTGGTGATCCACGGCGGCACCGACACCGCGGTGCTGGGCCGGGTCACGAGCGGGGCGGCGTCGAACCCGACGCTGCTCCGCGTCGCCGCGGGCGGGCTCGACGTGCGGGAGCTGCGCCTCAGCCGGGACTTCTTCTCGCTCGGCCCGCTGCGGCCGGAGCGACCGCACCGCCTGCCGGGGCCCGGGCCGATCCGCTTCGGCGTCGAGGAGCGGGTGGTCGGCCAGTACTTCCACCCGCTCGCCACCGCGGACTGCTCGCCGAGCGGCGCCTACGGCCTCGAGTTCAACGGCCGCTTCGCCGCAGCGATGGACTTCTCGCGCCGCACGGCCGACGAGGTCGCCCTCGAGACGCGCGGCACCATCGAGATGCATCCCGCGCGGACCGTGCTGCGCCTGGAGTTCTCGGGCCCGGCCACGGCGCTGTGTCTGCTGCTCGCACTCGACGGCGGAGAGCTCGCGGGCGAGCGGCTCGAGCTCGACGAGCAGGGCCGGCACGTGCTGCGGCCGGGCGAGACGGAGCCTGCCACGCGCCGCGTGACCGCCGACGAGCGCGAGGAGACGACCGGCGCGATCGCGACCGCGGAGCTCGTCGCCGCCGACGGATCGGGCCGCCTGCGCCTGAGCGCCCGCGGAGCGCTCGGCGGCCCCGCCTTCTACGCCCCCGGCGAGGCGTTCACCTTCCTGGGCGGGACCGACGAGCCCACCGGCACGATCCTCCTCATCCCCGCGAGCAGCGCGGGCGACCTCGAGCTAGAGATCGCGGCGGGGTGAGGGCGGGCGTCAGTCCGTGGTCAGCTCCGCGGCGGCGCCGTCGACTCGCGCACCATCAGCTGGGTCTCCAGCTTGAACGGGTGCGCGAACAGCCTGGCATCGGAGGAGAGGGCGAGCAGCCGCTCGACGGCGACCTGCCCCATGGAGAACAGCGGCTGACGCACGGCCGTGAGCTGCGGATACGTCCACTGGGCGATCATCGTGTCGTCGAAGCTGACCACGCTGAGATCCGTCGGAACATCCACGTCGTGCTGCCGCGCCGCGCGCAGGGCGCCGACGGCGAGGGTGTCCGCCACGGCGAAGATCGCCGTCGGCGGGGTATCCCGCTCCAGCAGCCTGTCGGCGCCGCGCTGTCCGTCCTCGTACGAGAAGGTGCTGTGCTCGATGAGGTCCTGGTCGATGGCGAGCCCGGCCTGGGCGAGCACCGAGAGGTATCCCTGGAGTCGCTGCCGCGCGGGCACGGAGTCCTCTGGGCCGGCGAGCACGCCGATCCGCCGGTGTCCGAGATCCAGGAGATGCTGCACGGCGGAGCTGCCACCCTCCCAGTTCGTCGCCGAGATCGTGACGATGCCCTGCACGTCGGGGTCGATGGAGACCGGATCGATCGCGATCAGCGGCAGGCGCAGATCGCGGCTCCAGCGAGCATGCTGGGAGCCGATCGGCGTGGTCACCAGGATCAGCCCCTCGACGCCACGGGCGGCGACGTCGGCCATCCAGGAGCGCGAGAGGCCCGCCTCGGACTGCTCGCCGCTGACCACGAGGAGGTCGACCTCCGCGCGGTGCGCCGCCTGCTCGGCCCCTTCGAGGACCTGGAGCGAGTACGGGCTGGTCAGGGTGTCGAAGTGGAGGAGCACGGATCGCCGCTTGTCGGACTCGCGCCGTCGCGGCAGGTAGCCGAGATCCTGCGCCGCCTGCGCGACGGTGTCGCGCGTCTGCTGCCGGACGTCCGCGCGCCCGTTCATCACCTTCGAGGCCGTCGCGAGGGAGACTCCCGCGCGCTCGGCGACGTCCTTGAGGGTGACGCGGCCGCTCTCCCCGATGTCCTGAGTCATGGCCCGCCTCCTGTCGATGGGTGCACCCGCCCTCGCCGGCGAGCTGAGGGCCAGTATCGGTCATCGCGAGCCCACCTTGACCCGTTGCGACCCCTCGACCTAGCCTGAACTCCATCGTAACTTTCAGGTGCTTTTTCCGCCACTTTCGCGAGTGGTGGGCGGACGCCGACCGCTCTCAGGCCCGATGGAGGACCTCGCATGGCGCTGTTCGATCTCCCGCTGGACTCCCTGCACGAGTACCGGCCCGAGCTCACCGAGCCCGAGGGGCTGGACGCCTTCTGGGCCGAGACCCTGGGCCGGGCCCGCAGTGCCTCCCCTCCCGTCCTCGCGGCGGAGCAGATCGACAACGGGCTGCGCCTCGTCGAGACCTGGGACGTGACCTTCGCCGGCCACGACGGCACCGAGGTGCGTGGCTGGTACAACCGCCCGGCGAGTGCTGCGGGGGACCTCCCCGTGATCGTCGAGTACATCGGCTACGGCGGCGGACGGGGCGAGCCGCTCGAGCGACTCGCCTGGGCCGCGGCGGGTTACGCGCACCTGCTCATGGACACCCGAGGGCAGGGGGCGAGCGGCGCATCCCCGGGCAGCACCGCCGACCCCGTCGGCTCGGGACCCGCGGCGCCCGGGGTGATGACCCGGGGCATCGCCTCGCCGCACACCGCCTACCTGACCCGACTGATCACCGACGCGGCCCGCGCCGTCGACGCCGCCCGTGCGCTCCCCGGGACCGACGGCCGCGTCGTCGTGACGGGCAACAGCCAGGGCGGAGGGCTCGCCCTCGCCGCGGCCGGCCTCGTCCCGGACGTCGACGGCGTCATGACGAACGTGCCGTTCCTCTGCCATATCCGCCGCGCGATCGACCTCACCGACGCGGATCCCTACCGCGAGATCGTCCGCTACCTCGCGGTCCAGCGGGGCCGGGAGGAGGCCGTGCTGTCCACGCTCGACCACGTCGACGCCATGCACCTCGGGCGGCGCGCCACGGCGCCGGCGCTGTTCTCCGTCGCGTTGCGCGACACCGTCTGCCCGCCCTCGACCGTCTTCGGCGCCTACAACCACTACGCCGGCGCGGTCGCCGCCGACCCCGCCACCTCGATCGACATCTACCCCTTCAACACTCACGAGGGCGGCGGCGCAGCCCATCTGCGCCGCCAGCTCGACTGGCTCGGAGAACTCCTGTGACCGCGGACATCCCCACCGCCGACCTGACCGCCGACCTCGCCTGGCTCGGCGCGCACGCCGCCTCCCGCCTGCGGGAGGAGGTGCACCTCGACGCCCGGACCCCGCTCGCCGCGACGATCACCACCGAGGTCTCACGCCTGCGCGCCCTCTCCCCCGGGACCGCCGGGACGCTGCGCCTGCTCGACCTGCCCGCGGCGGAGGAGGCGCAGCAGCCCCAGGACGTGCTCGCCGCCCTGCGCGCGGCAGGCGAGGAGTCCTACGCCGTTCACGGGGACGGCCCCGACCTCACCGTGATCGCCGCGGGCGGAGCCTCGCTCCTCCATGCCTTCTACGCATCGCTCCGCGCCCCGGCGGCGGACGCGGGTCGCGAGATCGCCGCGGGCTGGTCCCTGTACACGCCCACCCAGCCGATCCGCATGCTCGACCACTGGGACAACATGCTCCCGCATCCCGTGATGGGCCAGGTCGAGCGCGGCTACGCGGGCGGCTCCCTGTTCTTCACGGACGGCGAGCTCCGCGAGGACCTCTCCCGGGTCGAGCACTACGCCCGCCTCCTCGCCGCCATCGGCATCAACCGGGTCTCGCTCAACAACGTCAACGTGCACGCTCGCGAGGCGACCCTGCTGACCGAGCGCCGCGGGGCCGTCGCGCGGCTCGCCGAGATCTTCCGCGCCCACGGGATCCGTGTGCTCCTCTCCGTCTCCTTCGCCTCTCCGATGATGCTCGGCGGGCTGCCCAGCAACGATCCTCTGGACCCCGCAGTGCAGGCGTGGTGGCGCACGACCGCCACGGCGCTGTACGCGGAGATCCCCGACTTCGGCGGCTTCGTCGTGAAGGCCGACTCCGAGGGCCAGCCCGGCCCCTTCGCCTACGGACGGAATCACGCCGACGGGGCGAACCTGCTCGCGCGCGCGCTCCGCCCCCACGGCGGTGAGGTGTTCTGGCGGGCCTTCGTCTACGACCACCGCCAGGACTGGCGCGACCGCTCCACCGACCGCGCCCGCGCCGCCCACGACCACTTCGCCCCGCTCGACGGCGCGTTCGACGAGAACGTGATCCTGCAGGTCAAGCACGGCCCGATGGACTTCCAGACCCGCGAGGCCGTCTCGCCCGTCCTCGGCGTCATGCCGCGCACCCGGCTCGCCGTCGAGCTCCAGGTCACCCAGGAGTACACCGGACAGCAGAAGCACGTGTGCTATCTCGGCCCCTGGTGGCACGAGAACCTGCTCTTCCGCTTCGGCGGGGACGATGCGGCCACCGTCGCCGACCTCGTCGCCGGGACCGCGGAGCGCCCCGGCGGCGTCGTCGCCGTCTCCAACGTCGGCGACGACGCGTTCTGGACCGGTCATCCTCTGGCCCAGGCGAACCTGTACGCCCTGGGCCGGCTGGCTTGGGATCCGCAGCTCGGCGCCGACGAGATCCTCGCCGAGTGGATCCGGATCACCTTCGGGACGGACGCTCTCGTGGCCGAGGTCCTCACGGAGCTGCTCGCGGAGTCCTGGGCGCTCTACGAGAGCTACACCGCTCCCCTCGGCGTCGGCTTCATGGTGCGCCCCGGCCACCATTACGGCCCCGACGTCGACGGCTACGAGTACACCCCGTGGGGCACCTACCACTTCGCCGATCGGGACGGGATCGGGGTCGACCGCTCCGTCGCGACCGGGACCGGCTTCGCGGGACTGTTCCCGGAGCCCTGGGCGTCGCGCTACGAGTCGCCCGAGACGTGCCCCGACGAGCTGCTCCTCTTCTTCCACCACGTCCCGTATACGCACCGCCTGCACAGCGGGAAGACGGTCATCCAGCACATCTACGACTCGCGGGCCGACGGCTACGAGCGGGTGCTCGAGCTGCGCCCCCGCTGGCTCCAGCTCGCGGGGCGCGTGCCGGAGGCGCTGCACGCGCGGGTGACGTCGCTGCTCGAGGAGCAGGAGCGCTCGGCGCAGGAGTGGCGGGATCAGCTGCGCAGCTACTTCCACCGCGCCTCCGGCATCGCCGACGAGACCGGCCGACGGATCTACTGATCCCCGTCGTGCGCCCCGCGCCCGGGCGGCCCCGCGATCGCGGGGCCGCTCAGGCGTCGGCGGCGACGAACTGCTCGGTCAGCCGCTCCAGGACGGGGCGCTCCGACAGATGCAGGAAGAAGGTCAGGACGGACGCGAGCAGGACGACCGCGTAGTCCCCGACGAAGAGGCTCAGGCCGACCACGAGCACGCCGAGCGAGACCAGCGACAGGGTCCGCAACGGCATGGTGAGCAGCGTGAAGACGGACAGCCGCAGCACGTCGCGGTAGCGGAAGCTCAGCGCCGAGGAGATCGAGAGGGCGCGCACGGCGAGCAGCAGCACGGCGAGCCCGAGGACCACGAAGGCGATGTTCAGGGAGCTGGTCCTGACCGCATCCCCGTAGGTCACGTTAATCGAGAGGATGCCGAGGAGGGCCGCGGCCGGGACGGCGACCCTGAGGCTGTCGACGAGGTTCAGGCGGTATCCGCGCAGGAAGCGGGCGACGGGGACGGTGTCGGGATCCCGCTCGCGGGAGCGCCACGCCCACAGCGCGGCAGAGACCGCCGGGGCCACCGGCAGCAGGCCCACCGCGTACAGCGGGAGGTTGCTCGCGTCCTGCGCGAGGAGCAGCCAGAGGACGATCGTCGGCGCACAGCAGACGGCGAGCGACAGGCCGATGAGGACGAACCAGTACACGGCGTCGGTCACGCGTGCGAGCGTCCCCCGGTCGTCGCGGGTCGTCGTCTGCTCCATGGACGTCGCCTCCTGCACGGACCTGCGACCGGCCGGCACCCCCGTGGGGATGCCGGCCGGTCTCGGGTCACGATCAGCCGTTGTTCTCCTGGTAGCGCTGGTAGGCGCCGTTGACCAGGTCGATGTAGGTGGTCATGTTCTGCCCCTCGAGCTCGGTCACATAAGCATCCCACTCGGAGAGGTCGCGCTGCCCGGTGATGAAGGCGAGGGTGTTCTGCTTCGCGTAGTCGGTGAGGGCGGTCTGGTAGAGGCCGGCCTGCTCCTGCTCGCCCTCGTCCATCGGGGCGGGCGGCGGCGGGTCGATGAGGAACTTGTCCGCCATCAGCTCCTGCCAGGCCACCTCCTCCTCGGGGATCAGGGTGCGCACGAGCTCGTCGGACGATCCATGCTCGAGGAGGAAGACGCCGTTCATCATGCCGTAGTCGACGCGGAGGTCGTCCGGGGCGTCGCCGTTCAGACCGAGCCAGTTGACGTTGTCCGCCAGCTGGCGGGTGCCGTCGGCATCGCGGGTGAAGGTGGTGCCCTCGACGCCCCACTTGCCGAACTCCCGACCCTCATCGGAGTAGTACGCCCAGTCGATCCACTGCATGATCGCGACGAAGGTGTCCTTGTCCGCGATGGACGAGGACAGCATGACGCCGCTCTGCAGGCGCCGACCGCCGAAGATGTCGCCGGCCGGACCGCTGGGCTGGCGGATCTTCGCGAGCGTGTACTCGCCGGCGCCCAGGGTGGTGTCGAGGGTGGTGCGGGAGACCGCGATCTCCTGGAAGTTGGTGGAGATGGCGTAGGACGCCTCCTGGCCCAGCTTCTGGTGGGCGGCGTCGTCGTCCTGGGTGAAGGACTCGGGGTCCATCAGGCCGTCGGCGACGAGGCCCGCGAAGTACTCGACCAACGCCTTGTACTCGGCGGTCGCCGCGGGGAACACGAACTGCTGCGCCTCGGGGTCCCAGGTGCTGGCGCCGAGGCCCCAGCCGGCCACGGTGCCGAAGGCCGGGGCGGCGACCTGCATGAGCGCCTCACCCTGCCAGCGGTCGGAGAACACGTAGCTGCCGCCCTTGGCGTCCTTGATCGCCTGCAGCGTCTCGCGGAACTCGTCCCAGGTGGCGGGCTCGGAGAGGCCCAGCTCCTCGAGGACGTCCATGCGCAGCGCGACCGTGTAGTCGGGGCGGGCGGACTCGAGCAGGCCCGGCAGCAGATAGAACTTGCCGTCCTCCTGGCGGAGGGAGTCGATCTCCGCCTCGAGGCCCCAGTCGGCGACCTTCTGCTGGAAGTTGGGTAGCAGGTCGAGGTAGTCGCTGACCGGGAGGATCACGCCCGAGGAGACGTACTGCGACTCCTGGCCCGGGTAGGTCACGGGGATGACCGAGGGGGCGTCGCCCGCGCCGACGAGGAGGCTGCGGCGCTGCTCGTAGTCGCTCAGCGGCGCGGTCGTCATCGCGAAGGTGACGTTGTTGCGCTCCTTCGTGGTGGTGAAGTACAGCCACTCCTCGTTCATCGGGTAGCCGGGGTGGTCGCGGTAGAGCATGTCGATCTCGAGCGGCTCGGAGGCGACGAAGGTCTTGCCCACCCCGTAGTCCTCCATCGCGCCGACGCGCTTCGCGTCGAGGTCGACCGGCTCGTCGCCGCCCCCGCTGCCACCTCCCCAGCTGTCATCTCCGCCGCCGCAGGCCGACAGCCCCGCGGCGACCAGTCCGATCGCGAGTCCGCCGACGAAGGAACGTCGCTTCATAGCCATGAGGTGAACCTTTCCGAAGGGGCCCGGGGGCCCTGTCTCGCATCGCCGTCGTCGGAGATGCTGGGGTGGCCGACATCGGCCGGGGAGGGGCGAGCACCGATGCCCGACCGCAGGAGGGTGTCGCTCAGCCCTTGACGGAGCCGAGCATCACGCCGGAGACGAAGTACTTCTGCAGGAACGGGTAGAGGCAGATGATGGGCAGGACGGTGAGGATGATCGTGACCGCCTGGATGTTCGCGGCCACCTGCGCGAGTCCGTCGGCCCCCGCGCCGCCGCTGACGGAGGCGGCGTTGGTCGCACCGGCGATGAGGTTCCGCAGATACACCGTCACCGGATAGAGCTCCGCGCGGTCCATGTACAGGAACGCCTGGAACCACGAGTTCCAGAAGGAGACGGCGTAGAAGAGCACCATCGTGGCGAGCACGGCCTTGCTCAGCGGCAGCACGATGCGGGCGAAGATCCCGTACGTGGTCAGGCCGTCCATCGAGGCCGCCTCCTCGAGCTCCTCGGGGAGGTTCTCGAAGAACGCCTTCATCACCAGCAGGTTGAACACGCTGATCGCGTTCGGCAGGACGATCGCCCAGATGGTGTTGGTCATCCCCAGCGACTTGATGAGGATGTAGTTGGGGATGAGGCCGCCGTTGAAGAACATCGTGAACACGGCGATGCCGATGAACACGGTCCGCCACTTCAGGCGCTTCTTCGACAGCGCGTAGGCGAAGGTCGTGGTGAGGACCATGGCGATCGCGGTGCCGACCACCGTGTAGACGACGGTGTTCCGATAGTTGGTCCAGAACAGGGAGTCACCCATGACGACCTTGTACGTCTCCGTGTTGAAGCCGCGCGGGAGCAGGTTCACCTGGCCGGAGATGATGTAGCCCTCCGAGCTGAAGGACTGCGCCAGCACGTTCACGAAGGGGTAGAGGGTCACGAGCATGACCCCGATGAGGATCACGGCGTTGACCACGCGGAAGATCCGGTAGCTCAGGCTGTCCCTGATGCCGACGGGCTTCGCGGGGAGGCGGCTCGCCGTCGTGTCGGTCGTGGTCACCACAGGCTCGTCCCAACTACTCGCTTCGAGAACTCGTTCGCGGAGAGCACCAGCACCAGGCCGATGATCGACTCGAAGAGCCCGATCGCGGTCGCGTAGCTGAAGTTGCTCGACTCGATGCCGATCCGGTACAGGTACGTCGAGATGACGTCCGCGGTCGGATAGGTCAGGGGGTTGTACAGCAGCAGGACCTTCTCGAAGCCGACGGCGAGGAAGGTGCCGATGTTGAGCACCAGCAGCGTGATCATCGTCGGCCGGATGCCGACGAGCGTGACGTGCCAGGTCTGCTGGAGGCGGTTCGCCCCGTCGATCCGGGCGGCCTCGTAGAGCTGGTCGTCGATCGTGGTCAGCGCGGCGAGGTAGAGGATCGTGCCCCAGCCGACGGTCTGCCACACCTCGGAGCTGATGTAGATGGTGCGGAACCAGTCGGGGTCCTGCATGAAGTTGACCGGATCCATCCCGACCGAGCCGAGGATCTGGTTGATCGTCCCCTGGACCGAGAAGATCTGGAAGATCATGCCCGCGACGATGACGATCGACATGAAGTGCGGGAGGTAGGAGACCGTCTGCACGAGGCGCTTGAACCAGCGCACCCGCAGCTCGTTCAGGAGCAGCGCCAGGATGATCGGCATCGGGAAGCAGATCAGCAGCGAGAGTCCGCCGAGGATGACGGTGTTCTGGAAGACCTCCCAGAACTTCGCGTCATTGATGAACATCTGGAAGTAGCGGAAGCCCACCCACTCCTCGCCGAAGATGCTCCCGCCGGGCCGGAACCTGCGGAAGGCGATCACGTTGCCGGCCATGGGCAGGTAGCGGAAGATCAGCAGGAACGCGAGGGGCAGGATCAGGAAGGTGTAGAGCCTCCAGTCCTTCCGGAGCTCACGGCGCCAGGTGTTCCGCTTGGCGACGACGCGCACCGGGGCGTGGCCGGGATCCGGCTCCGCCGCCCGCGGAACCGCGGCGATGGACATCGACCCGTCCGTGGTCAGCGTCCCCTGCTCCGCGCTCATGCGGGCTGCATCGACGAGCTGCGCATCGATACCTCACCTCTTCTCCATCACGTCTCTGTGACACCCCCGAAAGGAAACTTTCGGTCCGGTTGTCGGTGGTTTTTAGGTTACTGGTGGCGCCCTGGGCCGTCAAGGACGGGAAACAGCCCGGGCGACACCGACATGGACTTGTGATCATCGTCGGCCGAAGGACCAGTCATGCGCTTCCCACCTGGGCTGATGGTGGCCTCTCCGCAGGAGATGCCGCACCGGTGCGCGGCCCGCCCTCGGAGGATGCGGCCGCTCCGGCGCCCGTCGCTCACGAAAGGTTCAGCTCCGGGACGCGACCCGCCGGCGAGGACGCCGCCACGACCTCGACGGGTGTGTCCAGGACGCGCTGCCCCTCGACGAGGTGTCGCACCTCGCCGTCGATGCGGAAGGACCCCTCGAGGGTCACGTCCTCGCTCGAGCAGCCGAGGCGCACCACGAACTCGCCGGGCTCGACGATGCGCCGCAGGTCCGGGCCCGTGAACGAGGTCCGATCGGCGTGGAGGCGGAAGGTCACCCGGGCGCTCTCCCCGGCGGGGAGGTCGATCTTGGTGAAGCCGACGAGCCGCTTGAGGGGGCGGACGACCGAGGCGACCGGATCGCTCAGGTACAGCTGGACGACCTCCCTGCCGTCGCGCGCGGACTCGTTCGTGACGGTCGCGGAGATCTCGACCGTGCCGTCCGGGGCGATGCTCGTCGCGGAGAGCTCGAGGTCGGAGTAGACGAAGCGCGAGTAGCTCAGGCCGTGCCCGAAGGGGAAGCGGGGCTTGGGGTCGAGGTTCGAGATCCCCTCGCTGACCCAGGCGAGGACCGGGGCGAGGTAGGTGCCCGGCTGGCCGCCGACGCCGTCCGGGATGCCGATCGGCA
Organism: Brachybacterium sp. J144; assembly: GCF_036321705.1. Taxonomy (NCBI): domain Bacteria; kingdom Bacillati; phylum Actinomycetota; class Actinomycetes; order Micrococcales; family Dermabacteraceae; genus Brachybacterium; species Brachybacterium sp. J144. The sequence continues at coordinate 22,046 of NZ_JAZDCG010000010.1, forward strand.
GACGTCCGGAGGGGTTCACCCGGCCCGAGAGCACCCCGGCGATCGCGGAGGCGCCCTCCTGCCCGGGCATGAAGGCCTGGACGATCGCGGCGGCCCGACCCACGTACTCCCCCACCGCGTAGGGGCGGCCGGTGATGAGCACGAGCACCGTCGGGGTCCCGGTGGCGAGCACGGCCTCGACGAGATCGTGCTGTCGCCCGGGGAGGCGCAGGTCCTCGACGTCGCAGCCCTCACCCGAGGTCCCCGCGCCGAAGAGCCCGGCGATGTCGCCGACCGCGACGACGGCGACGTCGGAGGCCTCCGCCGCGGCGACCGCCTCGGCGATGCCGGAGGCGTCCTCGCCGGTGAAGTCGCAGCCCGCGACCGCGGAGATCGCGGCCCGCGGGAACTCCGCGCCGAGCGCGGCGGTGAGCGTCGGCACGTCGACGGAGGTGCCGTTCTCCTCGAGGCGGGAGAGGACGTGGTTGGTGAAGCTGTAGCAGCCCAGCAGGCTGCGCGGCTGGAGGCCGGCGGGGCCGACGAGGGCGATCGAGGTCGGTCCGTCCTCCGCATCCAGCGGGAGGAGGGCGCCGGAGTCGTCGAGCAGGATGATCGACTCCTCCGCCATCCGCCGGGCGTGCTCGCGGTTCCCGGCGGGATCGAGGTCGACGACCTCGCCCGTGGCGGCGGGGTCGAAGTCCGGGTCGAGCAGGCCGAGCTCGATCTTCTGCCGCAGCAGGCGCCGGACGGCCGTGTCGAGCACCTCGATCTCGAGATCGCCCTCGCGGACGGCGTCGACGAGATGAGGGAAAGCCGTGGTCTCCGGCAGCTCGACGTCCAGGCCCGCGGAGAGCGCGGCCACCGCGGCCGCGCGGTCGTCCTCGACGACCCGGTGCATGCTCTGCAGGAAGCTCACGGCCCAGTAGTCGGCGACGACGGTGCCGTCGAAGCCCCACGCGTCGCGCAGCAGCTCGGTGAGGAGCCAGCGGTTCGCCGCCGGCGGCACGCCGTCGAGGTCCGCGTAGGAGTTCATGACGGCGCCGACCTCGCCCTGGCGCACCGCCATCTCGAAGGGCACGAGGTCGATGTCGTGCAGCTCGCGCGTCCCGATGGAGACGGGGGCGTGATTGCGGCCGGCGCGGGAGGCGGCGTGGCCGGCGAAGTGCTTGAGGGTCGCGATGACCCCGGCGGACTGGAGCCCGCGGACATAGGCCGTGGCCAGGACTCCGGTCAGGTACGGGTCCTCGCCCATCGTCTCCTCGATGCGGCCCCAGCGGTAGTCGCGGACGATGTCCAGCACCGGGGACAGGCCCATGTGGGCGCCGATGGCCCGCATGTCCTCGCCGATGCGGGCGGCCATGGCGCCGATCAGCTCGGGGTCGAAGGAGGCGCCCCAGGCGATGGCCGCCGGGTAGGTCGTGGCGCCGTGCGCCATCAGGCCGGTCAGGCACTCCTCGTGCACCAGCGCCGGGATCCCGTGGGGGGAGCCGGCGACCACGGTCTGCTGGAGGCGCCGCAGGTTCGCGACGCCCTCCGCGGGATCGAGCGCCGCGCTGCCGTACGGACGGGTCAGATGCCCGAGGCCCTTCTCGACAGCGGCCTCGAACGGGTCGCGTCCCGCCTCGAAGCTCGCCTGCATCGGCGCGAAGCCCTCGGCGTCGCCGATCTTCGGCCGCTTCCAGTAGCTGCCGAGCTGGGCGACCTTCTCCTCGAGGTCCAGCTCCTCGATGAGGGCGTCCACCCGCTCGTCGACGCTGCGGCTCGGGTCTCTCCACACCGGCGTGGTCATGGCGCTCCTTCATCGTGCGGGACCCGCGGAGGGCCGGACGGCCCCGTCGGCGCCGATCCCCTCCCGGTCTCCGATCGGACCGTGCTTCAGCAATCTTTCGCTGAACTTTCGTTTCGAGAGCGTAGGGCGTTTCGGCAGATCGGTCAACAGATCGCCCCGCCCCACCCCCGCCGGACCGCTGTTGACCACCTCGGAGCCGGTTGGTAATTTTTCCTTACTATCCCGGGGGCGAGCCTCTGGGCCGCCCCGTCAGCGCCGACAGCAGCCGGTCCCCGCACCTCCCCCGAGGGCGGATCCGCGGTCGACGCCCCACCCCTCCCGAGGAGACGACCCCCGCCGTGCCCACGTCCCCCCAGCCCCTCAACGTCGGCCTCGTCGGCTACGGATTCATGGGGGCCGCCCACTCCCATGCCTGGCGCACCGCGCACCGCTTCTTCGACCTGCCGGCCACGCCGGTGCTGCACACGATCGCGGGCCGCACCGGGTCCGCGGTCGCCGCGGCGGCGCAGCAGTACGGCTTCGCCCGGCACACCACCCGCTGGCAGGACCTGATCGAGGATCCCGAGATCCACGTGATCGACATCTGCACCCCGGGCGACACCCATCACGAGATCGCCCTCGCGGCGCTCGCGGCGGGCAAGCACGTGCTGTGCGAGAAGCCGCTCGCGAACTCGGTGGCGGAGTCCGAGGAGATGGCGGCGGCCGCCACCGAGGCCGCTCAGCGCGGAATCCGATCGATCTGCGGCTTCTCCTACCGCCGCACCCCGGCGCTCGCCTACGCGAAGCAGCTGGTCGAGGAGGGCTTCGTGGGCGAGATCCGGCAGGTCCGCGCCCAGTACCTGCAGGACTGGCTCGCGGACGCCGACGCCCCGATGACCTGGCGCCTCGACAGGGAGAAGGCCGGCTCCGGCGCGCTCGGCGACATCGGCGCGCACGTCATCGACCTGCTCCAGTGGATCTCCGGCCTCGACGTCGCCGCCGTCTCGGGCACCCTCGCGACCGTGGTCCCCACCCGTCCCGCGGCGGGCGCGATGCAGGGCCTCGGCGGCAAGGGCGACACCTCCGGCGAGCGCCAGCAGGTCACCGTCGACGACACCGCCCTGTTCTCCGTCCGCCTCGAGAACGGTGTGCTCGGCGCCGTCGAGGCGACCCGCATGGCGCAGGGCCGCAAGAACGCGATGCGCGTGGAGATCAACGGCTCGAAGGGCTCGGTCGCCTTCGACTTCGAGCGCATGAACGAGCTGGAGATCTACGACGCGACCGCGCCCGCGGGCCGCCAGGGCTTCACCCGCGTGCTCGCCACCGAGCCGGAGCACCCCTACGCCGCGGCCTGGTGGCCCACCGGCCACGGCCTCGGCTACGAGCACACCTTCACCCATGAGGTCGTCGACCTCGTGCGCGCGATCGGCGAGGGCGCCGACCCCTCGCCCTCCTTCGCCGAGGCCCTGCACGTCCAGCGCGTCCTCGCCGCCGTGGAGGCGAGCCATGCCGACGGCTCGCGCTGGACCCCCGTCGGCCCCCAGACCCCCACCACCCAGGAGACCTCCGCATGAGCACCACCCCCCACCGAGTCGCCCTCGTCGTCCGCGGCGGCTGGGACGGCCACCAGCCGGTCGAGGCGACCGAGCTGTTCATCCCCTTCCTGGAGGAGAACGGCTTCAGCGTCCGCATCGAGGAGTCTCCGGCGATCTACGCCGACGCCGAGTACATGGCCACGGTCGACCTGATCGTCCAGTGCAACACCATGAACACCATCGAGCGGCCCCAGTTCGAGGGGCTGCGCGCCGCGATCGAGGCGGGCACCGGCATGGCCGGCTGGCACGGCGGCATCGCCGACAGCTACCGCAACGAGTCGGACTACCTGACCCTCATCGGCGGGCAGTTCGGCTGCCACCCGGGCAAGCACCCCGACGAGCGCAAGGGCGAGCAGGCGGACAACTACGTGCCCTACACCGTGAACATGCTGCCCGCCGCGGCGGACCATCCGATCACCGCCGGGATCAGCGACTTCGACCTGGTCACCGAGCAGTACTGGGTGCTGGCCGACGACTACTGCGACGTCCTCGCCACCACCACCCAGAAGGTCCGGGAGTGGGATCCCTGGCACCGCGAGGTGACCTCACCGGCGATCTGGACCCGCCACTGGGGCGAGGGCCGCATCTTCGTCTCCACCCCGGGCCACCGCGTCGAGGTGCTCGAGGACCCGACCGTGCGCACCATCATCGAGCGCGGCCTGCTGTGGGCGGCGCGCGGCTCCGAGCAGCCCTACGGCGAGCACGGCGCCCTCCGCACCGCGGGCGCGCAGGAGGCGACCCGATGAAGGTGGGCATGATCGGCTGCGGGAACATCTCCGCGCAGTACCTGAAGACCTTCCCGACCCTCCCGGACGTGGAGCTGGTGGCCGTCGCGGACCTCGACATGGACCGGGCGCGCGCCGTCGCGGCCGAGCACGAGGGCGTCCGCGCGCTCACGGTCGACGAGCTGATCGCCGATGCGGAGGTGGAGACGGTCCTGAACCTCACCATCCCCGCGGCGCATGCGGAGATCGACCTGCGGGCGATCGCCGCGGGCAAGAACGTCCACGCGGAGAAGCCCTTCGCGGTCACGGCCGACGAGGGCGCCGAGGTGCTCGCCGCCGCGGCGGCCGCGGGGGTGCTCGTGGGCTCCGCCCCGGACACCGTGCTGGGCACGGGCACGCAGACGGCCCGGCAGGCGATCGACGACGGGCTGATCGGCACGCCGATCTCCGCGGTCGCCACGATGATGACCCCGGGCCACGAGCGCTGGCACCCGAACCCGGACTTCTACTACGTGCCCGGCGGCGGCCCGCTGCTGGACATGGGCCCGTACTACATCCACTCCCTCGTGACGCTGCTGGGCCCGGTCTCCGCGGTGATCGGGGCGTCGAGCCGGCTGCGCGCGGAGCGCACCATCGGCTCGGGCGCCCGGGAGGGCGAGGTCATCCCCGTCACCACCGACACCCATGTCACCGGGGTGCTGATCCACTCCTCCGGCGCGCTGTCGACGCTGGTCATGAGCTTCGACGCGGTCGCGACGCATGCGCATCCGATCGAGGTGCACGGCACCCTCGGCAGTCTCTCCGTGCCGGACCCGAACCGGTTCGACGGCGAGGTGTCGGCGAACGTGCTCGGCTCCGGCGGCTGGAAGGCCGTGCCGGAGTCGGCCGGCTACGTCGGGGCCTCGCGCGGCATCGCCCTGCAGGACATGGCGACCCGCGGCGAGCGACTGCGGGCCTCCGGCGCGCTCGGCCAGCACGCCCTCGAGGTCATGAACGCGATGCTCGAGTCCTCCGGCTCCGGGCAGCGGGTCGAGATCTCCTCGACGCTCGAGCGTCCGGAGGCGGTGCCGCTCGCCGACGTGCGCGTGAGCGCCTGAGCGGGATCTCTCGGTCCGTCGGGGCTCCGGGGGCGTCGCCTCCGGAGCCCCGCCGGCGTCTCGGGGCGAGAGGGGCGACCAGGACGACCGGGGCGGCTCTCGCCGCCTCGGAGGGCTCGACTCAGGCCGCGCCCGCGCGGACCTGCGCGGGGCTGCGCCCGCGGATCCGCTTGTAGGCGGCGCTGAACCCGTAGGGATTCGCGTAGCCCACGTCGCGTGCAATGCGCGTCAGGGGTGCGGAGCCGCTCAGCAGCTGATCGGTCGCGAGATCCATGCGCAGCTCGGCGAGATAGGTCATGGGGGCGACGCCCAGCACCGCGGTGAAGCGCTCGGCGAAGGCGCTGCGGGACATGCCGGAACGCTGCGCGAGGCGCTCCACGCTCCAGCGGTCCGAGGGGTCGGCATGCAGGGCCCGCAGGGCCGCGCCGAGCTGCGGATCCGCCATCGCGCCGCACCATGCCGGACCGGTCTGCGCGTCCTCGAACCAGCTGCGCAGCGCCGCGGTGAGCAGCAGGTCCAACCAGCGGTCGAGCACCGGCTGGCGCCCGGCGGCGGAGCGGTCCAGCTCGGCCTCGAGCAGCCCGACGAGCGGGGCGACGTCCGGGAGGGCGACCGCCGCGACGGCGGGCAGGGCCTCGATCAGCCGCCGGCCGATCCCCGGGGTCACCGTGTAGTCGCCGGAGATCAGGACCGTGCGCGCCGCACCCTCGTCCTCGGCCTCCTCCACGAGACACTGGAGGTCGTCGACCGCGCGAGGCAGCTCTGCACCGTCGACCGTGCGGACCGTCTGGTCCTTGACGAGCAGCCGGACGGGGCTGCCCGGCCGGTCCAGCACGCGGTACGGGCCCGACGTCGCGACGAGGTGGACCACCCCGCGGGCGAGCGGCATCGGGTCCGCGCCTTCGAGCTGGATCCAGGCCTCGCCCTCGGTCACCAGCAGCACGGTGAGCGGGCAGCTCTCGTCGACGAGCAGCCCGAAGGGGGTGCGGAGCTGGGAGCGGTGCAGCACCCCGTTGCGGGATCGCACGGCGTGGAGCGCATCGGACAGGGGGTCCATGGGCCGATCCCATCATGGACGATGGCGCAGGCACAACGGTCGATCACGCATGGATCGTCCAGCGTGGCGCGGCGAGGATCGAGCCATGAGCACCGCAGAGAGCACGCCCGCCCCGTCCACCGCCCCCTCCAGCACCCCGTCCACCACCTCCGCCCCTTCCCCGTCCCCGCGCTCATCCCCTTCGTCCCCGAAGGACATCCGCACCGTGGTCGTCCTCGGCGCGAGCCGCGGGACGGGCGCGGTCACCGCCGAGCTCGCCCATGCCGCGGGCCTCGACGTCCGCGCCGTCTCCCGCTCCGGCGCCGGCCCCGCCGTCGGACCGACGCCTCACGTCGTGGACGCGACGGACAGCACGGCGCTGCGCACGGTCCTGAGCGGGGCCGATGCGGTGCTGGTGATGGTGGGCGCGCCAGGCCGGGACCGCAGCGGAGTGCGCACCGCGGTGACGCGGGCGACTATCGCGGCGATGCACGAGACGGGGGTACGGCGACTGGTCGTGCAGTCCTCGCTGGAATCGGCGATTCCGTGGCGCGGCTCGACCTGCTCACCCGTCGTCTCGTGTTCCCGCTGCTGCTGCCGGGCGCGCGGGCGGACCACACCGCGCAGGAGCGGCTGGTCGTCGGCAGCGGCCTGGACTGGACGATCCTCCGTCCCGGCTACCTCGGGGACGGCCCCGCGGATCCCGCCGTCGTGGCGGTGCGCAGCGAGGACCCGCGCCGACTGGGCCTGCGCCTCTCGCGCCGCGACGCCGCCGGCTGGGCGCTGCGGGTCCTCGAGGATCCGGGGACCGTCGGGGGCACCTACGTCCTCGGGCCCGCCCTCTGATCCCGCCCGACGGGTGCGTGAGCGCCTGAACCCTGCCCCACGCCGGCAGACGGGTCAGCCGAGCGAGAGGGGCAGCATCCTGCTGTGCGGGCCGAGCTCCTCGAGCTCGGCCCGCTCCGCATCGGTAGGGGGGCGCCGACCGGTTGCCACCTGCAGTGCGTCGGCGTCGGCCCAG
>NZ_JAZDCG010000011.1:0-96118 GCF_036321705.1 Brachybacterium sp. J144
AAAACAGGTCAAACCAAAGAGAGGTACCCCCCCCCCTTCTCCCCCCCCCCCCCCCCCCCCCCCCCCCCCGCTCCGCATCGGTCGGGGGGCGCCGACCGGTCGCCACCCGCAGCGCGTCGGCGTCGGCCCAGGTGCTCGGCAGGGCGAGGCGGAGGCGGCGCTCGAGCATCGAGCGAGCCTCGGCGAGCCCGTCGGCCGGGGGCGGCGGGACGACGGCGATCTGCACGGGCGTGAGACGGGCGATCAGGTCGAGGTGGTGCAGCGTCCACTCGAGCACGTAGGCGTGCAGGTAGTCGCGCACGGTGAGGCTCATGTCCTGGGTGGCGACGGGCATGTCGGGGTGGGCGAGGAGCGCGGCCCGTCCGGCGGCGGCGCCGACGTCGGCGAGGTGGTGCCGCAGCAGTGCGGGGTCCTCGTAGGCGGTCGCGAGGCGGCGGGTGAGCGCGTCGAGCGGATCGGTGCCGTCCGGCGGGGTGGGCGTGGGGGTCCAGTAGCTCAGCGCATCGGCGGTCGGGGCGGTCTCCGCCGGGGACGCGAGGGTGATGAGCACGTCCTGCGCGTCGATGACCAGGTGGCATACGAGGTCCTGCACGCTCCAGCCCGCACAGCCCGAGGGCTCGGCGAACGCGTCGACGGGGAGGGCGTCGACGGCCGCGCGCAGCGCCGACCAGGTCGCGGTGAACAGCTCCATGGGGCGACGGTAGCCCCGCGCCGACGGGTCGCGCGTCACAGCCCCTTGCCCCACCCTCGTTAGCGATATATCGTGATGCTGTCACGATACGAACACACTGAAGGAGCGCATCCATGCGACAGCATCATGACGATCATCGATACGACGAGTTCCGCGGCGAGCGCCGCGGGCGAGCACACCGCCCCGAGGGCGGTCGACCCGGCGGAGGCCGCTTCGGCGGCGTCGGCGAGGGCCCGGCGGATTCCGACCCGCGGGGCTGGGGTCCGCGCGGGGGCCGTGGCCGACGCGGAGGCTTCGGCCCCGGCGGCTTCGACCCCGAGGGCGGCCCGCGCGGGGGTTTCGGCCCGGGCGGCGAGCGGCGCGGCGGCCCGCGCGGGGGCTTCGGCCCCGGCGACGAGCGGCGCGGCGGCCCCCATCGGGGCGGCGGGCGCGGCCGAAGCGACCGGCGGTCCCGCGGCGACGTCCGCACCGCGGTCCTGCTGCTGCTGGCCGAGGGCCCGCAGCACGGCTACCAGCTGATGCAGACCATCACCGAGCGGACCAGCGGACGCTGGACCCCGAGCCCGGGAGCGATCTACCCGACGCTCTCCCAGCTCGAGGACGAGGGTCTCGTGCTCACCACCCCCGAGGGCGGGCGCAAGCTCGCGACCCTCACCGACGCGGGCCGCGCCCACGTCGAGGAGCACTCGGCGAGCTGGGCCGATCCCTTCGCCTCCCCCGACGCCGGGGCCGACGAGGAGATCCCCGATCTCCGCGCCGCCCTGCACGACCTCGGCGGTGCCGTCCGCGAGGCCGGCCGCTCGGCGAACGCGGCGCAGCTCGCCGAGGTCACCGCCCTGCTCACCGAGGCCAAGCGCTCGGTGTACCGGATCCTCGCCGGGGAGTCCCCCGCGGCCGAGGGCTCCGCAGAGAGCACCGAGAGCACGGACGAGGCGTGAGCGGCGCCGGCCGGTGGGTGCGGGCTGGACTCGGAGCCCGCCCCGACCCACCTGGCAACCCCCGGCACCTCCCCCGATCACCGCAGGTGATGCAGGACACTGGCGGGGACTGCGCCCGACCGCCCGGCGCCCGCCTCGACCGAAAGGACTGTCGATGTCTGCCTCCGAAGGAGCCAACTACGCACCCGCCGCGATGCCGAAGCCGGTCGTCGAGCCCGGCGAGTTCGTCTTCGCCGCGATGCACCTGGACCACGGCCACATCGGCGGGATGACCCAGGGCCTGCTCGGCGCCGGAGGCACCCTGAAGTGGGTGTACGACCCGCAGCCCGAGCGCCTGAAGACCTTCACGGAGCAGTTCCCGCAGGCGAAGGTCGCGAGCTCCGAGCAGGAGATCCTCGAGGACCCCGAGGTGAAGCTGGTCGCGGCCGCCGCCGTCCCCGTGGACCGCGCCCCGCTCGGCATCCGCGTGATGGAGGCCGGCAAGGACTACTTCACCGACAAGACCCCGCTGATCACCCTCGAGCAGCTCGCCGAGGCGAAGGCCGCCGTCGAGCGCACGGGCCAGAAGTACGCCGTCTACTACTCCGAGCGGATCCACGTCGAGGCCGCCGTGCTCGCCACCCAGCTCATCCAGCAGGGCGCGATCGGCAAGGTCCTCCAGGTCACGGGCATGGGCCCGCACCGCATCGGGGATCCCTCGACCCGACCGGACTGGTTCTTCGAGCGCGCCCGCTACGGCGGCATCCTCACCGACATCGGCTCCCACAACTTCGAGCAGATGCTCACCTTCACCGGCTCCGAGGACGCGGAGGTGCTCTCCTCCTCGATCGGCAACTTCGGGAACCCCGAGCACCCCGAGCTCGACGACTTCGGCGACGCGCACATCGCGCTGTCCTCCGGCGCGACGGGCTTCGTGCGCGTCGACTGGTTCACCCCGCAGGGCCTGCGCACCTGGGGCGACGGCCGCACCTTCGTGGTCGGCACCGAGGGCTACCTCGAGCTGCGCAAGTACATCGACGTCACCACCGAGAACGGCCCCAACCAGGTGATCCTCGTCGACGGGAAGGGCGAGCACCGCCTCGAGGCGAACGGGAACGTCGGCTACCCCTTCTTCGGGGAGCTCGTGCTCGACGTCCTGAACCGGACCGAGAACGCCATGACCCAGGCCCACGCCTTCAAGGCCGTCGAGCTCGCGCTCACGGCGCAGAAGCAGGCGCGGGAGCTGACCGGCCGCTGAGCCGGCCGCGGCGCCGAGCCGGCCACGGCGCTGAGCCGCATCACCGAACCGACGGGGGCCAACGAGCAGACGCTCGTCGGGCCCCGTCTGCTCCGCTCAAAGGCGGGTGCGGATCTCGAGCTCCGCGCCGTGCAGACCGTCGGCCGACGCCCGCACCCGGGCCGTGCCGCCGCGCCCCGTGCCCCGCACGATCGCGAGCGCCAGGCCGCTGAACGCGCGGCGCATCGGCGAGGGGAAGGCGACGAGGTCCGTCGGGTCGCCGTTGTCGGTCGCCGCGAGCTCCGCATCGCCGGTCACCTCGACGGTGATCGCGTGATCGGCGGTGGGGACCTCGATCCCCTGGGCGTCCACCACGCGGACGGTGACGAAGGACAGGTCGCGGCCGTCGCCCTCGATCGCGGAGCGGTCCGCCTCGAGCACGAGCGCCCGCGCCGGACCGGCGGTGCGACGCGAGTCCTCCGCCCACGGCCGGCCGTCCCTCGTGACGAGAACGGAGATCTCCCCGGGCTCGTAGACGACCTCGTCCCAGCGCATCCGCGAGGTCCCGGGCTCCTTGCGCCGACGGCCGTGCGAGGTGCCGTTGACGAACAGCTCGGCCTCGTCGCCCGAGGTGAACAGGTGCACCGGGGTCACCTCGCCCTCCCGGCCGGGCCAGGTCCAGTGCGGCAGGAGGTGCGCGGTGGGCACCTCGGGACGCCACTGCGAGCGGTAGAGCCAGAAGCGGTCCTTGGGGAATCCGGCGAGGTCCACGATCCCGGTGTAGGAGCTGCGGGCGCTGTAGTACGGGGTCGGCTCCCCGAGGTAGTCGAAACCGGTCCAGACGAACTCCCCCGCGACGTATGGGTGCTCGGCGAGGGTCGCGAAGACCTTCTCGGCGGTCGACCCGAAGTCGACGGCGTGCAGCTCATAGGCGCTCACCTGGCACCGGGTCGAGTCCGCCCCGGAGCCGTCGCGGGCCGGGGCGCTGCGCGAGGGGGTCACCGGGAAGAGGTACACGCCGCGACTGCTGAGGGCCGAGGCGGTCTCGGTGCCGAGGATCGGGGTGCGCGGGTGCCGCTCCCGGAACAGCGGGTACTGGGGAGGGGTGCGGATCCGGTCGGTGCCCTCGAACTCGGGCTCCTGCCGGATGCCCTCGCCCTGGTAGTTGATGCCGATGACGTCGAGCGTCCCCGGCAGGGGCATGTGCGGCTTGGCGTAGTTCATGGCCGAGGTGGCGAGGCGGGTCGGGTCCTCGTCGTGCGCGATGGCGACGAGGCGCCGGGCGATCTCCGCGCCGTCCTCCTCGGTGTACTGCTCGCCGACCTCGTTGCCCACGCCCCACAGGATGACGCTCGGGTGGTTGCGGTCGCGGCGGATCATGGCCCGCAGATCCGCCTCGTGCCAGTCCTCGAAGATCAGGTGGAAGTCGAGATCGGTCTTGCGGGCGTACCAGGAGTCGAAGAGCTCGTCGAGGACCATCACGCCCAGCTCGTCGGCGAGGTCGAGCAGCTCGGGAGCGGGCGGGTTGTGGGCGGTCCGCAGGGCGTTCGCCCCCATCTCCTGCAGGATCTCCAGCTGCCGACGGGCGGCGCGCAGGTGGAAGGCCGCCCCGAGCGCTCCGAGGTCGTGGTGGTTGTTGACCCCCTGGATCGGGATCCGCTCCCCGTTCACGAGCAGGCCCTCGTCGGGGTCGAAGCGGACGGTGCGGACGCCGAAGGGCGTCTCGACGCGGTCCACGACCTCCCCGTCGACGAGCACCGTGGTGCGGGCGAGATAGCGGTGGGGATGCTGGGTGGGCGGCGGGCCCCACAGGGCGGGATTCGCGAGCTCCGCGCTCACCACGCCGACCGCCCGGGCGCCAGCGGGGACCTCGAGCGCGAGGTCCTCAGCGCGGACGACGGGAGCATCCTCCCGCGGCCCCTCGGGGTCCAGCGGGAGGATCTCGGTGCGCACCAGCGCGGTCGCCCCGGCCGACGCGGCGTTGTCGAGGGTGACCTCGACGTCGACCTGCGCGCGGTCCGCCGCGACGTGCGGGGTGGTCACCCGGGTGCCCCAGTGCGCGACGGCGAGGGGAGCGGTGCGCACCAGGTGGACGTCGCGGAAGAGGCCGCCGCCGGGATACCAGCGGGCGGAGCGCGGCGGGTTGTCGAGACGGATGGCGAGCACGTTGCGGCCGCCGGGGACGAGATGGTCGGTGAGGTCGAGGCGCCAGCTGTTGTAGCCGTAGGGCCAGCCGCCGACGAGCTCGCCGTTGACCCAGACCGTCGCATAGGACATCGCGCCGTCGATCTCCAGGTGGAGGCGACGCCCGGCGTCCTCCGCGGGGATGTCGAGCTCCCGGCGGTACCAGCCCACGCCCCAGCTCTCGAGTCGTCCCATCCCGCCGTGCGGACCCTCCACGAGGAAGGGGCCGGCGATCGCCCAGTCGTGCGGCACGACGACCTGCTGCCAGGAGCTGTCGTCGTGCTCCGGCTGCGCGGCGTCCGGCCGGACCAGGGGCTTCTCGGCGGGACGCGGCGTGCTCGCGGCGGGATCGCCGACGAACTCGTCCCGGCAGGGCAGGATCCAGCGCCGCAGCCCGGCCTCGGCCACGTCGTGGCGCACGTCCTCGGGGCGCGCGTCGGCGTCCTTGCCGTCCTCGGCCTCGCCCAGATCGGGCCACGGGATGTAGTCGAGGGCGCGGTCGACCTCGGAGGCCGGGATGCGCCGGAACCTCCACCCGGCGTCGAGTCGACGGCGTTCACGGGGCGAGGGCGTCATCGCGGTGCTCCTCCGAGCGCTGGGGGTCGTCCCGCGGCTGCGGGCCGGCTTCGATCCTATCGACATGCCCCGTGCCGTTCCACCGACCTTCTCGCAATCTTTCGAGCCGTTTCGGCGCGTCGCCCCGCACCCGCCCCCTCGTGGCGGCGGGCGGGAGCGGCGCGGACCGCTCTTGCGATAGTTCGCATTCCTAACTACTATGGGGCGTCGTGACCAGAACCCCCGCCCCCGCTCCGCGCGAGGAGTCCGCGACGGCGCCCTCCCCCCGCCCCGAGCTCCCGCAGACCCTCGCGCTGGTGTGCAGCCAGTTCGCCCGGCTCGCCGCGCGCCGCTCCGAGGTGGGCGTGGGGACGGTGTCCTGGCGGGTGGTCGCCACGATCCAGCGCCACGGACCGCTGCGGCTGAGCGAGCTGGCCGATCGTGAGCGGGTCTCGCGCCCCACAGCGACCACGGTCATCAAGCGGCTCGAGCAGGAGGGGCTGGTGCGGCGCGACGCCGACCCGCAGGACTCCCGCTCCTCGCTGATCAGCATCACCGACCAGGGCGCCGAGCAGCTCGCGCAGTGGCGCGGCCAGCTCGCCGTCGGCGTCGGCGGGCTCCTCGCGCCGCTGCCCGAGGAGGACCTCGCGGCCCTCGATCGCGCGGCGCGGATCCTCGCCGACCTGGTGGAGACACACGACCGCTGACGGCGCCGCACCGCCCCGGCCCGATCTCCCCCGCGCACCCCCGAAGGACACCCCGCATGACCACCACCCGAGCCGCCGCGCGCGGCACCTCCTCCCCCACCGCGGCGGCCACGACCCCCGCCGCACCGACGCTCAAGGACGCCTTCCGCCAGCCACGGGCCGTCTGGGCGATCGCCTTCGCCGCGACCGTGTCCTTCATGGGCATCGGCCTGGTCGACCCGATCCTCCCCGCGATCAGCGTCCAGCTGGATGCGTCGCCGTCGCAGGCGATGCTGCTGTTCACCAGCTATCTCTTCGTCACCGCGATCGCCATGTTCTTCACCAGCTGGCTCGCCTCCCTGCTCGGCACCAAGCGCACCCTGCTGATCGGGCTCGCCTTCGTGGTGGTCTTCGCGGCCCTCGCGGCGGCCTCCGGCTCGGTCGGCGAGATCATCGGCCTGCGCGCCGGCTGGGGCCTCGGCAACGCCCTGTTCATCTCGACCGCGCTCGCCGCGATCGTGGGCGCCACCGCGGGACCGAGCGGCGGCGCGATCATCCTCTACGAGACCGCGCTCGGGATCGGGATGGCCCTCGGGCCGCTGCTCGGCGGGCTGCTCGGCTCCGTCTCCTGGCGCGCCCCCTTCGCGGGCACCGCCGTGCTGATGGGCATCGGGTTCCTCGCGATCGCCGTGCTGCTGCGGCGCGAGCCGAAGCCCGCGCACGTCTCGCCCCTCGCGGCGCTGCGCGCCCTCGGCAACCCGGCGCTGCGCACCCTCGCGCTCACCGCGATCTTCTACAACGTCGCCTTCTTCACCCTGCTCGCGTACTCGCCGTTCCCGCTCGAGGCGGCCGCGACCGCGCGCGGCACGGAGTTCGGGGCCCTCGGGATCGGCGGGGTGTTCTTCGGGTGGGGCCTGGCCCTCGCGATCACGTCGGTGTTCGCGGCCCCGGTGCTGACCCGCCGGCTCGGGCTGATCCCGACGCTGCTGACGACCCTGTCCCTGCTCACCGCGCTGATGCTGGTCCTGTCGATCGCGCACACCTCGATGCCGGGGATGATCACCCTCATCGTCATCGGCGGGCTGCTGCTCGGCGTGATGAACACGGCCCTCACCGAGACCGTCATGGAGGCGACCGACCTGCCCCGCGGCGTGGCCAGCTCCGCATACTCGGGCGTGCGCTTCCTGGGCGGCGCGATCGCCCCGGCCGTCGCCGGACCCCTCGCCGCCGCGACCACCGCCGGCGCCCCTTACCTGCTGGCCGCCGCCGCCCTCGTGGTGAGCATCGCGATGCTGCTGATCGGCCGACGCCACCTGTCCGCCGTCGGCGACCAGCACCATCTCACCGCCGCCGAGGAGGCGGAGGCGATCAGCGTCGGCGACGAGGCCTGATCAGCTCCGCGGCAGCCGCCGGCGCCGCACCGGAGACCACGATCCGGCGGACCGAACCCGCCGTCACCAGTCGTGCACGGACCCGTCGCGCAGGCGGTTCACGGGCAGATAGGCGGGCCGGTACTCGTGCTTCGCCGCCTCCTCGCGGTCCAGCTCGACGCCGAGGCCCGGGGCATCGCCCGGGTGGAGCAGGCCGTCCGCGAAGCGGTAGCCGGTCCGGAACACGGTCTTCGTGAGCGCCGAGTGCGGCATGTACTCCTGGATGCCGAAGTTGTGGATCGCGAGTCCGAGGTGCAGGTTCGCGGCCATGCCCACCGGGGAGACGTCGGTGGGGCCGTGGAAGCCGGAGCGGATGCCGTAGATCCCGGCGAAGGTCATGATCTGGCGCAGTCCGGTGATCCCTCCCGCGTGGGTCGCCGAGGAGCGGACGTAGTCGATGAGCCGCTCGGTGATCAGCGTCTGGTAGTCGTACACGGAGTTGAACACCTCGCCGATGGCGAGCGGCGTCGTGGAGTGCTGGCGCACCAGGCGCAGCACCGACTGGTCCTCGCCCGGGGTGCAGTCCTCGAGCCAGAAGGGGTCGTAGGGCTCGAGGTCCCGCGCGAGCCGGGCCGCCTCGATCGGGCTCATGCGGTGGTGGCCGTCGTGGAGCAGACGCAGCACGCCGCCGAACTCCTCGCGCACCGCGGCGAAGACCGACGGCAGGTGGCGCAGGTAGGCGGCGGTGTCCCAGGTCTCCTCTGTCGGGCGCATCGCCTCGCCCACCGCCGCTCGGCCTGCGGGCTCGTACTCGTACGTCCCCCCGGGCGCGGCGTCGTGGACCCCGTAGATCTGGTCGAGCCCAGGCACGCCGGCCTGGATCCGCACGGCGCGGAACCCCTGCTCGAGGTACCCGTGGATCGCCTCGTGGAGCGTCTCGACCGTGGTGCCGGAGGCGTGGGCATAGCTCAGCAGTCCCGAGCGGGAGGCGCCGCCGAGCAGCTGGTACAGCGGCACCCCCGCCTTCTTCGCGGCGATGTCCCACAAGGCCATGTCGATCGCCGCGATCGCGGACATGGTCACCGGTCCGCGCCGCCAGTACGGACTGCGGTAGAGGTACTGCCAGATCCACTCGATCTGCGACTCGTCGCGGCCGAGGAGGGTGGGGGCCACGTGGTCCCGGAGGTAGGACGCCACGGCCAGCTCCCGGCCGTTCAGGGTCGCATCGCCGAGCCCGACGACACCGTCGCTCGTGGTGACGACGGCGGTGACGAAGTTCCGTCCCGGGCTGGTGACGACGACGTCGACGGACTCGATGGCCATGCGCACTCCTCGATGAGTTTTCGGTGATGTTTCTGATATACCACGAAACCTCAGCGGGGCGGGAGGGGCGCGACCCGGCCCCGTCCCGCCCTCGGCTCCCTCACCCCCGGTGCGCGAACAGGTCCCGCAGCAGCGCGATCTCGGCGAGGTGGTGGATGAGCTCGCGGTGGATGTGGGCGACGAGGGTCGCGCGGGAGTACTCGGCGTACGGTCCCTCCGCCTCGCCGACGGCGACCTGGAGGTCCTCCGCGTCCCAGCGTCGCACCCCGGTGATCCAGCGCTCGTACTCGGCGTCGAACTGGGCGAGGGCCTCCTCGGCCGTGGCAGCGTACTCCCAGGTCATGTAGCCCGCGGGCGGACCGCCGTGGTGGGAGGCGCTGCGGGCGGCGAGAACGCCGACGATCACGTGGCCGAGCCGCCAGGCGATGGTGGTGAACGGGGCGGGGCTCGGCTCGGGATGCTCGAAGTCGATGGTCATCGCGCCGCCCCCGCCCTGGATCGACGTGGGCGGCTCCTGCCCCTCGGGCACGCGCGGGTGGACGGTCCAGGCATGGCCCGTCCCGGTCGGGTCGTAGAGGTACTCCTCGTCGGTGAGCCCCTCGAGGCGCGGCCGCAGCATCGCGCGCACATGGAACTCGATCTGGTCGATGAGGACGGTGGGCAGGTCACCGTCGCGTCCGCGCGGTCCGCGGGCGTCGGGTGCGGTGGTCTCGGAGGTCATCGGGGACTCCTTCGATCCGGTGGGGGTGGGGTGGGATCGATCGCGTCGCCGGCCGACGGGGTCACCAGCCGGCGGGCGGCCAGGTCTCGCCGTCGGTCAGGGCGTTCAGCTCATAGGCGCCCTTGCCGTCGATGCTCTCGCGGATCACGTCGGCCTGCCCGGCATGTCGGGCGACCTCCTCGATCGTGTGCAGCGCGAGCCAGCGGACGTTCCAGTCCTCGGCGCCGGTGTACCAGGGCGCCTCGGGGGTCGGCACCGGGGCGTCGAGATCCGCGGCGCGCAGCGCCTCCTCGAGGCGCGTCCCGGCCTGCTCGAGCGCGGCGCCCAGCGTGGCGGCGGTCGCCCCGTCGGGCACGCTCAGGGAGGGATCACCGAGCTCCGGGTCGTCGTCCTCGCCGGGCGCGTGGATCACCGGCTCGTCCCCGATCACGGCCCGCGCCGCGCGCGCCGTGGCCCGCTCGATCTCGTGGGCGTTGCCATCGACGACGGCGAGGACGTGGTGGGCGATCGCGCCGACGCTCAGCTCCGAGGCGCTCGGGGTCGCGCGCAGCTGCTGGTCGTCGAGCGCGTGCAGGGTCGTGACGATCTGATGGACCTGCTGACGACCGAAGGTCGCGAGGCCATCGGCCTCGGTGGTGACATTGCGGGTGAGGAACGGCATGGCGAGTCCTGACGATGGTCCGGTCGCGACGTCGTCGCGCTGACAGGACCCAGGTTCCCGGACCAGGCGGACAGATCGTGTCCGCGAAGACAGAGGCGCCGCTCCCTGCCCTGCTCAGTCCCCGGTCCGCTCCCCCGCCGCCAGCTCCGCGTACGCCGGCGCGAGGCTCATGTACTGCGCGTCCCAGACGTCCATCCCGGGCACGTCGCCGCCGGTGGCGACGCCGATGAGGCGGTCGAGGTACCACTCCCAGCCGGGGCCGATGTGCTCGACCATCTCGCGAGGGACGTCATGGTGGCGCAGGGCGACGCGCGTGCCGCCACCCGCCGAGCCCGCCGGAGCATCCCCGTCGGCCCCGCCCGCCGCGTCCTCGAGCTCGAGCGACAGCCGCCAGGTGCCCTCGCCGGCGGCGGAGCTGACGGTGAGCAGCTCCTGCGGGGCGCAGGCGTGGATCGTGTAGTCCGAGGCGACGGCGTCGCCCGGCTCGGCGGTCATGGTCACCTGGACCGTCCCGCTCGCGGGATCGCCGGTGTAGGTCCCGAACCAGGCGGCGAGGCGCTCGGACTCGGTGAGATGGCGCCAGATCTCGGCGCGGGCGGCGGGGACGTGACGGACCAGGACCAGGTCCGTGCCGTCGGCGGTGAGGGCTCCGGTGATCTCCATGCCCGCAGGCTACGCGGCGCGGGAGCGGATCGCCGAGAGCACGACGCCCGCGACGATCCCGAGGACGATCAGCACGACCTGGACGATCACCCCGATCCCGTGGGGCAGCATCAGGGCGATCAGCAGCACCAGCGCGCCCACGGCACCGCCCACGGCGAGGCCGCCCCCGAACACCTCGGCCCGGGCGGCCACGGCGACCAGCAGCCCCACGATCACCACGACCACCACGGCCTCGGCGACGACGCCGACCATCAGCACGAGCGCCGAGTTCGAGATCCCGCCGAGCGCGGGCAGCGCCTGGAGCGGCTCGCCGAGCCCGGTGAGCAGGCAGCCGATCAGCCCGAGCACCCAGGGGAGCGTCGGCCCCGTGGCCCGCAGCAGCGAGAGGATCGCCGCGGCGAGCAGGAGCAGCAGCCCGGGGACCTGCGCGAGGCGGGCCAGGAGCGCGGCGAGCGCGAGGTCGCCGGCGAGGAGGAGCACGATGGCGCCGAGCACGCCGAGCAGCAGACCACCGCCGAGCGCGAGCCCCACCGCGTTCCAGCGCTCCCGCGGACCGGCCGTCGCCCCGGCGGCGAGCGGCACCGACACGGGCAGCGCGGTCAGCACGGCGATCAGGGCCGCGGCGAGGAGCTCGAGGGGCACGACGTCGAAGGACATGCCCACATGGTGCGTCATCGCGCGTCGCCATGGGGCCGGGCGGACGGATTCTGTCCGCCCGGGAGAGCACACTGGCCGCATGAGCGATGTGACCACGAGGGCGCTGCGGCTGCTGGCGCTGCTGCAGTCCCGCAGCGTCTGGACGGGTCCGGAGCTGGCCGACCGCCTGGACGTGACCGTGCGGACGGTCCGCCGCGATGTGGACCGGCTGCGGCAGATGGGCTATCCGGTGCTGACCTCCGCGGGGCACGGCGGCGGCTACCAGCTGGGGGCCGGGCGCGAGCTGCCGCCGCTGCTGCTCGGGGCGCAGGAGGCGCTCGCGGTCGCGGTGGGGCTGCGGCTCACGGCCGTCTCGGGGATCAGCGGTCTGGACGAGGAGGCCCTGCGCGCCCTCGCGGCGCTGGACCGGATCCTGCCCCCGGAGGTCCGCGCCGAGGTGCAGGCGGTGTCGGACGCGATGGGCGTGATCACCAACGCCGCCCCCGACGCCCGCTCGGAGGTGCTGGTGACCCTCGCGTCGGCGGTGCGGGATCGGGTGCGGGTGCGGGTGGACTACGAGCGGGCCGACGGCGAGCGCTTCGAGCGCCGTCTCGAGCCGTACCGGGTGCTGTCGATGGAGGGCCGCTGGTACCTCTACGCCTTCGACCTCGAGCGGGAGGACTGGCGCACCTTCCGCCTGGATCGGATGCACGAGGTCGCCGCGAGCACCTTCTCCTTCGCCCCGCGGGACACCGGGGACATCGAGCAGAGGGTACGGGAGTCGATCGCGGTGCGCGGCTACGAGCGGTCGGTGACGGTGCGGATCCTCGCCCCGTACGAGCGGATCGCCCCGCAGGTCTCGGCCCGCTCGGTCACCCTCGAGCCCGACGGCGAGGGCGCCTGCGTCCTGCGCGCCGGGGACGACGACATGCGCTGGACCGCGCTGCATCTCGCCCTGCTCGGGGAGGACCTCGAGGTGATCGAGCCGCCGGAGCTGCTCGAGATCATCGGGGGGCTCGGCCGCTGGGCGAACGGGGTCACAGCACGAGCAGGGCGAGCGCCGAGACGACCGTGAGCACGAGGACGGCCTTCTCGAAGACCCCCTGCGGGATGCGCCGCGCGACCCGGGCGCCGATGTACGCGCCGAGCAGGACGAGCGGCACCAGCATCAGGTCCATCACGAGCGTGTCGCGGGTGATCAGGCCGAGCCCGGCGGAGAACGGCAGCTTGATCACGTTGACCACCGCGAAGAACCAGGCGGAGGTGCCGAGGAAGGTCAGCACCGGCATGCGCATGGCGTAGAAGTACATCGACATCACCGGCCCGCCGGCGTTGGCGACCATGGTGGTGAAGCCGCCGAGCACGCCGTAGCCGGCGCGGGCGAGCGCCGGGGCGGCGGGTGTCGCGTCGGCCGACGAGCCGCCCGCGCCGGTGGTCGAGCCCGCGGCGGCGGGGTCCGCCCCGGCGTCGGCCGACGCGGCGCGCAGCTCCTTGCGCCGGGCCGCCCGCCGTCGCCAGACGGTCACGGCGATGAGGGCCAGCAGGATCACGCCGATCGTGGTGCGGACGGTGTCGCCGCCGACGGTCGCGAAGAAGATCGTCCCGAGCACCACGCCGATCAGGACGCTGGGGATGAGGCGCACGAGGGTGCGCACGTCGGGCTCGCGCCGGTAGACCCACAGCGCGGTCGCATCGCCGACCATGAGCAGCAGCAGGAGGGCGGCGGTGGACTCCTTCGCGGGCAGGGCCAGCGCGAACAGGCCCACGGCGATCGTGCCGCCGCCGGGCATCGCCGTCTTGGACAGGCCCACCACGAGCGCCCCGGCGCACACGAGCGCCCAGGTGGCGGGGCCGAGCGCGGGGATCAGGGCGGCGAGATCTGGCACGAGCGCCGACGCTACCAGCGACGGTCCGTCGGCCGACGGGAGGTCCGGGGCCCGGCGGGCGCTGCGGGGCCGGCGATCTCTCCGGGGCTGGCGGAGGCCGCCCGCCCTCCCTATCCTCGGGCCATGGGGATCACGGGGGTGCGCCGCGGCGGGACGCTGCTCGTCATGCTGGCCTGGCTGCTGCTGGTGTCGCTGGTCGCGGCCCCCTCGGCCCATGCCTGCAGCTGCGTCGGCTTCGACCTCGACGAGGCGATCGAGGCGGCGGACCTCATCGCGGACGTCACCGTCGAGCACGAGATCGTCGACCTCGCCGGGGAGGTCACCTACTACGCGGTGGTCGACACGGTGTGGAAGGGCGAGGAGTCGCGCACGATCCGGCTCACCACCCACACGCAGACCACGGCCTGCGGGCTGGGCCGCATCGAGCCGGGGACCCCGCTGCTGCTGTGGGGGTCCGGCGGCGACGGCTCCTACTCCACGACCTGGTGCGCCCTGCCGCGGGACGCCCCGGAGGATCTCCGCGGCGCCCTCACCGACCGCCTCGGTGAGCCCACAGACCTCACCGATCAGCCGGTGCCGCTCGAGGCGGACCGGCTGCCGCGACCGGGCCTCGGGGTGCTGCTGGCGGCCGGGATCCTCGGCGTCGTCGCCGCGGGCGTGGGCCTGGTGCAGGTCGCCGCGGCGCTGCTGGGGCTGCACCTGAACCGCCGCGGCCGCCGCTGAGCCGATGCCGGGTCTCGCCTCCGGCGCCCGGCCACACCCGCCGGCTCCGTCCGGCCGTAACCCCGTGAACGGGTAAGGTCTGTGCTCGTCGACCGGTGCCGAGGGGGCGCCGACGCGGTCGACCAGCACGAGACGAGGGGTTGCGCTGTGGAAGCGTTCAGTCTGATGAAGATCCTGGGGGGGCTCATGATGCTCGCGGCCGCCGCGCGCTTCGGCATCCCGGCGTTCCGCAACCTGAGGACCTCGCAGCGGCTCGCCGAGAGCGGCACCCAGGTCGAGGGGCGCGTGGTCTCCGTGTTCCGGAAGGTCACCCGGAACTCGGACTCGGTCGTCAGCAGAAGGACGGTCACCCTCATCGAGACCATCGAGTTCACCACCGCCGAGGGGCGGATCGTGCGCGGGAACCCGGTGCTCTCGGACGTCGGCCACACCGACCGCTCCGGCACCTCCGTGGTCGTCTACTTCGATCCCGCGCAGCCCGAGAGCTTCATCGCCCCGCTCGACGAGCTGAAGGTCTCGCCGCTGCGCCCGGTGGTCCTCCTGCTCGTCGCTGCGATCTTCGTGATCTGGGGGCTCAGCTGGGTCTTCGGCATGCTGGGCTGAGGAGGGGCAGTGTCCGGATTCCAGCTCTTCCCGCTGCTGTTCCTGATCATCCCCGGCACCATGCTGCTGGGCGCCCTGTGGCGGCTGCTCACCGCCGTGGTCGAGCTGCTGCGCGGTCGGCGCCTCGCCGCCATCGGCCAGAAGGCCCAGGGCCGCGTGATCTCCTCGCAGTCCCACTACGGCGGCCGCGGCGACAGCAACACGGTCACCCAGATGATCGAGACGATCGAGTTCACCTCGGATCGCGGCCGGACCGTGCGCGCGAACCCCTGGGTCGCCGAGCAGCACACCGTCGACCGCAGTGGCATGACCGTCGACGTCCTCTACGACCGGGACCGCCCCGAGCGGTTCATCGCCCCGCAGAACGGCCGCTCCCTCTCCGCCGGGCGCCCGCTGAAGCGCATCGGCTTCTCGCTGGTGTTCCTGGTGTTCACCGTGTTCTTCCTCAGCCGCGTGCTGCCGATCTTCGGCGGCGTCGACGGCATCCTGCAGAAGTTCTGAGGCGCGGGGCGGGAGCCGGGCCGCGGGAGGGGGTTGCTTCCCGTCACGACTCATGCCACGATCCGTGTCGAGCCGACGAGAGCGTCGGCACCCCGCCCGAGGGCACAGAGGCCCGGGCGACTCCCCAGAAATCCGCACCCCGAAGCAACGACCACGATGTCGATTCGAATCGACATCATCGATTCGAATCGATCCATCGTGTCGGTGCCCTGACAGAGAGTCGAGACAACGATGTCCCCGCAGAGCTCCCCCCGTACCGGTGTCCGTCCCACCCGCCGCACGTTCAGCGCCGCCGCCCTCGCCGTTCCCGGGCTCGTCGCCCTCTCCGCGTGCGGAGGCTCGAACGGCGGCGGCTCCTCCTCCGGCGACGCGAGCACGATCCGCGTCGTCGACTACTACAACACCCCCGCCGACGACGAGGTCATCCAGTCGACCCTCGAGGCCGTCGCCTCCGAGGTCGGGGTGACGATCAACCGCGAGAAGGTCCCCGGCGACCAGCTCATCCAGAAGGTGCTCCAGATGAGCTCCTCGAAGACGCTCCCGGACATCCTCATGCTCGACAACCCGGATCTGCAGGAGATCGCCAGCTCCGGGGCCCTCGCTCCGCTCGAGGACTTCGGGATCGACACCTCGGGCTTCAAGAAGGAGATCCTCGACGCCGGCACCTACGAGGGCAAGGTCTACGGGCTCGCCCCGACCGTGAACACCATCGCGCTCTTCTACAACACCGCGCTCCTCGAGGAGGCCGGGGTCGAGCCGCCGACCACCTGGGACGATCTGAAGACCGCCGCGGCGGCGCTAACCGACGGCGACGTCTACGGCATCGCCTTCTCGGCCATCGCCACCTATGAGGGAACCTGGCAGTTCCTGCCGTTCATGTGGTCCAACGGCGGCGACGAGACCGACCTCGGCACCCCCGAGGTGGCCGGCGCCGCGCAGCTGTGGGCGGACCTCGTCACCGAGGGCTCCGCCTCGAAGTCCGTCATCAACTGGGGACAGGGCGACGCGATGGACCAGTTCAAGGCCGGGAAGGCGGCGATGGTGGTCAACGGTCCGTGGAACATCAACGGTCTGGCCGAGGACGCCCCGGACCTCTCCTGGGACGTCGTCATGATCCCCGTCCCCGAAGCGGGTGCCACCTCGGTCGCTCCCCTCGGCGGAGAGGTCTGGACCATCCCCCAGACCGGTGACGCCGAGAAGCAGAAGAAGGCCGCCGAGGTGCTCCAGAAGTTCGTCAGCGCCGAGAACCAGCTGACCATGGGCGCCGCCCGGAACACCATCCCGGCGAACACGGATGCCGCGGCGACCTTCGCCGAGGAGCACCCGGAGCTCGCGACCTTCGTGGAGCAGGTCGCGAGCGCTCGGTCCCGCACCGGCAAGCTCGGTCCGGACTGGCCGACGACCGCGAAGGCGATCTACACCGCGAACCAGCAGGTGCTCGTCGACGGCGTCGATCCGGAGACGGCCTTCGCCGAGGCCGCGGCGTCGCTCGGCTGAGCGGCGCACGGACCGGGATCATCATGAGTGTCACCGCACCGTCCGCTCCGGCGGCCGCGAGCCGACGCCGCACCGGCCCTCGAGGCTCCGCGCTCGTCGGCATCGCGTTCATCGCCCCCGCCGCGCTCTACCTCCTCCTGTTCTTCGGCTACCCCATCGTCAAGAACTTCACGATGAGCTTCCAGGAGTACACCTCCGCGACCTTCTTCTCGGGCGAGGCCCCGTTCACCGGGCTCACCAACTACACGGAGGTGCTCTCCGACCCGATCTTCTCCAAGGCGCTCCTGAACACGGGGCTCTTCACCGTCGGCTCGATCGTCGGGCAGTTCGTCCTCGGCATGGGCCTGGCCCTGTTCTTCCGCAAGAGCTTCCCCCTGTCCGGCTTCCTCCGCTCGCTCCTCCTGCTGCCCTGGCTCCTCCCCATGATCGTCTCGGCGGCCGTGTGGCGGTGGATCCTCGAGCAGGACAGCGGGATCCTGAACCGCTTCCTCGACGCGATCGGCCTGATCTCGACCCCGATCCCGTGGCTGACCAGCTCCGACACCGCTCTCATCGCGGTGATCATGGTGAACATCTGGCTCGGCATCCCGTTCAACGTGGTGCTCCTCTACAGCGGGCTCCAGGCGATCCCCGAGGAGCTGTACGAGGCGGGTGAGATCGACGGGGCGACGGGCTGGAACGCCTTCCGGCACATCACGCTGCCGCTCCTGCGGCCCGTCGTCGGCGTCGTCCTCCTGCTGGGGGTCATCTACACGATCAAGGTGCTCGACCTGATCATCGGCCTGACCGGAGGCGGTCCGGCCAATGCCACGCAGACCATCGCGACGCGGAGCTACGAGATGAGCTTCATCGAGTTCGACTTCGGACAGGGAGCAGCGCTCGGGAACATCCTCATCGTGATCGCCCTGGCCTTCGCCGTCGTCTACCTCCGGGCCAACGCCCGGTCGGCCTCGAAGGGATGAGCCCCGTGACCACCACTGCCACCGCACATCGCCCGTCGCCGGGCGCGAGCACCTCCCCCGCTCGTCACCGTCCCGCGCTCTCCCGGAACTCCCCGCTGCGACGCGGGCTCCGGACGGCGCTCGGGATCCTCTTCCTGGCGATCATGCTGTTCCCCGTCTACTGGATGGTCAACGCCTCCCTCGCCCCCGGTGGGAACAGCCTGAACACCCAGATCCTGCCGCTCGACCCCGATATCGGCGGTTACGTCAGGGCCTTCGAGGACCAGGGGCAGAACCTGGTCACCTCGCTGATCATCGCGGTCGGCGCGGCCCTGCTGTCGCTCGCGATCGCCACGCCGTGCGCCTACGCGCTCGCCCAGTTCCCCATCCGGGGAAGCGGCGTGCTGCTGTTCGTCGTGCTGATCTCCCAGATGATCCCCGGGATCGTCATCGCGAACGCCCTGTACACCGCCTACAACCAGCTGAACCTCCTGAACACGATCCCCGGGCTCGTCCTCGCCGACGCGACGATGGGCATCCCGTTCTCGATCCTCATCATCAGGGCCTTCATGCTGGCGTTCCCGAAGGAGATCATCGAGGCCGCGCAGATCGACGGCTGCGGTCATCTGCGGGCCTTCTGGTCGATCGTGCTCCCCGTGAGCATCAACTCGCTCATCACCGCGGGCATCTTCTCGTTCCTGTTCGCCTGGAGCGACTTCCTGATGGCCCTCACCCTCACCACCGGCCAGACGATCAGACCGGTGACCCTCGGCCTCTACAACTACATCGGGACCAACGACACCGACTGGAGCTCGGTCATGGCCACCGCCGTCATCGCCTCCGTCCCCGCCGTGGTCCTGATGATCGCCGCCCAGAAGTACATCGCCGCCGGGGCCACCGGCGGTGCCGTGAAATGACCGAAAGGACACCACCCACCATGACCACTGCCACCACCCCCCTGCGGGTCACCGTCTGGGGCGAGAACCGCCATGAGCAGCGCGACGAGCGAGTCCGCGGCCACTACCCCGAGGGCATGCACTCCGCGATCCGCGACGGGATCGTCGAGAACCTCGGCGACGCGGTGACCACCCGCTTCGCCCTGCTCAACGATCCCGAGCACGGGCTCAGCGAGGAGGTTCTCGCCGAGACCGACGTGCTCACCTGGTGGGGGCACATGGCGCACGGCGAGGTGTCCGACGAGGTCGTGGACCGCGTCCAGCGCCACGTCCTCTCCGGCATGGGCCTGGTCGTGCTGCACTCCGGGCACTGGAGCAAGATCTTCACCCGGCTGATGGGCACCACCTGCACGCTGCGCTGGCGCAACGAGTCCGACCGCGAGCTGGTGTGGACCGTCGACCCCACCCACCCCATCGCCGAGGGCGTGCCGCATCCGATCGTCATTCCCGAGCAGGAGATGTACGGCGAGCACTTCGACATCCCCACCCCGGACGAGCTGATCTTCGTCTCCTCCTTCAGCGGTGGCGAGGTGTTCCGCTCGGGCTGCACCTTCCGTCGCGGCAAGGGCAAGATCTTCTACTTCTCCCCCGGTGACCAGGACTATCCCGTCTACCACCACCGCGACGTGCGCCGCGTGATCGCCAACGGCGTCTCCTGGGCGCGGCCCGCGAGCCCCGAGCGGGAGGTGCCCTTCCTGGACCGCTATCCCACCGACTGGTTCCTCTCCGGCGAGGGCGGCCAGGGCGTGGGCGATGCCGAGGCCGCGGGGAGGACCGCATGACCGGCCCCTCCGACTCCCGCGTCCCCGTCGTCGTGGTCGGCGCGGGCGGCATGGGCCGTGCCTGGATGCGCACCGTGCTCGACGCGGACTCCGCCCGGCTCGTCGGCGTCGCCGACGTCGTCCCGGGCGCGGCCGAGCGCGCCGTCGCCGACATGATCGAGGACCCCGCGGCGCGCGATGCGGTCGCCGTCGGCACCGACGGGACCGAGGTCGCCCTCGCGGCCGGGGCGGAGGCGGTCATCGACGTGACCGTGCCGGAGGCGCACCACCCGGTGACCGCCTCGGCCCTGCAGGCGGGCCTGCACGTTCTCGGCGAGAAGCCGTGCGCGGCGACCCTCGCCGAGGCGGTGTCGCTGGCCGGGCACGCCGAGGCGAGCGGGCGGCTGTTCATGGTCTCCCAGTCCCGCCGCTACAACCCGCACCTGCACGAGGCGCGGCGCCTGGCCGACGCCCTCGGCGGCGCGGGCATCGTCGCGACCCGCTTCTTCAAGGCGCCCCACTTCGGCGGGTTCCGCGACGAGATGCGGCACCCGCTGATCGTGGACATGGCGATCCACGCCTTCGACGCGGCGCGGGTGCTGATCGACGGCAGCCCCGTCGCCGTCCGCGCCATCTCCCACAACCCCTCCTGGAGCTGGTACGCGGGCGATGCGGCGGCGACCGTGCACGTCACCTACGACTCGGGCGCGGTGCACGCCTTCACCGGCTCCTGGTGCTCACCCGGCCAGGAGACCAGCTGGAACGGCGACTGGCGGATCAGCTGCGCGGGCGGCACCGTGACCTGGGACGGCGAGACCGTCCCCCGCTCCGTCGCCGCGGAGGGCGAGGTGGCCGAGGGCAGGGCGCCATCGGCCGCGGAGCGCTGGGAGCTCGCGGGCTCGCTCGCGGACTTCTGCGCCGCGCTGCGCGGCGGGCCGGTGCCCGCCGGGGAGGTGCACGGGAACGTGTGGACGCAGGCGATCGTCGAGGCGGCGGTGCGCTCAGCCGACGAGGACCGCACGGTCCAGCTCGCCGAGGTGCTCGACCAGGCGCTCGCCGCAGCCCGCGAGATGCCCGGCCCGGAGGGCGTCCGCACGGCGCTGTCGCGATGGGAGGATGGCGCGAGCGGCCTGCGGGCTACATGAGCGGACGAGCCGGGGACTCCTCGGGGATCGGGGAGCAGCGGTGGTGACGTCGTGACCAGGCGCACGGCTCCGACCAGCCAGGACGTGGCGCGGCTGGCCGGCGTCTCGCAGTCCACCGTGAGCTACGCCCTCACGGGCGCCCGGCCCATCTCCGAGGAGACGCGGCGGCGCATCGAGGCGGCGATCGAGGAGCTCGGCTACCACCCGAACTCCGGGGCGCGCACGCTGCGCTCGCGCCGCTCCGGGGTGATCGGCCTGATGGTGCCGGCGACCGCGCCCCGCCCGGTCGGGCCGATGCCGTTCCTCCTCGCGATCTCGCAGGAGGCCCGGCGCTTCGACCTGGACGTGCTGGTGGTGACGGCCGACGAGGGCGCCGCCGGGGTGCGGCGGGTCGCCGGCACCGGGCTGTGCGACGGGCTGATCCTCATGGAGATCTCGCGGCAGGACGAGCGTCTGGACGCGGTGGCGGCCTCGGGGCTGCCCTGCGTGTCCCTCGGCAAGCCAGACGAGATGCCGGGGGCGTCCGTGGTCGACCTTGACTTCGAGCTGCTCGGGGCGAAGGTCGTCGAGGGCGCGCTCGCGGAGGGATGCGCGCGGCTGCTGCTGTTCGGGCAGTTGGACGAGAAGAGCCGTCGCAACGACGTCTCCCGCTTCCTGCGGGGGCTGCGGGCCGCGGCGCCCGCCGAGCTCGAGGTGGTGATCGCGCCGGGCTCCCCGGAGGAGGTCGTCGCCCTCGACGCGTCGTTCGACGGGGCCGAGGACCGGACCGCCCTGTTCGGGCTGTCGCAGGAGCAGGAGCTGCTGTTCGCCCTGGCCCTCGCGGGGCGTCTGGGCCGTGAGGACCGGGTGGTGATCTCCTTCGCGGACCAGCCCCTGGACGGGGTGGGCGGCCCGGTCGCCACCCTCCCCCGGCTCACCCCGCGCCAGGCCGACGTGAGCGCGCTCGCCGTGCGGGAGCTGGTCCGGCTGCTGCGCGAGCCGGGGGCGGAGCCGCGCACGACACTGCTGCCGCCCGACTGGGCGGAGGCGCTGTAGCGGCTTAGAGCCGCCAGTGGTCGGCGGCGGCGAGCGCCTCGTCCCGGTTGGTCGCGCCGAGCTTCCGCATGAGCGTCAGCCGGTGGGACTTCACGGTGTTCACCGAGACGAACATGGCCTCGGCCATCTCCGGATTGGTCGCGCCGCGGCGCAGCAGCTCGAGCACCTCCCGCTCGCGATCGGACAGCTCGAAGGGGCGTCGCGCGAAGTGCCCCGCAAAGCGCATCGCCCGCTCGAGGCGCAGGGACTCGCCCCCGGGTACCTCGTGGGAGAGGCGCACCAGCTCGGTGATCTCCTCGGCGGTGGCGTGGCTGAGGACGTAGAGGCCCAGGTCGCGGCGCGGGGTGAGGGCGGTGGCCTTCCCGAGGGCGACGCGCACGCTGGGCATCCGGCCCTCGCGCAGCGCGTAGAGGCTCTCCATGAGCAGCACGGTGAACTCGGTGCGCGGGTAGAACACCCGGCCGGGCACCGGGCTCGCGGGCAGGAAGCCGGGGCTCGGCAGGGGCCGGCCCAGCTGACGGGCGAGGAAGTCGGTGATCCGCTGCATCTGGCTGTGCGAGGACTGCGCGAAGTGCTGGGGGACGGAGAGGGTGGCGCGCTCGTAGGCGCTCGCGTAGGTCGCGAGCTTCGCCGGGGCCTGCCGGTAGACGGCGATGTGGGCGCGCATGAGCTGCAGCAGCGGCAGCCCCTCGGGGTCGGAGAGGCGCGCGGTGGCGGCCTGGAGGTATCCGTCGGCCGCCTCGAAATCTCCCTCGTCCATGGCCTCCCACATGAAGCACATGGCGGCGGCCAGCACGTCCACGTCGCGGTGCAGGCGCTGGGAGCCGGCGAGCAGGGGCTCGGGGTCCAAGCCGTCCTCGAGGCCGCGGGCGCGATGGTCGTGGAGGATCACGCGCAGCGCCGACTCCGTGCGGAGCCCGCGCGGATCGAGCCGCGCGGGATCGGTCTCGATCACCTGGACGACGAAGCGCGCGATCTCCGCAGCGGGGATGGCGTTGCCGCTGCGGAACGCGGTGTCGACCACGAGCATCAGCACGGAGACGTCCCGGGGACGGGCGGCCTCGGCGGCCTCCGTGCCGGCGAGGTCGGCGATCAGGGCCCGCAGCCGGGTGAACACCTCGATCATCCCCGTGCGCTCGCCCGCGTAGAGGGCGAGGGCGAAGGCGTGGGCGAGGTGCCCCATCCGGCCCCAGGGGGCATCGGGCCCGGTGGTCTCGAGGTGCGTGCGCAGGGCGCGCAGCGCGGCCCGCAGGGAGACCGGGGACTCCGAGCGGTGCGGGCTGAGCCGCAGCCGGGCCAGCAGCAGCGACGGATGCTCCTCGAGGGAGAGCGGGCTGATCCGCTGCAGCGGCGCCCACAGCGAGGACAGCGAGTCCGGCAGCACATCCCAGATCTGCTCCGCGAGCAGCTCCTCGGCCTCGGCGAGCTGCCCGCGGGAGACCAGGGCGGTGATCAGCAGCTCGTGGTCGCCGGTGCGGCGGGCGGCCTCGACCAGGCGAAGGTCGAGCTCGAGCGTCGGGGTGGGGCGGGTGAGCGACGAGTGCAGCAGCATCTCGCGGATCGACGCGTCCCAGCGGAAGACCCGCGTGCGCAGCCCGTCGTGCCAGACGCGGGTGCCGAGGCCGAGGGCGACCATCCGGTGTAGGTAGCGGGCGGCGGTGGCGGGGTCGGTGAGCGACTCCGCCTCGCGGCTGGTGAAGCGGGAGGTCTGCAGGACGAGGCCGAGGAAGGCGGCGAAGGGGGCCGGTCCCCAGTTCCCGGCGCCGGCCATGAGGAAGGCGGCCAGCGCCCGGTCCCGGGTGATCAGCCCGGCGGCGGAGTCCACCGGCAGCGCGTCGAGGCTGGAGAGGATCATGCCGGGGTGGCCGTAGGTGGCCCGCCGGAGGGTCGCGGCGGCGTGCTCGGTCAGCTCGACGCCGCGCTCGGCGACGAGGGCGCGGGTCTCCTCGAGGGTGAGCTGGACGTCGGTCTCCCCGAGCAGCGTGAAGTAGTGGCCGAGCTCCTCGGCCCGGCGCACGAGCGGGGACACGTCCACGCCGACGACGAGCAGGCGGACGCCGGCCGGGAGGAGCGCGAGCGCGGCGTCGAAGACCTCGACGGGCATGTGGTCGGCCTCGAGGATGCCGATCGAGACGGGCCGCCCGAGGTCCCGGAGGAACCGCAGCGGGCTGTCGCGGAGCACCTCCTCCTCGAGGCAGAAGGCCCCGGCGCCCTCCCCGAGCTTGTGCCGGAGGGCCGAGAGCAGCACCTGCAGCCGGTCGCGCCGGAGGAACGGGACGTGGCGGGCGTCGAAGAGCAGCCGGAGCTCCCCCGACGCCGGAAGCGCCCGGCTCTCCCACTGGCGCAGCACCGTGGAGCGCCCGCTGCCGGGCACCGCCTCGAGGAACAGCAGCGGGGATGCGGCATCGAGCGCATCGAGCAGTCGACGATGGAGCATCCGCCCCCCTCTCCCCTGCGCCCCGGGATGTCCGAGCACGGCGCGCTCCGACACCGGGGCCGACCCCGATGCCGCACGGGCATGTGCCCGTTATATGGCATTCCATCATGGGGCACTGACACGTGGCACGGAACTGTGGCGCATGTGGAAAGCGGTGCCCTGGGGAGGAGAGGCGGCGAGCCGGCGAGCGCCCGGGCGCGGGCTATCGTCGGGGGCATGAACGTTCCCCCGCTGCTGGACCACATCGTCATCGCCGGCCCGTCCCTCGAGGAGCTCGTCGGCTGGTTCCGCGATCTCACCGGCGTCACCGCCGCGCCGGGCGGGAGCCACCCCGTCGGCACCGCGAACGCGCTGGTCGCGCTCACCGTCGGCGGCGAGCGCCGGCCCCACTACCTCGAGCTGGTCGGCCCGGATCCGGAGCGCGAGGGCGAGGCGCTGCCGAAGCTCTTCAACATCCACCGGCTGCGGAAGCCGACGCTGATCACCTACGCCGCACATCCCGGCGACCTCGACGGCGTCGTCGCGGCCGCGCGGGCCGGCGGCGTGGAGCTCGGCGATCCGCAGCCGCTCTCCCGCACCACCCCGTCCGGCGACACCCTGCAGTGGCGACTGACCCAGGCGCCGCCGCCGGTGAACTACGGCCTGCCCTTCCTCATCGACTGGGGCACCGCGGACCAGCCCGGGCTGGGCGAGCTCCCCACCCTCGAGCTGGTCTCCTTCGCCCGTATCGAGGTCAACCCCGAGCCGTTGCGCGAGGCCACCGCGGCGCTCGGCCTCGGCGACGCCCTCGCCGAGATCCGCGAGGGCCAGGGCAGCCGCTTCGAGCTCGTGCTGCGCATGGAGGACGGGCGCGAGGTCACGATCTGAGGACCGGCGCGAGCTGACGCCGAGGGTCGAGGCCCTCCAGCGAGCCGATCGGCGCCGTCCGCTCCCGACGGTCACCGATAGCGCCCGCGCTTCCTCGGGTGGAGGATGTGCACATGAGAATCGCAGTGACAGGTGGCTCCGGCAAGCTGGGGCGCTCGGTGGTGCGCGACCTGCGCGAGAACGGGCACCAGGTGGTGAACCTCGACCGGGCCGGGGAGCGCGGCTCCGGGGTCGTGCAGATCGACCTGCGGGACGCGGGACAGGTGCTCGACGCCCTCACCGGCATCGACGAGAGGGCGCCGAGCGGCTTCGACGCGCTCGTGCACCTCAGCGCGATCCCCGCCCCCGGTCTGGCCACGAACACGGCGACCTTCCAGAACAACATGCTCGGCACCTACAACGTGCTCACCGCCGCGCTCAAGGCAGGGATCCGCACCGTGGTCACCGCCTCGAGCGAGACGGTGCTGGGCCTGCCCTTCGACACCCCGCCGCCGTACATCCCGGTGGACGAGGAGTACGACGCTCGGCCCGAGTCCCACTACTCGCTCTCCAAGCACCTCGAGGAGCAGCTCGCGATCCAGTTGTGCCGCTGGCACCCGGACCTGAAGATCATCGCGCTGCGCTTCTCGAACGTCATGGACGAGGCGGACTACGAGCGCTTCCCCGCCTTCGATGCCGACGCCACCGCCCGCAAGTGGAACCTGTGGGGCTACGTGGACGGCCGTGACGCCGCCCAGGCCGTGCGCCTCTCCCTCGACCACGATCAGACCGGCTTCGACCGCTTCATCGTCTCCGCGGCCGACACCGTCATGACCCGCGACAACCGTGAGCTCGTCGCCGAGGTGTTCCCCGATGTCCCCGTGCGCGGCGACATCGCCGGCAACGGCACCCTGCTCTCGATCGAGAAGGCCCGCCGCGTTCTCGGGTACGCGCCGCAGCACTCCTGGCGGTAGTCGCTGCGGAGGGCCATGGGGGCGTGCTCGCCGCCCCGTCGGCCGCCCTGCCCGCGACCGGGCCGACGCCGCCCCGCCCCGCCCTCACCCCTCCGGGAAGAACCGCTCCCGCAGCAGCGCGGACTGCACCTCGCTGCCGTTCCGGCGGTCGAGGGCCGCGGCGATCCGGAGGGCGTCCTCGCGCAGCCGCGGGCCGCGCTCGTCCTCCGGGGCGTGGTCGAGCAGGAGGCGCGCCGCGCCGGCGAAGGTGTCGAGATGGGTCGGGTCCCCCGGCGTCGTGTCGGCGAGCGCGGCGTCGACCACCCACCCCCGTGCCGCCGGGGCGCGGGAGGCGACCTCGAGGACGACCGAGCGGGGCAGGTCCCCGAACTCCTCGAACTCCCGGTCCACCCGCTCGAGCTGGTCGAGGACCGCGGCGACGTGCCCCTCCGCGGGCCGCCCCGCCCGCAGCGCCGCCCAGGTCAGCCACGCGTACGCCGGCCGCTGCTGCGCCGGATCGTGCGAGGTGTTCAGCACAGGATCCACGAGGTCGGGGACGACTCCGGGATCGACCGGTGCGAGGATCCGCGCCACGTCGAGGTGCACGTCGTGGGGGTCCACGTCCCGCGCCTCGGCCGCGAGCCGGGTGCGGACCTCCTCGAGCCGGGGGCCGATCTCGCCCAGCTGCCCGAGATGCGCGGCCCGGGCGAGCTCGGCCACGGCGAGCGGCGTGGTCGGCATGCCCGTCACGGCGCGCAGCGAGGTCTCGTCGGCGATGATCTCCGCCACGAGCTCCAGCGGGATCGAGGGCAGGTCCAGGGCGGTGAGGACGACCGGGACGAAGAGCCCCGCGGCGGCCTTCTCGAGGGCCGGCTCGATGCCGTCCGGCGCGGCCCTCTGGGCACTCTGCACCCGCGGGTAGCGCAGCACCATCGACGCGTGGTCCCCTGCCTGATAGGCGTGGAAGGCGTGCATGAGCCGGGCGATGAACTCGGCCATCGGCATCCGCAGCTCGCGAGCGCGCGCGATCGTGGCGGCGACGGCGGCCTCGGCCTCCTCCGCGGACTCGATCTCGGAGATCGACATCGCCTGCTCGTGGAGCTCCACGTACCGGTCCTTGAGCGAGATGGGGACGGCGCCGAGCGTCACGGGCGCGGTACGCCGCGGGATCCACCCGGCGCGCAGGATCCGCTCGGCCCGGTCCGCGGGATCGACGTCGGCGTCGGACCCGGAACGGGCGTCGGACCCGCCCGCCGCGATCGCGGCGGCGGGCGGCAGCCCCGCGAACCAGAAGTCCTGCAGCTCGCGGGTGTTGACGTCCGTCCTGCCGCGGGCGTCGTGCGCGGCGGCGGCCTCCGACGCGAGGGCGCGCAGCAGCGCCGCCTCCTCGCTGTGCTGCGCCTCGAGGGAGCGGCTGCGGGCGAGAGCGGCTTGGACCCGCCAGTCGACGTGGTCGAGCCCGCTGTTCTCGAGGCCGAAGTCGGCGGCGACACGGGCCTCGTCCGGCCGGTGCTCCAGCACCAGCAGCACATCCGGGATCTCGGCGGAGCGGACGAGTCGCTCGATGCCGTACTGGTCGAGCAGCTCGTCGCCGATCCGGGCGGCGAGGTCCCACCGTCCCGCGCGCGCGAAGAGCGATCCGAGGAGCACCCGCAGCAGGCGGACCTGGACGTGATCCTCCCGGTGCTCGTCGATCGGGCCCGGCGGGACGCCCATCGCCGTGAGGCGGCGGGTGAGCGTCTCGGCGGCGAGCCTCGGATCGACAGCCTCGAGGATCATCACCTCACGGGTGACGGTGTTGGCGTCGAACGGCGGCCACTCGGGGCTGCCGATGCCCTGCCACGTATCGAGCAGGGCGAGGGCGCGGTCGTGCTCCCCGAACTCGGCGGCGAGCGAGGCGCGGGCGAGCGTCACGTAGGAGAGGTCGAAGCCGTGGGCCACGGTCTGCTTCTCGACGAGGTCGACGATCCGCTCGAGCTGGGGGCGGGGGACGGACGGATCCTCTCCCGCGGTGACCACCAGGTCCGCGACCGTGCCGAGGAACAGCGTCAGATTCTTCGGGTTGATGTGGTCGCCGTAGCGGCCGACGATCTGCATCAGCCGCGCGTAGGTCTCGAGGGCCGCCGCCGGCATGCCTCCCGTGCTGTAGATCGAGTACTGGGCGAAGCGGCCGCTCGCGGCGAGGTGGGGCACGCCCTCCGCCTCGCAGGCCGCGATCTGCTCCTCCCAGGCGCGGATCGTGCCGAGGTCATCGGGCATGTCCGAGAGCTCGTTGCTGCGGTCGAGGAGCGCGCGGAAGCGCTGGGCCTGCTCGCCGGTGAGTCCTGCGACCTCGTCGTACCGGATCATGCGCGTCCCCGTTCGTCGGTGGTGTGGTTCCCTGCTGGGCCGTCTGCGGTGGGGCTGTCCTCGCTGCGCGCCGCCGCCAGAAGCAGCGTCTCCAGCGCGACGGCCAGGCTCGCCTGCTCCTCGGCGTGGAGGCGGATGCCGGCCTGGAGCAGGCTCAGCAGGTGCAGGGCGCGGATCGCGCCCTCACGGGCCGACGGGGTGAGCCGGCCGCCGAGGGCCCGCACCGCCTCGGCGCGGAGGTTCAGCACGAGGGCGGGGCGGGAGTCCGCGGGGCCGACGGGGTCGACGGCGGCTCCCCCGCCGAGCAGGTCGGCCCACGGATCGTCCTCCACCTCCTCGAAGGCGAACCCGGGGGCACGGCGCGGCACATGGAGCACCAGCTGGGTCGCCGGGCGGAAGGCCCGCACGTCGACGGCGACGCCGAGCGGGCCGAGCACGGCCTGTGCCGCATCACCGATCCGCTCGGCGAGGCCCGCGTCCTCGGCGCGGGGGCCGGGCAGGTCCTCCAGCAGCCGCGACAGCTCGAACTCGCGCGCGGTCAGGCGGGTCTGCGACTCGCCGTAGGCCCGCAGCATCGCGCCGCCGTGCGTGTAGGCGCCGTTGACGAGCAGCCCGCCCTGCGCCTGCACGAGCGGCGCATAGGTGGCGAACTCGCGGTCGTCGGTGGTGTACGCGATGCGCGCGGGCATCTCCACGAGTCGCAGCAGGCCGACGCTGGTCTCCCAGGTGAGGTGGCGGGCCACGAACTCCAGCATCTCCGCGTGGGCGACGGCGAGGGCGATGAGGCTCGACCCGTGCGCGTCGACGAACCGGGCGAAGACGGCGGGGTCCCCGGCGGCGAGCTGCTCGATGCCCGCGCGGATCTGTCGGCCGATCTCCTCCCGGGCGGTGGCCAGGGAGCCGGACTCGTGCAGCGACTCGCGGGAGGCGGTGAGGCCGAGGGATCCCGCCTCGAGCGCGACGCGGGCGAAGGCGACCCACTCAGGCACCAGCTGGGTGTTGTCGGAGGCGACGGACATGCCGTGGGAGAACACCCGGTCCCCGGCGCGACCCCGCCCGGGCGTGGCCTGAGGGGTCACGAAGGCGACGCCGCGGACGCCGAGCATCGGCACGTGCAGCGGGATCGCCGCGAGCGGCTCGAAGCCGAAGGCGTCCGCGCACCAGGTGGCGGCGTCGCCCTCGGGCAGGTCCCAGGGGGCCGGGTTCCTGCTCACGAGGAGCGGCGGCGCCGGATCGCCGGCGACGGCCACCGTGATCGGGACGGCGAGGAGGCTCGCGTACTCGCTGGCGAGCCGGGTGACGCGGTCGGCGCCGACCCATTCGGCCTCGTCGGGGCGCACGTGCACGCGCACCTCGGTGCCGGGCTCGGCGAGCTGCTCCGGCGCGGGCGTGACCGTGAAGGTGCCGTCTCCGCGGCCCACCCAGCGCATGGTCCGCGCCTCGGGGTCGCGGGCGCTGCGGGAGGTCACCTCGATCTGGTCCGCGACGAGGAAGCAGGACAGCAGGCCGATCCCGAACTGGCCCAGGAACTCGCGCCGCGCCGCCGCGAGCTCCTCCCGCTTGCTGGACGCGCCGATCGTGGACAGCAGGCTGCGCGCCTCCGCCTCGGTGAGGCCGATGCCGTGATCCCGCACGGTGAGCGCCCCCGCGACCGGGTCGACGAGCAGCTCGATCGGCGGGAGGTCCTCCCCGGTCTCCCCCCGCGCGACGACGGCGTCCCGCGCGTTCTGGATCAGCTCCCGGACGTACACGCGAGGGCTCGAGTAGAGGTTGTGCGACAGGATCTCGACGATCCCGCGCAGGTCGACCTGGAAGTTCTCCGTGGTTCCCGCCATGGGGGAAGGGTACGGGGGGGGTGGGTGGGGTGGGGGCGGTATCGCCTGCTAGCGAAAATCGCGTTCGCGATCAGACCTCACGCCTCACCTCTGTCAGTGAGCGGGAAGGTGACCGCGGCGCGATGCCGATCCAGCAGGCGCCTCAGTTCGCGCTGATACTCCGGATCGTCTCCCGTGGGTGACATCGGAGGGAGCGCGGACAGGAGCTGGTCAGCGACTCGATCACGGCCCCACCGCGCGGGGATCAGGGCACCGGCGAACTCCCGTACGGCTCGCTCCGAGTCGTCGACGGAGAGGTGCACAACGCTGTCGACGACCTTCGCCTCAGGCGCAGTCCCAAGCATGTCCTCGCGACGGCCGACGAACAGGCGCACGTGGAGACCAGTAGGCGCCCATCGAGTCACGAACCGCGCCCGATGGAAGCCACGCTCATGCAGTGCGACTACACCGTCGAGGATCTGAAGACAGAACTGCACGCCGTCGAGCGTCAATGCAGCCGGAGAGCGTGAGAGGAGGTCGTCGTAGACTGCGACAGGCAGTGGCACTTCGAAGTATTGCTTTAGCTTCTTCGCCGCAAGCCGCGCCTTCAGCTGCTCGCCCGTTAGGTCAAGGATCCGGATCTCGGACGGGTCGGCCGCACGGACATTGGTGACGAGGTAGAGATGGGCAAGCGGGTCCTGCTCGAATGCACGAACCTGGTTTCTCTCAAGCCATAGGAAGTCGCCACGTCCGGATCCGCCGAAAGCCTTGATCTCGATTAGTCGCTTCTCGTCCGTGGCGTCGTCGTAGGACTCGAGGTCGACGAGAGCGTCCTTCCGATATCGCAAGTCAACGACCGCTCGGCCGGCCGCGCGTTCGAAGGCGATCACGGCCTCAACGGCTCGAACCTCGACCTCGTGGTTCGAGAGTTGCAGAGGTGACTTCGGTGTCATGCGCCGATGGTGGCACAGCGGGCCGACAGACGGAGCGCGAAGCTCCATCTGCGACTAACTGGCGGGGATCCGAAACGCTGCCGTGCAGATCGAGTCTCAACCGTTTCCGGACCGCTAGGCGGCTTGCGCTGCGCACGTCAGGTCCTCTCCGTACGATCGCTAGTGTCGACCCAGGGCAGAGGAGAGTTTCCGGTGGACAGTCCAGTCATCCGCGTCGTCGGGGCCATCGTGGAACGTGACGGCGCGGTCTTCGCTGCCCGGCGCAACGCAGACCGGAGCGCTGGAGGGCTGTGGGAGTTCCCGGGCGGCAAGGTGGAGCACGGCGAATCTCCCGAGGCCGCACTGCGACGCGAGCTGCGAGAAGAGCTCGGCGTCGACGTCACCGTCGGTGAGTTCGTCGACCGGAGCCTGAGCGATGTCGGGACCGCGCGCATCGAGCTCTCCTGCTACGCCGCACAGTTCGCGGGTGAGGATCCGTCCGCCAGCAGCGATCACGACGCCATGCAGTGGGTGCCCCTGACCGAGCTGTCCTCGCTGCGGTGGGCGCCGGGAGATGTTCCGCTGCTCGAGGGTTTGCCCGAGCGACTGGGCTCTCTGCGACGCGACTCCGAGGCGGAGTAATGGAGGCGAAGCAGGCCCTCGATCCCGGGCTCTACGAACTGCTCCTCACCACCGGACTGACCGAGGCTGTGCGTTCGACAGAGGAGCGCGGCTTCCTCACGCCGACGGACGACGTGGACGACGCGGATGTCACGCACGTCCTCACCCAGCACGTCGCACGGACCGTGGAACAGGCACTGCACGCCGCTCCACGGGAAGAGCGCATCGCCCTCGCGAACCGCCTCCTGTCCGCTCTGCCGCCGTCGGCCCCCGACCCCTCTGTCTCTCCTGGCCCCCGACTCCTCACCTCCGTGACAGCGCCCGAGGCTCCGCTCCTGCCGCGACCGTCGACGCCGCTCAGTGACGTCGCCCTGTTCACGAACTCCCGGATGGATCCCCAGCTCGGGTCGGAGCTGCGCCTCGAAATGGCGAGCGCTGATCGCATTGATCTGCTGTGTGCGTTCGTCCAGTGGAGCGGAATCCGGGTGTTGGAGTCCGCTCTCCGCGAGGCCTCCGAGCGCGGTGTGCCGATTCGCGTGCTCACGACGACGTACATCGGCGCGACTGATCGCAAGGCCCTCGACTACTTCGTGCGTTCCTTGAACGCCGAGGTCCGCGTGAACTACGACGCGCAGTCCACTCACCTCCATGCCAAAGCGTGGATGTTCCATCGATCCAGCGGATACACCACCGCCTATGTGGGCAGCTCCAACATGAGCCGCGCCGCCTTGGTCGATGGGCTTGAGTGGAACGTGCGCCTGTCCCATCTGGCGACTCCGAGCCTGGTGGACAAGTTCGAGTCCACCTTCGAGACGTACTGGGATGACGCAGCCTTCGCTCCGTACGACCCAGACACCGACGCCGAGTACCTCGACGCGCTTCTCGCGAAGAACAGCGGCCGCACCTCTTCCGCGGCCCTGTCGATCAGCCATCTGGATGTGCGGCCGTGCCCGCATCAGATCGAGATGCTCGATGACCTCTCGGCGGAACGGGAGGTGCACGACCGCCATCGGAACCTGCTGGTCGCGGCCACGGGGACCGGCAAGACAGTGGTGGCGGCGTTGGATTACAGGCGCCTGCGGGCGTCGAACGCCGACCAGCCGACGATCCTCTTTGTCGCGCACCGCAGGGAGATCCTTGAGCAGTCTCTGAGGACCTATCGCGACGTCCTCAAGGATGGCGCTTTCGGGGAGCTCTTCGTCGGAGGGCACAAGCCTCTCCGGCGTCGACACGTCTTCGCGTCGGTCCAGTCGCTGCAGCAGCCCGGTGAGCTGGAGCGGTGGGCACGCGACCACTTCGACATCATCGTGATGGACGAGTTCCACCACGCCGAGGCCGCGACATACCGCAAGGTCCTCGACTACTTCACACCGCGGGAACTGCTCGGTCTCACCGCGACGCCTGAGCGGGCCGACGGGGTCGACGTGGCGCAGGCGTTCTTCGACGGTCGCGTGGCAAGCGAGCTGCGCCTCTGGGACGCCCTCAGCGCCGATCTCCTCGTCCCGTTCCACTACTTCGGGATCGCCGACGGCGTGGATCTCCGCGGGGTCCGCTTCGCTCGCGGCTCGTACAACATCGACCAGTTGAATTCGGTGTACACCGGGAATGATGCGCGAGCGGGCAAAATCCTCACTGCTGTGCGAGACAAGGTCACAGACCCCCGTCAGATGAAGGCCCTGGGT
This sequence comes from Brachybacterium sp. J144, assembly GCF_036321705.1. Lineage (NCBI taxonomy): Bacteria > Bacillati > Actinomycetota > Actinomycetes > Micrococcales > Dermabacteraceae > Brachybacterium > Brachybacterium sp. J144. Next base: position 33,327 of record NZ_JAZDCG010000011.1, read on the forward strand.
TTCTGCGTCAGCGTCGAGCACGCGCACTACATGGCCGAGGTGTTCACCCGTGCCGGTCTCCCCTCGCTGGCCCTGACCGGGGCTTCCGGTTCGGACGAGCGTCGGGACGGCCTCGAGATGCTTCGCAGCGGCGAGATCGTGTGCCTCTTCGCGGTCGACCTCTTCAATGAGGGCCTCGATATTCCCCTGATCGACACCGTCCTCATGCTGCGGCCGACGCAGTCAGCCACGATCTTCCTGCAGCAGCTCGGGCGCGGCCTACGCCGCGCGGAGAACAAGGCTGTGCTCACCGTTCTAGATTTCGTCGGCCTGCAGAGCGAGAACTTCCGCTTCGATCTGAAGTACCGGGCCCTCACGGGACTCTCACGGAACAAGCTCGAGCGCAGCATCCGAGACGGTTTCCCCTTCCTCCCTCCGGGGACGCAGATCGTCTTTGACCGCGTCGCACAAGACATCGTGCTCTCGAACGTGAAGAAGCAGCTCAAGCTGTCGACCCGGGATCTCGTCGTCGATGTGCGCCAACACAAGCCGGAGAACGTGGCCCCAAAGGAGTACGCACTCGGGTCGTACCTCATGTCTGGCGAGCGATCTCTCGCCGATGTGTACGCACCCGGCACCCGCAGCCTCGCCGGAGAGAAGCGCTCGGCGTCGTGGTCCGCACTCGTCGACTGGGCGTTCCCCGCCTCCATCGACGAGGGGTTTTCGGACGAGGCCGACGCTCTCCTGCGCCGAGTCGGCACCCTCACGCATGTGGACGATCCCGAGCGGATTCGCGCCTACCGTCGCCTGCTGACGACACCGACCCTTCCGCCCGACGTCGAGACAGACCTCTACGCGGCCATGCTGGTGTTCTCCTTCTGGCCCGCGGGTGAGCACGGAGTCCGCGCGGGGCTGGAGACTATCCGCGCATACTCCCAGGTCGTCGCAGAGATGCTTAACCTCCTCGCCTACCAGGAGCAGGCGTCGCGGGTACTGCCTGCGTCGCTCAGCGGATCCGCAGCTCGCTCTCCGCTGCGCTCCCATGCGCGCTATTCCCGAGAAGAACTGCTTGCAGGTTTCGGCCTCGGCACACTCGATAAGGGAACGCCCGGGTCGATTCGCGAGGGGGTGAAGTGGCTTCCCACGCTCGGAGTGGACGCCCTCCTGGTGACGCTCAAGAAGTCGGAGGCCGACTACTCCCCCACGACGATGTACCGCGACTACGCGATCAACCAGGAGCTCTTCCACTGGGAGTCGCAGAGCACGACCAGCGCGGACAGCCCCACCGGCCAGCGATACATCAACCACTCGACGCGCGGCTCGAGTGTCGTGCTCTTCGTGCGGCGTGCAAAGACCGGCGACATCGGGACCGAGCCCTACACCTGCCTGGGCACGGCCCAGTTCCAGCACGCGACGGGCTCCCGGCCAATGCAGGTCGTGTGGAAGTTGGACCGGACCATGCCGGTCGATCTGTTCATGGAGGCCCGAGCGGTCGCGTAAGCAGCCGAGTCAGGTCGGACCTGTAACGCCTCGGCGACGTCCGACTGCCACCACCCCGAACCCCCACAACCCCACCACCGGCAGCAGCGGCCACCACCAGGTCACGCCGCTCTCCCCCGCCACGCCCACGCTCGCCATGACGGCGAGCCCGGCGATGACGCACACCGCGGCGGCGAGCGGCTTCCACACCGGCGGGGCGGGGCGGTCGTCGGCCCGCGGGGTCTCGAAGCAACCCATCACCAGCACGACCAGTCCGGTGAGCACCAGCAGCGCGATCACCCACAGCGGCCGCGTCGCCCACCACGCGCCCATGAGCGGCTCGGGGAACAGCGCCCGAGCGTCCAGAGCGAGCAGCAGGTGGGCGAGGCCCACCATGACGGTGAGATGCCACAGGAACCAGGTCATGATCCGCTGATTCACGAGCACCGTCGCGAACCAGATCCGGGGCCGGCGCAGCAGTGCCTCGAGCGGCCTCTCGAAGGAGAGCACCAGCCCGGCCTGCAGCATGCCGAGGAACGCCATCGACACGCGCGTGGGGCTCGAGTTGGAGATCGCGTCCCCGCCGGCGGTGATCATCGAGACCGGATACGGACCCACCAGCACGAGCAGCAGCAGACCGACCAGACCGATCGCGGCCAGCCCCAGCCGCTTCCCGGTCCCGGCGAGCCGGCCGTCGAGCCAGGCGTAGCCGACCTGGTGGAACGCCGCCCAGACCAGCAGGTAGTTCGGGTAGCCGAGCAGCGGCTGGTCGGCGGCGATGCTCACCGCGTCCACCAAGCCGGCGAGCGCGATCCCGCCCGCGATCGACCACCAGCCCAGCCGCTCCCACAGCCACAGGCACGGCGGGGCCACGAGGATCACCATCAGGTACGCGGCGAGGAACCACGTGGGGATCAGCGCCATCTGCGAGGCGAGCTGCACGGTCGACGTCGGCGCGCCGGCGAGCACGGCGACCACGCCGATCACCAGCCAGGCGAGCAGCAGCGGGATCAGCGGGATGCCGAGGCGGCGGAGCCTCGTGCGCAGCCACTCGGCATAGCCGATCCCCTTGCGCCGCGCGGAGCGCCAGGAAAGGCCGTTGGAGTACCCGCCGACGAGGAAGAAGATCGGCATCACCTGGAACACCCAGGTCAACGGGTGGGTCCACCGAGCACCGTCCAGCACCCCGTGCGGGAGGATCCCGCCGTCGGGGTCGACCGCGATGATCGTCCAGTGCCCGAGCACCACCACGGTGATCGCGGCGGCGCGGAGGAAGTCGACCACGCGGTTGCGGCTCGCGGGCGTCGCAGCGTCGATCGTCTCGGCGCGGCTCGGTCGCGTGCTCGTCATAAGGTCCCCTCCCCCGCTCCCGCGGCGACGGAGCCGCTGGAAGTGGCGACAATCTACCTCGATTCGCCCACGTCGCACGGCAACCCGGTCGGCCCTGGCGTTCCCGGCAACACCGCTTCCGCACCCCGCCGCCATCTGCCACCCTCACCCCATGACCCACCAGCACCAGCACGCCCACGGGCACGCGCCAGCGCCCACACCCAACACTCCCCTCTCTCCCGCCGACCACTGGGAGCAGCGCTACGCGGGCAGCGACCGGGTCTGGTCCGGGAAGGTCAACCAGGCGCTCGCCGCGGTCGTCGCGGGCCTCGCCCCCGGTGATTCGATCGACCTCGGGTGCGGGGAAGGTGGGGACGTGCTGTGGCTCGCCGAGCAGGGCTGGACCGCGCACGGCCTGGACATCTCGGAGACCGCCGTCGGCCGCGCCCGCGCCGGGGCGACCTCACGCGGCCTCACCACCGCGACCTTCGCCGCGACCGACCTCGAGGCCTGGGAGCCGGAGCGGGCGTCGGCCGATCTCGTCACCGCCTCCTTCTTCCAGTCCGACGTCCCTCTCGAGCGCACCCGCATCCTGCGCCGCGCCCTCACCGCGCTCCGCCCCGGAGGGCACCTGGTGAGCGTCTCCCACGCCGCCCCGCCCTCCTGGGCGGACCACCACCGGGCAGACATGCTCGGCGCCGCCGAGGAGCTGGCCCAGCTCGACCTGCCCACCGCCGACTGGGAGGTCGTGACCTGCGAGGACCGGCCCCGCCCGGCGATCGCCCCGGACGGCAGCGCCGGGGAGCATCTCGACGCGGTGCTCGTGCTGCGTCGGCGCTGAGCCCGCCCCGGCCCTGCCCTCAGGGCAGGATCGCGTCGGTGTACCCGCCGTCCACGCGCAAGGCGCCGCCCGTGGTGGCCGAGGCCAGCGGGGAGGCGAGGTAGACGACCATGTTGGCGATCTCCTCGGGGCGGATGAGGCGCTGGATCAGGGACTGCGGGCGGTGGAGTCGCATGAACTCCGCCTCCGCCTCCTCCCACGGCAGGTCCGAATCGACGAGCTGGTACACGAAGTCCTGCACGCCCTCGGTGTAGGTCGGCCCGGCGATCACCGAGTTCACCGTGACTCCGGTTCCGGCGGCTTCCTTCGCGAAGCCGCGGGAGACGGCCAGCAGCGCCGTCTTCGACGTGCCGTAGTGGATCATCTCGGCGGGGGTGACGATCGCCGAGTCGCTCGCGATGTTCAGCACCCGCCCCCAGCCGCGCTCGACCATGCGCGGCAGCAGCGCCCGGATCAGGCGCACGGACGCCATCACGTTGACGTCCCAGAACCGCTGCCACTCCGCGTCGGTGATCTCCAGAGCCGGCCGGGCGCCGAAGACACCCAGGTTGTTGACCAGCACGTCCACCTCCCCGGCGGCCTCGAGCGCGGCAGCCAGCCCCTCGTCGGTGGTGACATCGCCCGGCGCGGCGACGAGGCGGGAGGCATCGAGGCCGTCGGCGGTGAGGGTGTCGATCGCCTCCTGGACGCGGTCGGCGGTGCGGCCGTTGACGGCCACGCGGGCGCCGGCCTCGGCGAGCCGGCGGGCGATGGCCAGCCCGATGCCCTGCGTGGAGCCCGAGACGAAGGCGGTGCGGTCGGTGAGATCGAGGTCGATCATGGGGTCCTCCCTGAGCGGTGCGCGCCGCGGGGCACGGCGCGCCGGTGGTCGCGTGGAGGGCAGAACGCCGCGCCCGGCCGCGGGCTTCCCCGGTGCCAGGAGGGTGTGCCGCTCCTCGCAGCATGCCCGCTCTTCGCAGCATGCCCGCCCTTCCCCCTCCACCCCAGGGGTGCCCCATCAGTGCCTCCCGCACCTCACCGAGCGGTGGTGCCATGGATCCGTCGGCCGACCTCCCCCGTCGGCCGCGCCCGACCCCCGGAAGGACCCCCATGCTCGATCTGACCCTGAACAACGGCGTGACCATGCCCGCCCTCGGCCTCGGCGTCTTCCAGAGCCCGCCGGTGGAGACCGCCGCCGCCGTCGAGACCGCGCTGCGCGCCGGCTACCGGCACATCGACACCGCCGCCGCGTACCGCAACGAGCGCGAGGTCGGCGAGGGGATCCGCCGCTCCGGCGTGCCGCGCGAGGAGATCTTCGTGGAGACCAAGGTGTGGGTCTCCGACTACGGCCACGCCGAGACGCTCCACGCGCTCGACAAGGCGCGCGGGAAGCTGGGCGTGGACACTCTCGACCTCGTGCTCCTGCACCAGCCGATCCCCACCCGCTTCGACCGCACCATCGCCGCCTACCGCGCGCTCGAGTCGGCGCTCGGCGGGGGCGGCGTGCGCGCGATCGGCGTCTCCAACTTCATGCCGCACCACCTCGAGGAGCTGCTCGCGGCGACCGAGATCGTCCCCGCCGTGAACCAGGTCGAGCTCCACCCCTACTTCGCCCAGCCCGAGGTGCAGGCCGCGAACGCCCGCCACGGCATCCTCACGCAGGCCTGGTCGCCGATCGGCGGGATCACCTTCTACCCCGGGTGGGGCGAGAAGCGCCGCTCCGTGATGGAGGATCCGACGCTCGTCGAGATCGCGGCGGCGCACGGGAAGTCGCCCGCTCAGGTGATGCTGCGCTGGGGTCTCCAGCAGGGCCGCTCCGTGATCCCCAAGTCCGTGAACCCGCAGCGCATCGCCGAGAACCTCGATGTGTTCGACCTCGAGCTGAGCGCGGAGGAGATGGCGCGGATCGACGCCCTCGACACCGGCGTGCGCGGCGGCCCGGACCCGGATCAGCCCAGCGACGCCTACTTCGACGTCGTCATCGACGAGGCCTGAGCCGGGCGCAGCTCATGCCCCCGCGGGGCCGGACCTCAGAGGCTCGCGAGGGTGACGAGCACGAAGGCGACGACGAGCGCGATCGTCACGCCGGCGGTCGCGCGGCGGCCCGTCGGGCGCATCCCCGGCTCGGCCGGCGCCATCACGGTCGGCAGCGCACCGCTCACGGTCGGCAGCGCCGTCGTCACCGTCGGCAGAGCGGCGGTCATGGCGGGCAGCGCGGAGGTCTCCGCAGTCGCAGTCATAGTTGCGGTCGTCTCGTGGCCGACGGGGGCGTCGGGGCGCGGGTCCATGCGGGGTTCCTCCTCCGGGGTGTGATGGGAGCGGGGCGGGAGGCTGTGGTCGGCCGCCGGGGGCCGATCCGACCCTCTCCGGCGGTGCTCGGCACCACCGTATTGCCGCAGGCAGGCCCGCGAGAAGGGGTCTCGAGCGCTGGTCACCGGAATCACACGAGACCGCCACCGCACGTACACCGCGGGTCTACGCTCGAGGGCGGAGACCGCGCTGAGGCGCCGCCGCCCCGTCGGCCGACCCGGCGACGCGCGACGGCGCGAGAGGAGACCCGATGAGCACCCTGACCCCCGCGATGACCGCCGCCCTCGAGGAGTACGCGAGCTGGCAGGAGCCGCTGTTCGAGGACCTCCACCGCCACCCCGAGCTGTCGATGCAGGAGGAGCGCACCACCGGGATCGTCGCCGAGCAGCTCGAGGGCTTCGGCTACGCCGTGCAGCGGATCGGCGGCGGTGTGGTGGGGGTGCTCGAGAGCGGCGCGGGGCCCACGATCCTGCACCGCGCCGACATGGACGGCCTCCCGGTGCGGGAGGACTCCGGTCTCCCCTACGCCTCCGAGCACACGCAGGCCGACGCCGACGGGGTCGAGCAACCGACCATGCACGCCTGCGGCCACGACGCCCACATCGTCACTGCGCTCGGCGCCGCCCGGCTCCTCGCCGAGCACCGCGAGGACTGGTCTGGCACGTTCATCGCCCTCTTCCAGCCGGGCGAGGAGATCGCCGCCGGCGCCCGCGCCATGGTCGAGGACGGCCTGGCCGAGAAGATCCCGACGCCCGACGCCTGCCTCGGCCAGCACGTCATGGGCGACCCGGTCGCCGGGAGGATCGCGGTCGCGCCCGGGCCGATGTTCAGCGCCTCGGTGTCGATGCGGCTCACCGTCCACGGCGCCGGATCCCACGGCTCCATGCCGCACCGCTCCGTCGACCCGATCGTGCTCGCCGCCGCGATCGTCACCCGCCTCCAGACGCTCGTGGCCCGCGAGATCGCGCCCGGGGACTTCGGGGTGGTCACCGTCGGCGCGCTCCACGCCGGATCCGGGCCGAACATCATCCCGGACCGCGCGCAGATGCTGCTGAACTTCCGCGCCTACAGCGACGAGATCCTCGACCAGCTCGTCGAGGGCGTGCAGCGCATCGCCCGCGCCGAGTCCGAGGCGGCCCGCTCCCCGCGCGAGCCCGAGGTCGAGCTGTTCAACCACTACCCCCTGACCGACAACGACCCCGAGCTCGCCGAGGCCGTGCGCGCCGCGGTCGCCGCCCAGCTCGGCGAGGAGCGGGTCGAGGTGATGGAGCCGTCCACCGGCTCGGAGGACTTCTCGATCATCCCCGACGCCCTCGGGGTCCCCTCCTGCTACTGGGTGTTCGGCGGCTACGCCGAGGGGCGCGACCCGGCGCCCAACCACTCCCCGCTGTGGTCCCTCGACCTCCAGCCCACCCTGCGCACCGGCACCGAGGCCGCCGCGGCCGCCGCCGTGGCGCTGCTGGGAGGGCGCGGCTGACCCGGGCCGGGTGACGGCCGACGGACGGTCGTCGGCGGTCCGGCACCGGCGTCGGCCGGAACGACGGAGGACGGGCCGGGCACCCCCGCGCCCAGCCCGTCCCCTCGCCTCGCACCGGGTGCGGACTCCCCCGTCCGCCGTCTCCGGCTGAGGACCGGCACGGGCTCCCGTCGCCGCGATCCGCGCCGACCCGGACGGCCCCCACCGTCCCGGTCGACTCCCGCAGCGGGTCGATCCCGTGCCCTGTCCTCGCGTTCCCCGTGGGGCCCGCACCCAGTACCTGGAATCTACGGACACCTGCTCAGAAGCGCGATGGGGTGGACTACCTGGGGAGAACTCCCCATGGCACGATCGCCGCCCTTGACCCTCCCCGGGCGCGGTCATACGGTGCAGGGCACGAGGCACGGGCACGACACCGCTCCACCGGAGGAGATCATGCGTCCCCTGATCCTGACCCAGAACATCACCGTCGACGGCTCGATCGAGATGCTCGACGACTGGTTCGACCCCGCCGCGGACGACCCTGGCCAGCGCGAGATCACCCGGCGCGATTCGGCGGCGTGCGACGCGCTCCTGCTGGGCCGGCAGACCTTCGAGGACTTCCGCGGCTACTGGCCGCAGCAGACCGAGGACACGACCGGCATCACCGAGGAGCTGAACACGATCGAGAAGATCGTCGTCTCCACCACCCTCACCGATCCGCAGTGGGGGAACACCACGATCATCGCCGCGGATCCCGTGGCCGCCGTGGCGGAGCTGAAGCGGGGCGACGGCGGGGAGATCTCGCTGACCGGCAGCATCACCCTGTGCCACACCCTGATCGCGGCCGGGCTCGTGGACGAGTACCGGCTGTGGACGTTCCCGTACGTGCAGGGCCGCGGCCGACGGCTCGTGCCGGACGGCCACCGCGCGCCGCTCACCCTGCTCGAGCACCGCGCCTTCGGCTCGGGCGTCGTCTACACCCGCTGGTCACCCCGGAAGGACCGATCATGACCGCACCCGCCCTCCCACCCGTCACCGATCTCGCGACCTGGCAGCAGGAGCTCGCCGCCCTCCGCGCCCGCGAGAAGGCCGCCACCCGCGAGCTCGACGCCATCGCCGCCCAGCGCCGACGCCTCCCCATGGTGGAGCTGCCCGACTACACGCTCGAGGGTGCCGACGGGCCCGTGCGCCTGGTCGACCTGTTCGACGGCGCCGCGCAGCTGATCACCTACCACCACATGTGGTCGCTGGGCGCGGAGTGGCAGTGCGGCGGCTGCACCGGCTACACCTCGCAGTTCACCCGCACCGACTTCCTGCGCCCTTACGACGCGCGCTTCGTGATCGTCACCCAGGGGCCGATCGACGAGGCCCTCGCCTACCGCGAGAAGGTCGGCAACCGCATGGACTGGTACTCGACCGCCGGCAGCGACTTCGGGGCCGACATGGGCGCCGGCCCCGGTGAGGGCTTCGCGATCAACGTGTTCCTCCGCGACGGCGAGCGGGTGTTCCGCACCTGGCACACCGACGGCCGAGGCACCGAGCAGCTCGGCCACACCTTCTCGCTCGTCGACGTGCTGCCTTACGGCCGCCAGGAGGCGTGGCAGGACTCCCCCGAGGGCTGGCCGCAGTCCGCGGCCTACGAGAAGTGGCTCGACTCCCCCGACGTCGCGGCCCTCTACGGGCCGGGAGGCGGAGCCTCGCACGACACATCGGCACCGGGCGCGCCGTGCTGCGCCGACCAGGACCCGACGGAGCAGGACATGAAGGAGCAGGCATGAGCACCGAGAGCCAGGGCGCCGACGGTGCGCGCACCGTACCGGCCGAGGGACGCTACGTCGTCTCCCGCACGATCCCCGCCACCCCGCAGGAGGTGTTCGCGCTGCTCACCGACCCCGCCCGGCATCACGATACCGAGCCGACGGACTGGGTGCGCGGCTCCCTCGAGGAGGACCCGGAGCCGCTGACCGAGGTGGGTCAGGTGTTCGGCATCGAGATGTTCCATGTGAACGTCCCCGGGCGCTACGACATGCACAACCGCGTCATCGCCCTCGAGCAGGACCGCACCGTCGCGTGGGAGCCGGGCCAGTACGGGCCCGACGGCGAGCTGGGCACCGGCGGCTGGACCTGGCGCTACGACCTCGCGCCCGACACCGACGGCACCCGCGTCACCCTGACCTACGACTGGAGCGCGGTCCCCGCGGCGATGGTCGAGTCCTCCGGCCTGCCGCCCTTCCCGCCGAGCTTCCTCGAGCAGTCCCTCGAGGCGGTGGAGCGGGCGGTCGTTGCGGGGTGATCTCCGGCCGTCGAGCCGCCGGCTGTCCGTGAACGGGACGTGAGCGGCCCGAGACCTGCATATGGCAGGGCACGGTCCGCTCACGTCCCCTCGGCGGACAGCCAGCCCGACCGCCGACCACACCACGGCCGCCCACTGACCTCGCCAGCGCACCAGACGGCAGACCGGACGACGACCAAGGCAGCAGCCCGCCCGTCCGCCACCGCGGGGCCTGTCCATGAAAGGGACGTGAGCGGCGCGAGACCTGCATATGGCAGGGCAGGAGCCGCTCACGTCCCCTCGGTGGACATCCAGCCAGAACGGCGTCCCGTCGGACGGTCGAGCCGGGTGGCCGGACAGCGGATCAGGACGACTCTGGACAGCAGATCAGGAGGCGGCCGGACCGCGGATCAGAGAGCCACGGACTGCGGATCAGGAGACCGCCCCGACCGCACCGCGACGCACCGGGAACGAGAGCACACCGACCGGCCCCGCCGCCGCCCCACCATCTCCCCCACCGGCAACCCCGGCCCCGGCCCCCACACCGAGCACGACCCTCTCGCCCGACCCGCCCGGCACCTCCGCAACCTCCCGCAGAGCTGCGCTGACCTGCGGGTCCAGCACCACCTCCCCCGCGGCGGGGTCCAGCAGGAACACGTGTAGCAGCTCGCCCCGGTCGGCCCCGGGACCGCGCGTGAAGCGCACCCCCGCGGGCGGGACGCGCACCGCCTCGTGGAACCACAGGCGGGTGCCGAAGATCGCCGTGCCGTGCTCGCTGAGCCCGGCGCCGAGCTCCTCGAGCGCCGCGGACTGCAGCGGCGGGACCGACCCGTCGGCGCGCGGCCCCACGTTGATCAGCAGGTTCCCGTTCTTGGAGACCACGTCGACGAGGAGGCGGATCAGCGCCGGACCGTCGAGGGCATGCCCGGCGGACTCGTCGGCGTTGTACCCGAAGGAGAGGCCGAGCCCGCGCGTCGCCTCGAACACCTCGTCCTGGACGGCGTCGATGTCCTGGTACTCGCGGGTCAGCACGCCGTGGACGGGGGCGCCCCAGCGGTCGTTGACCAGGCCGTCCGGCACCGCGGCGAGGTGCTCAGTGAACAGCTGGACGAGCGAGTCCGGGCCGGGGTGCTTGCCGGCGTCGGGCCAGTCGATGTCGTTCCACAGCAGGTCCGGGGCGAAGCGATCCACGAGCTCGCGCAGCTGGGCGGCGGCGTAGGCGGCGAAGGCGGGGTCGTTGCGGCGCAGCGCGAAGAGGTCGTCGTTCGAGGTCAGCGGCGGGAAGTCGCTCATGTGCCAGTCCAGCGCGCCGGAGTAGTAGAGGCCGAGTCGCAGGCCGGCCCCGCGGGTCGCGCTCGCGAGCTCGGCGATCAGGTCACGGCCGGGTCCGCGTCGGGCGGCGGTGAAGGGGGTGGTGGCGCTGTCCCAGAGGCAGAAGCCGTCGTGGTGCTTGGTGGTGGGGACGAGGTAAAGGGCGCCGGCGCGGGCGGCGAGGTCGACGATCCGGGCGGCCGCGTCGGGGGCGGGATGCCAGTCGTCGGCGAAGTCCTCGTAGCTGCGGCCGACGCCGTGGAGCCGCTCGTGCCGCTCCCGCGTGGGGCTGCCCTCGATGCGCACGGTGTTCGCGTACCACTCCGCGTACTGGTGGCGGGCATAGGCGGTGTCGGCGGTGACGTCGCTGCGGTCCAGCACGTCGGCCCAGGCGGGGACGGAGTACAGACCCCAGTGCACGAACATGCCGAGCTTCGCGTCGCGGTACCACTCGGGCACGCGCAGCTCCGGGTAGGCGGAGGCGCAGGCGGCCTCCGCGGGGCCGTGGCGGTCGTCGAAGCTGATCATCGGGGCGGGGCTTCCTCCTCGAAGCGGGGGGCTCGCGGGTGGGATGGTCGGGCGGCCGACGGGGCGGATCGGCCGCCGACGGCACCGCGGGATCGAGGCCCCCGCAGTGGCGGGCGTCGAGCGCGGATGCGAGGATGGACCCACGCTATCAACCGCTTAAGTTGTTCGGAGCCTCCCCATGCCTGCGACGACGCAGTCCCCCGCCCCGTCCACGACGCCGCAGGCCACCCCGCCGCGCCTCGCCATCGCCGGCATCGCGATCGAGTCCTCGACCTTCACGCCCTATCGTTCTGGCGCATCCGACTTCGAGGTGCGCCGCGGCACGGACGCGATCCTCGCCCGCTACCCGTTCGACGTGCCGGAGGCGGACTACGTCGGCGTCCTGCACGCGCGCGCCCTGCCGGGCGGGCAGCTCGACGCCGCAACGTACGCCGGCTGGAAGCAGGAGATCGTCGGCGGCCTCGCCGCCGCGCACGCCGAGGCGCCGCTGGACGGGTTCTTCTTCGACATCCACGGGGCGATGAGCGTGGTCGGCCTCGAGGACGCCGAGGGCGACCTGATCACGGCGATCCGCGGCGCGATCGGACCGGACGTCGTGGTCGGCACCGCGATGGACCTGCACGGCAACGTCTCCGAGACCCTGTTCGACGCCTGTGACCTGCTGACCTGCTACCGGCACGCCCCGCACATCGACGCCTGGGAGACCCGCGAGCGGGGGCTGAGGGACCTGGTCCGTGTCGCGGCGGAGGTGCGCGACGGAGGCGGCCGGCCGCACAAGGCGCTCGTGCACGTGCCGATCCTGCTGCCCGGCGAGAAGACGTCCACCCGCATCGAGCCCGCGAAGTCGCTGTACGCCCGGATCCCGGCGCTGACCTCGCGCGACGGCGTCACCGACGTGTCCTGCTGGATCGGCTTCGCCTGGGCCGATCAGCCGCGCTGCCAGGCTGCGATCGTCGCGCACGGCGACAGCGCGGAGGCGGTCGAGGCGGCCGCGCTCGAGCTCGGCACGGCGCTGTGGGAGGTGCGGCACGACTTCGAGTTCGTCGCCCCGACCGGCAGCTTCGACGACTGCCTGGACCGGGCGGTCACGTCGGACGCCCGGCCGTTCTGGATCTCCGACTCGGGCGACAACCCCGGCGCCGGCGGGGCCGACGACACCACCTACTGCCTCGCCCGCCTCGCCGCGCGCCCCGAGATCCGTGCGGGCGCGGTGAGCGCGCTGATGGTCTCGCTCGTGGATCCGACGTCGGCCGACGCCGCCTGGGAGGCGGGCGTCGGCGGACAGGTGGACGTGCAGGTGGGAGGCCGGATCGATGCGCGGGAGCCGGGGCCGGTGCCGCTGCGGGTCGAGGTCGCGGCCCTCGACGAGTCGGGGCCGACGGGCCGTGCCGCCGCGCTGCGGGTGCTCGACGTCGGGACGGGGGCGGGCGATCTCCCGGAGGGTGCGGCGCGGACCGGGCTGACCGTGGTCGTCACCGGGCGGCGGTCGCAGTGGGCGACGCACGACATGTTCGCGCGGCTGGGGCTGTCGATGACGGGCTTCGACGTGGTCACCGTGAAGATGGGTTACCTCGAGCCGGACCAGTACGAGTCCGCCGCGGACTGGCTGCTGGCACTGACCCCGGGCGGCGTCGACCAGGACCTGCTGCGCCTTGGCCACCAGAGGATCGCCCGGCCGATGATCCCCTTCGACGCGGAGATCTCGGCGCCGACCCCCGCTGACGTGCGGCGCGGCGGCGGGGTGTGACCGGGCGGGGCGGAGGCGGCCTGAGGGCAGGGGCGGCGCAGTCTGCGCGGGGTATGGGCGGAGCGCTGCTGAGACTCCGCGCCTAGCGTGACCTGAAGCCCTGTGGGGCCGTGAGGTCACGCCAGACGCAATTTTTCAGCAGGGCGATCCGCCGACCGCCCCGCCGCAGCCCCTGGCCCACTCCGGCGGAGCACCGACCGGCCAGCGCCGCCCCGCCCCGGCACCGGCCCTGCCCTGGCACCGGGCTCGGGCCCGGGTCCGGGCCCCAGCCACCGCCTCACAGCGGGAGCACAGCGCGACCTCGGGGCACGTCGAGGCGCTCCCCGCATGCTCGACACCTCCCCTCCCCGATGGAAGGACCCGCATGAGCACGTTCCGCCGCCTGATCGGCACCGCCCAGAAGGCCCTCGACTCCTCCAGCTCCTCCTCGTCCCGCAGTGGCCGCGGGAGCGACTGGCGCGACCTCGTCCGCAGCGCCGCCGACTCCCTGACCGGCGACACCTCCTCGTCCCGCGACAGCTCCTCGTCCCGCGACCCCCACCGGACGACGTCGGCCTGGGACGACACCCCGCACCGCGCGCCGCAGACCCCGGACACCTCGCGCACCTCGGGCGTCGGCATCCCGACGACCTCGATGCCCTCGCTCTCTGACGAGCGCCCCGGCCACGACGCGGGTCCCGCCCGCGACACGGCGGACATCTCCACGGAGGACCGTCGGGCGATCGCCCGCTACGACTATCTCGTCCGCACCGCCGAGCCGGACCAGCTCGAGCGGGTCCACCGCGAGGCGTTCGAGCGGCTCACCCCGGCCCAGCGCGCCCAGCTCGAAGCGACGATGCGCGAGGAGCTCCCCGAGGGCGAGCGGCCGCGCAGCGAGGCACCGCAGGATCTGGCGCGCTCCGCGACGCGGCTCGCGGCCTTCGACCCGCGTCGACTCACCGGGCTGCTCGGCCGGTCCGGCGGCAGTCGCTCAGCCGGCGGGCGGGGGCGCGGCCTGGGTGCCGCAGCCCTCGGAGCCGGCGGCGTGGGCGCCCTGGCCCTCGGCGCGGGCGGACTGCTCGCGGCCGTCGCGGGCGGCGCAGTGCTCAGCTCCGTCGGCGGCTCGCTGCTCTCGGCGGCGATCGGCGACGGGATCGACGTCGACGCCCTCGCCCCCGACCTCGGGGACCAGCTCGCCGGCTTCACCGAGGGCTTCGAGGGCGTGGAGGGGCTCGAGGGGGTCGACGGCATCGCCGACGGCTTCGGCGGCGGCGTCACCGACCTCGGCGACCAGCTCTCCGGCCTGGGCGATCAGATCTCGGACTTCGGCCTCGGGGACCTCTTCGGGCGCTGAGGCTCAGGGGCCACAGTGTCCCGGCCAGCCCGGGGCGCGCAGCACGCCTGCGCACCCCGGGCCGCCGGCTCACTTGGCCTCGGGATCCGGCTGGTGGATGCCGAAGACGTTGTTCTCGGTGTCGTGGAAGTAGCCCTGCCACGCCATGCCCGGCAGCGCGTACTTCGGCAGCGCGACCGCGCCGCCGGCGGCGGTGATCTTCTCGGCGACCGCGTCGAAGTCGGCGACGCCCATGGTGATCACGGCGCCCATGACGGGTCCGCCCACCTCGGCGTTCTCGCCACCGGGGCGGCCGAGGATCGCGCCGTCGATGCCGGGACCGGCGCCGGTGGTGACGCCGAAGTAGGGCATGCCCGCGAACTCGGACCAGTCCTCGGTGGTCCAGCCGAACACGCTCGTGTAGAACTCGCTCGCCCGCTGCGGGTCCGCGGCCTGGATCTCGAAGTGGACGGGTCGGCCGGTGGCCCAGTTCTGGTCCGGGGCGCCGGGGGCGGAGTCGGTGGTCTCGGACGGGGTCGCAGCGTTCTCGCTCATGGCGGTTCCTCTCGGGGCGGTCCCGCGCTGTTGCGGGGACTCGCGCTCAGCGTAGGACCGCCGTCCGACGCACGCGAGGGGTCCGCCGCACCCGCCCCGCGCCGGCGTGGGGCGCGATTCGTCCCGCGCCCCCACGCCGTCGCACCCGTCCCCGACGTCGACGCCGACGCTGTATCAGCTGTCGGTATCGGCGCGGATACCGACAGAAATGGCAGTCTCGACGCACGATGCCGCCCCCGCCCCCTGGCAGACTCGTCCGCGCCTCGACCACCCGCTTGCCATCCGGTCAACCGGTTGGGCAGACTGCTCCCACCACCTCGTGAATGGATGACCCAACGATGTCTCGTCTCGCGTCCCGCACCGCCCTCGTCACCGGCGCCGCCTCCGGCATCGGCCTGGCCGTCGCCTCCCGCTTCGCCCGGGAGGGCGCCCGCGTCGTGATCGCCGACCGCGATGCCGACGCCGCCCACACCGCCGCCGACCGCCTCACCGCCGAGCTCGGCGAGGGCGCCGCCTACGCCCTGACCATGGACATCTCCTCCGAGCCCGCGGTCGAGGCCGGGTACGCCGAGCTCGCCGAGGCGGGCTGGACGCCGGACGTCGTGGTCGCCAACGCGGGCGTGCAGCTCTTCGGGCAGGACGCGAAGATCGCCGACCTCGACCTCGCCGTCTGGCAGCGCACCGTCGACATCAACCTCACCGGCACGATGCTCACCGTGAAGCACGCGGTCCGCGCGATGCTCGCCAGCGGCGGCGGCTCGATCATCCTCACCGGTTCGCCGACGGGCCTGACCGGCGAGGGCAACGACTTCACCTCCTACGCGACGACCAAGGCCGGCATCCACGGCCTCACCCGCACGGTCGCCGCCGCCTACGCGAAGGACGGCATCCGCGTCAACGCGGTCGTCCCCGGCTACACCGAGACGCCGCTGGTCACGAGCATCTCCGACGACCCGGAGGAGCGCGCGGCGATCGTCGGCCGCATCCCGATGGGCCGCCCCGGAGCGCCCGCCGACGTCGAGGGGATCATGGTCTTCCTCGCGAGCGACGACGCCGCCTTCGCGACCGGTGCGCTGTTCCGTGTCGACGGCGGCATGACCTCGCTGTGAGCGCCGACGTGCCGGCCGCCGCTCAGCGCTGGTCCTCAGGCCGCTGGTCGCTCGAGGTGCGCGGCGACGAGCTGGCCGACGTCCGCTGCGACGGCCACGTGGTGCTGCGGGCGATCCGCGCGGTCGCCCGCGACGAGGACTGGGCGACGGCCTGGCCGCGGGAGATCCGCGTCGACGCGCACGCCGACGCGCTCACCCTGCATCTGGAGATCGCCGATCTGGGCCTCGATCTGGCTGGCGCGTTGCGCGTCATGGCCGACGGGGACCGTCTGCGCGTGGACCTGGACCTCGCGGCGCGCTCCGACTCGTCGACGAACCGCACCGGGCTCGTGGTGCTGCATCCGCCGCAGCTCGCCGGCACGCCCCTGCAGGTCACGCACCCGGACGGCGCGGTCTCCGAGATCGCCTTCCCCGTGCAGGTCAGCCCGCATCAGCCTGCGCGGGACATCGCGGGCCTCGCCTGGGCGGCGGACGGCCTGCCGCTGCGCCTCGAGCTCGCAGGCGAGGTGTTCGAGATGGAGGACCAGCGCAACTGGACCGACGCCTCGTTCAAGACCTACTCGCGGCCGCTCGACGAGCCGTTCCCGTACTTGCTGCCCGCGGGCGAGGGGGTGCGCCAGTCGCTCGTGCTCACGGCGGGCGCGCGGGCGGGCGGCACGGCCGACGGGGTGCGGGCCGCGAGCGCGGCCGACGGGGATGCAGCGGTCGCCTCCCCGGAGCAGCTGACCTGGCACTCCGGCGGCATCGTGCCCAGGATCGGCACCGGTCACCTCGACCTCGAGCTCGCCGACCCGGACTGGCCCACGCGCCTCGACGCGGCGCTCGCAGGGGCGCTCGACACAGCCCTCACCGACGCTGGATCCGGCTTCGCCCTCTGGGTCGTCTCGCCCTCCCCCGCGCACCCGTCGGCCCTCGCGGAGCTGGGTCGCCGCCTCACCGCCGCGGTCGAGGCGGGTGCGGAGCTGAGGTTCGTCGGGATCGCCGACGCAGACCGGCACGTGACCACGGCGGAGCTCGCGGCCGCCCTGCGCGCCGTGCTGCCGGAGGGGATCCCCGTCGTCGGCGGCGCCCGTTCGCACTACACCGAGCTGAACCGCGAGTGGGGGACGGTCCTCGCCGCCGATCCGTCGGCGCTGGCCTTCGCGACCACGCCGCTGTTCCACACCCTCGAGACGGAGCAGCTGATTGAGGCGGTCGCCATGCAGCGCCTCCTGGCCGAGCAGCTGACCGCCCGCGCGCCGGGGCTGCCGGTGCACGTCGGCCCGATCACGCTGCTGGCCCGCTTCGCGAACGTCGCGACCCGGCCGCAGGCCGTGCCCGTACCGGCCCCGCCGTCGGACCCCCGCGCCGGGACCCCGTTGCACGCGGCGTGGGTCGTCGCGAGCGCCGCGGCGCTGTCGGTCGCGGGTGTCGCGTCGCTGACCTTCGGCGACGCCGACGTCTTCCCTGCGGGCGAGACGTCCAGCGCGGGCGAGACGTCCAGCGCGGGCGGGCCCGGCCCCGTTCACGATCCCGCCTCGCCGGTGTCGGCCCTCGCCGGGCTCGCCGGCCGTCCGCTCACCACCGGGCGCTCGGCCGACTCCCTGATCTGGGCGATCGGCGACGGCGAGAGCCTTCTCCTCGCGAACCTCTCGCCCCGCCCGCGCCGCGTGCTGCTGCCCGGCCGCGACGTCCCGCTCACCCTCGACCCGATCTCCTGGTCAGCGCTCTGACCAGCCCCGACACCCCTCTCGACGAAGGACACCGCCGACGATGACGCGTCTGCCCACCACGCCCGCCCCCGCCCCGAAGCGCTGGACGCCGGGCACCGCCCCCTGGCAGTCGGTCCCGTCGGCCCGCCCGACGGCCGCCCGCGTGATCATCGACAACGACTTCGCCGGCGACCCCGACGACCTCTACCAGCTGGTCCACCACCTACTCTCCCCGTCGGTCGACATCCGCGCCGTGATCGGATCCCGGCTGCGGGAGGGCGATGGCTTCTACCCGCACCCGGACTCCGCGACCCAGGCCGCGGCGATCGCGCGGGACGTGCTGGACCGGATGGGCCTCGATGCTCCCGGCCTGGTCGTCGAGGGCTCGAACACCCCGCTCGCCTCGCGGACCGAGCCGCAGCGCTCCCCCGCCCTCGACGTGATCATCGCCGAGGCGCTGCGCGAGGACACCGACCAGCCGCTGTTCTACGTCGCCGGCGGCGGGCTCACCGACATCGCCTCCGCCCTGATCGCCGAGCCGCGCATCGCCGAGCGGATGACGCTGGTGTGGATCGGCGGGAACGAGCACGAGGGCCTCGCGACCCCGCCGCCCGGCGCCATGCCGATCGAGTACAACCTGCTCATCGACGTCCTCGCCGGCCAGATCGTCTTCACCGACACCGAGGTCGAGATCTGGCAGGTGCCGCGCGACGCCTACCGCCAGTGCCTCGTCTCCGAGGCGGAGCTGCGCGGACGCGTCGCGGCGACCGGCCCCGTCGGCCGCTACCTGTACGACGAGACGATCGCCGTCACCGAGCTGGTCACCGGTCACGGCGGCCATCACCCCGAGACGTACGCGCTCGGCGACTCGCCGCTCGTGCTGCTCACCGCGCTGCGCTCCTTCTTCGAGGCGGACTCGTCCTCGAGCCGGCACGTCGTGATGCCGACGCCGGCGCTCGGGGCCGACGGCGGGTACACCGCCCGGCCCGACGCCCGCCCGATGCGGGTCTACACCCACCTCGACACGCGCCTGATGTTCGAGGACCTGTTCGCGAAGCTGCGCGAGCTCGACGCCTGGCTGACCGCGCCGTGACCTGACGCCGCCCGCACCCCGCCCGGCCCCGGCCGGCCCCAGCCAGCTCGCGCCGCGGATCACGGCGCCTGAGGGAGCATGTTCGGCGGATCATGCTCCCTCAGGTGCCGCTACTCGGCGGTCACGAGTCGACGAGGGTGACCTCGAAGCTGTACCTGGACGCCCGGTACACGTGGTAGCCGAACTCGATCACGCTGCCGTCGTTCGCGAAGGACTTGCGCTCCATGGTCAGCAGCGCGGCGCCGACCTGCTCCTCGAGCAGCTCGGCGTGCTCCTCGTCGGCGACGGTCGCGCCGATCCGCTCATGGGCGAGCACGGTCGTGATCCCGCGCTCGCGGAGGCAGGCGTACAGACCGGAGGCGGCGAGCGCCTCGCGGGCGGGGGCGATCCGCTCGGGGATCGAGTTGCGCATGACGGCGAGCGGCTCCCCGTCGGCGTAGCGGACCCGGATCAGGTCCAGCACCTGCTCTCCCGGGGAGAGCTGCAGACGGTCCAGCGCCTCCCGGGACGGCCGACCGATGCGGTACTCGATGATCTCCGTGCGCGGGGACTTCCCGGCGGTGCGCAGGTCGTCGTACAGCGAGGTCAGCGCGACCTGCCGGTTCACCGGGGCCTGCACCACCTGGGTGCCCACGCCGCGCTTGCGCACCAGCATGCCCTTATCCACCAGCTCCTGGATGCCCTGGCGCACGGTGGGTCGGGACAGCTTCAGCCGCTTGGACAGGGCCAGTTCGTTCTCGAGGCGGCTGCCCGGGGGCAGGATCCCGGAGCGGATCGCGTCCTCGATGCCCCCGGCGAGCTGCAGGTACAGCGGGGTGCTCGCGTCGCGCTCGATCGTGAGGTCGAGGGTGATCGTGCTGTTCTCCGACGCGCCCGGCTCGTCGGCGACCGCCTCGGGCGTACCGGGCTCGTCGGCGACCGCCTCGGGCGTACCGGGCTCGTCGGCGTCCGCCTCGGGAGCGCCGCCCTCCGCTGCGCTGCTCGCGGTCTCGCTGTCCACGTCGTCCTCCTCGAGTTCCGTGCTGTGCCGCAGAATACGGGGCGGCTCATCGCGAACCACCCCGTCGGGCCGGATCAGGCGGGCCGGTCCCGCAAGGTCACCGCGACCGCGCCGTCGGCGGCGAGGGACTGCTCGGCGGCCTCGCACACGGCGGCCGCGACGTAGCCGTCCCAGGCGGTCGCCGAGCGCGGCGCGATGTTGCTCCCGTCGGCCACCGCAGCGACCCAGGCCTGCACCTCCGCGTCGTAGGCGGCGAGGAAGCGCGGCCGGAAGTCGAGCGGCACGGCGCCGCCCCAGCGGGAGCCGGCCTGCTGGGTGGTGACCATCCCGGCCTCCTGGCCCACGGTCGCCGCGCCCTTCGAGCCGACGAGCTCGGTGCGCACCTCGTAGCCGGCATCGGTGCTGACCCACAGCTCGTCCGTGACGACGGTGCCGGAGGCCGTGCGGAAGAGGAACAGCAGCGGGTCGTGCAGACCCTCGGGCGCCTTCTCGGTGGAGCGCGGCATGACGGTCTGCACCGAGACCACCGGCTCGTCGAGGAAGAAGGAGATCGCGTCGATCTCGTGCACGGCCGAGTCGTAGACCATGTGGGTGTCGGTGAATCCGGGCAGCACGGAGGCGTTGCGGTGCTTGCAGTTCAGCAGCAGCGGGGTGCCGAGCTCGCCCGCCTCGAGGGCGTCCTTGAGCTGGCCGTAGCCCGCGTCGAAGCGGCGCATGAAGCCGAGGGAGACGAGCGCCCGACCGGCCTCGTGCTCGGCGCGGACCACGTCGTAGGCGTCGGACGGGTTCATCGCGAGCGGCTTCTCGCAGAGCACCGGCTTGCCCGCCTCGAGGCAGGCCAGGACCTGCTCGCGGTGGAACTGGCCGGGGCTGGCGATGAGCACGGCATCAACATCCGCCGCGGCGATCACCTCCTGCCAGGTGTCGACCACGCGGGAGCCAGGGGCGGTGGCGGAGACCTTTTCGGCGGTCTCGCGCAGGTAGTCGCTGAGCACGCTCACGCGCGCCCCCTTGATGCGGCGCGAGAGCCGATCGACGTGGTCGGCGCCCATGCGGCCGACGCCGATCACGCCGATGCGCACGTCCGGCGGGGCGGCGGAGGCGCTCTGCGAGGCGACGGGCCCCGATCCGGGCTGCGGGGGTGCGGTCTGCTCTGCGGTCATCGGGTCTCTCCGTCGAGTCGGGGGTCGATCCCGGCGTCGGCCCAGGTGCCGCGCACCCAGGTCTGCTCGGGATGGTCGGTGATGTTCCAGGCCCGCTCCGCCTCGGGGCCGGCCATGACGTTGAGGTAGTACATGTCGTGACCGGGGGCGGCGGCGCAGGGGCCGTGCCAGCCGTGCGGGACGAGCACGGTGTCGCCGCTGCGCACTTCGACGAGCACGTCGATCGGCTTGCCCTCGCCGCTCGCGGTGGTCTGGTGGTAGCCGAATCCGGGACCGGCGGGCCCGTCCTGGATCTCGTAGTAGTAGATCTCCTCGAGCTCGCTCTCGGTCTCAGTGGTCTCGTCGTGCTTGTGCGCGGGATAGCTGGACCAGTTCCCGCCGGGGGTGATGACCTCGCAGGCGATGAGCGAGTCCATGCCGTCGAAGGCACCGACGGCGCCGAAGTTCCGCACCTTCCGGGTCATGCTGCCGCCGCCGCGGATCTCGACCGGCACGTCCTCGGCGCGGATCAGGGTGACCGGATGCGCGCCGGTCGCGACGGCGGTCGCGAGCGCGAAGCGGCCCCCGCCCTCCGACGAGATCGTCAGCTGGGAGCCGACGGGCACGTAGAGCACGTCGGTCGCGGCGGCGAAGACGTCGGGCCGGCCGCGCAGGTGGTGGGTCTCCCCGCCGACGGAGACCTGGCACGCCCCGTTCAGCGGCACGACCATCGCCTCGACGCCGTTCGCGGTGACGGCCTCGCTGCCGCCCGGGGCGAGCGCCAGGACGCGCAGGCCGGTGTGGACCCAGCCCTCGCGCGCGCCGGGATCGATGATCGTCTCGTAGCTGCCGCGGCCGGTGGATCCGGCCGGGAGGTGGAGCTGCTCGGTGGTGCTCATGGATGCTCTCCTGCTCTGGGGCTTCGTCCGGACGGTCAGCCGGCGCTCGCGGCGCGGACCATGTCGACCGACGCGGTCACCGCGGCGGTCACGTCGTCCCCCGCCGGGTACAGCAGGGTGCGGCCGACGACGAGCCCGCGCACGTTCGGGCGGGCGAGCGCCCGCCCCCACGAGGCGCGGAGGGTCGCCGGATCGTCGTCCACCGGGTCGCCGCCGAGGATCAGGGTGGGCAGCGTGGTCGCGTCCATGACGCGCTCCATGTCCTCGACCGCGGGCAGCTTCAGCCAGGTGTAGGCGCTGGTCGCGCCGAGGCCCTGGGCGATGTGGATCGAGGAGATGACCGCCTCCGGGGAGAGGTCGTTGATGATCTTGGTGCCCGGCCCGCCGGGGCGGGAGGACAGGAACGGCTCGACCATGGCGATCAGCTCGTGGCGCGCGAGGTCGGTGACCGCGTTCGCGCTGGCCTCGAGGATGAAGGCGGTGCGGTCATCGTCGAGGTCGATGCGGGTGAGCATCTTCCCGCCGTCGAAGCCGGCCCGCTTGATCGCGGTGGCGTCGTAGGCGGTGAAGCGGTCCTCAATCTCCCACGAACTGCCCTGGAGGCCACCGCGGTTCATCGAGGCGAACACGACCTTGTCCTCGAGCGCCCCCATCACCAGCAGGTCCTCGAGGATGTCGGCGGTGCCGAGCACCCCGTCGACGCCCGGGACGGCGAGCGCCTCGCGCAGCCGGTCCAGCAGCTCGGTGCGGGAGGCCATGGCGTCGGGGCGGGGACCGACGGCAAGGGCACCGCGCGCGGGATGGTCCGCCGCGATGATCATCATGGTGCCGTCGGTGTCGGCGACGGTGCGGCGGGAGCGGGCGGCGGCGAGACGGGCGAACCGGCCCGGATCCTCGACGCGCACGCGCGTGACCTCGTCGTAGGTCGAGACGAAGGCGTCGGGGCCGCTCATCGGGCCTCCGCTCCGGCTCGCTGCGCGGCGCCGCCCTCGCGCGCCGTGCCACGGTCGCGCAGGGCGCCCAGCATCTCCTCGACGGTCTGTCCGTGGTTGGGGTCGCCGCCCGCGAGGAGCAGGTCGATCTCCTCGGTGGTGGGCATGGCGGTGGAGCACTCGAGGCGGCTGGTGACGATGGCGCCGGCCGCATTGCAACGGGTCAGCGTCTCCTCGAGGGACTGGCCGGTGAGCAGGCCGTGGCAGAGCGAGCCGCCGAAGCTGTCGCCGGCGCCGAGGCCGTTGATCACCTGGATCAGGTTGGGGGCGACGACCACGCGCTCGTCGGCCGTCTTGCCGAGCACCCCCTTCGGGCCCTGCTTGACGATCGCGATCTGCACGCCGGCCGCGAGCAGGGCGTCGGCCGCACGCTCGGGCTCGGTCTCGCCGACGGCGACCTCGCACTCCTCCCGATTGCCGACGGCGACCGTCGCGTAGCGCAGCGCCGCGCGGTACTGCTCGCGGGCCTCCTCGACCGAGGACCAGAACATGGGCCGATAGTCGAGGTCGAAGACGGTGTGACCGCCCGTCGGGCCGCCATCGGTCCCGCGGGCTTCGAGGGCGGCGTGGTGGGCGGAGCGGCTGGGCTCCTCGGAGAGGCCCGTGCCGGAGAACCAGAACAGCGGCACCTCCCGGATGGCGGGAAGGTCCAGGTGCTCGGGCGCGACCTGCAGGTCCGGGGCGCTGGGCTGACGGTAGAAGTACAGCGGGAAGTCGTCCGGCGGGAAGATCTCGCACAGGGTGATCGGGGTGTTCAGCTCGGTGTTCTTCACCGCGTAGCGGCCCGAGACGCCCAGTCGCTCCATCTCCTGCACGACGTAGCGGCCGAAGGGATCATCGCCCACGCCGGTGATCACCGCGGGGCGGTGCCCGAGCCGTGCCGCGGCGACGGCGACGTTGGTGGGGCTGCCGCCGAGGAACTTCCCGAAGCTGGTGACGTCCTCGAGCCCCTTCTCGATCTCCAAGGGGTAGATGTCCACGCCGCTGCGGCCGAACGTGATGATGTCGAGATCAGTTGCCATGGCTCTCCATGCCTCCCTGCGTCAGAACCCGGTGCGGATCTCGTGGGCTGCTCTGCCCCACGATCCTCCCGGTGCCCCATGATCACACGCGGGAGCTTCTATGTCCATACAAAGAGCGCGATGTGTTGGACGGTGTCGAGTGCACCTCCGCCGACCCGCCTCAGACAGGAGCAGGGGCCGGAAGTGCGGCGACCACGGCCCGCCCGACCAGGTCCTGCGGTCTCGCGAGGGATTCCGACGAATCCCGCCATGGGCCCCGACAATCCCCGCGAAGGATGCCGACGAGACCGAGGCCGGATTGTCCTGTCGTAGTGATCGAGCAATGCCGACCAGACGGGAAGCTAAAACAGGATGCCCGGACCGGGAAGGCCCCCGCAGCCCGACTATAACCGCGTTAGCGCCTCTGACCTGCGGCGATGCTGCGGCGAGCACGTGATCGTCTTGTCATGACAAAGTGTTGACATGCTCGGCCTGGCGGGCCATGCTTGTCGGACGAGCTCACCGTCGAGAGGACCCCGTGCGGTCTCCGGCAGTGGCACCGACACGCCCGCCGGCGCGCACGGCGGGTCCGACTCCCGCCCCACAGCACGGCGGGCCTGCACCACGGAGGCAGCATGAGCGAGACCCCTTCGGCCCCCGCCGGGACATCGTCGGCCCCCGCCGCGTCGTCGGCCCCCGCCGGAACGATCCGGCTCACCGTCGCCCAGGCCCTGGTGCGCTTCCTCGCCGCCCAGCACAGCGAGCGCGACGGCGTGCGGCAGCGCCTCATCCCCGGCGTCTTCGGGATCTTCGGCCACGGCAACGTCGCGGGCCTCGGCCAGGCGCTGCTGCAGAACGCGATAGACCCGGGCCCCGCCGAGGCCGCTGTTCCCGCCGAGGCTGCGATGCCCTACTACCAGGCGCGCAACGAGCAGAACATGGTGCACACCGCGGTCGCGTACGCGCGCACCCGCGACCGCCTGCAGACCCTCGCCTGCACCGCCTCGATCGGCCCCGGCTCGACGAACATGGTCACGGGCGCCGCGCTCGCCACGATCGACCGCATCCCGGTGCTGATCCTGCCCAGCGACGTCTTCGCGAACCGCGCCGTCGACCCGGTGCTGCAGCAGCTCGAGGACGAGCGCGCCCTCGACGTCTCCGTCAACGACGCCTTCCGCCCCGTCTCACGCTTCTTCGACCGCATCTGGCGCCCCGAGCAGCTCATCCCCTCGCTCCTGGCGGCGATGCGCGTCCTCACCGATCCTGCCGAGACGGGCGCCGTGACGATCTGCCTGCCCCAGGACGTGCAGGCCGAGGCGCACGACTGGCCGCTCGCGCTGTTCGCCGAGCGGACCTGGCACGTCGGCCGCCCCGTGCCGGAGCCGGCGGCGCTCGACCGAGCCCTCGAGGTGATCCGCGGCGCGCAGCGCCCCGTCGTCATCGCCGGCGGCGGCGCGATCTACTCCGGCGCGAGCGACGCGCTCACCGCGTTCACCGACGCGACCGGGATCCCCGTGCTCGACACGCAGGCCGGGAAGGGCGCGCTGCACGGCGACCACCCGCTGAGCCTGGGCGGCGTGGGCGCGACCGGCACCGACGCCGCGAACACGCTCGCCGCCGAGGCCGACGTCGTGATCGGCGTGGGCACCCGCTACACCGACTTCACCACCGCCTCCCACACGGCCTTCCGGAACCCGGACGTCCGCTTCGTGAACCTCAACGTGAAGGCGTTCGACGCGGCGAAGCACGCCGCGACGATGCTGGTCGCCGATGCGCGGGAGGGGCTCGACGCGCTGCGGGCCGGCCTCGAGGGCTGGCAGGTCCCCGCGCAGCACGGCGAGCGCGCCCGCGGCCTGCGCGCGGCCTGGCGGGAGCTCGTCGCGCCCTGCTTCGCCCCGCACGATCAGGAGCTCCCGGCCCAGACCGAGATCTTCGGCGCGCTCAACGAGCTGATGCGCGATGACGACATCCTCATCAACGCCGCCGGCTCCATGCCAGGCGACCTGCAGGCGCTGTGGATCGCACGCTCCCCGCGGCAGTACCACCTCGAGTACGGCTTCTCGTGCATGGGGTACGAGCTGCCCGCGTCGCTCGGCGCGAAGATGGCCGCGCCCGACGCGGAGGTGGTCGCGATCATCGGCGACGGCACCTTCCAGATGGCGCCGCAGGAGATCGCCACGATCGTCGCCGAGCGGGTCAAGGTCATCCTGGTCATCCTGCAGAACCACGGCTGGTCCTCGATCGGCTCCCTCTCCGAGTCCCACGGCAGCCAGCGTTTCGGGACCCGGTACCGGATGCGCAGCGAGGAGAGCGGCCTGCTCGACGGGGACACGCTCCCCTTCGACATCCCCGCCAACATCCGCTCCTACGGCCTCGAGGTGCAGGAGGTCTCCGATGCGGAGTCCTTCCGCAAGGCCTACCGTCGCGCGGCGGCGTCGACCGAGGCGACCGCGATCGTGGTGAACACGAACCTGTACGGTCCGAACCCGCCCGGGATCGGCTGGTGGGACGTGCCGGTCAGCGCCGTCTCCCGGCTCGAGTCCACGCAGGCGGCCCGCGCCCGGTACGAGGCCGAGATCGCCCCGCAGCGTCACTACCTCTGACCCCGTCGGACCCGGGCGCCGCCCCGCGCGGCCCCGTCGGCCGTCCCACGCGG
Organism: Brachybacterium sp. J144; assembly: GCF_036321705.1. Classification (NCBI taxonomy): domain Bacteria; kingdom Bacillati; phylum Actinomycetota; class Actinomycetes; order Micrococcales; family Dermabacteraceae; genus Brachybacterium; species Brachybacterium sp. J144. The sequence continues at coordinate 60,011 of NZ_JAZDCG010000011.1, forward strand.
CCCCCGTCGGCCCAACGCCCCGCAGACCCCGCAGACCACACAGACCCCGCAGACCCCGCAGACCACGAAGGGAACCCCATGGGATACGAGATCACCCACTGGATCGACGGCCAGGAGGTCGCCGGCTCCGGCGCCACGCAGCCGATCATGGACCCCGCGACCGGCGCCGCGGTCGGGACGCTGCACCTGGGCGATGCGGGGACCGTCGACCGCGCCGTGCAGGTCGCCGCCGCCGCGCAGAAGGAGTGGGCGAAGGTCTCGCTCGCCCGGCGCACCCAGATCCTGTACCGCATGCGGCAGCTGATGATCGAGCACACCGACGAGATCGCCGCCGTCATCACCCGCGAGCACGGTAAGACCCTCGCCGACGCGAAGGGCGAGATCGCCCGCGGCCTGGAGACCCTCGAGTTCGCCACGTCCATCACCCAGGACCTCAAGGGCGGCTTCTCGCAGAACATCTCCACCGGCGTCGACGGGCACACCCTCCGCCAGCCGCTCGGCGTCGTCGCCGGCATCACCCCGTTCAACTTCCCGGTGATGGTGCCCTTCTGGATGCACCCCATCGCGATCGCGACCGGCAACGCCTTCGTCCTCAAGCCCTCCGAGCGCGACCCCTCCGCCTCGAACCTCGTCGCCCGCCTCTACCAGGAGGCCGGTCTGCCCGACGGCGTGTTCCAGGTGGTCCACGGCGGCAAGGAGGTCGTCGACGCGCTGTGCACGCACGACGGCATCGCGGCGGTCTCCTTCGTCGGCTCGACGCCGATCGCGAAGCACGTCCACGCCACCGCCTCCGCGGCGGGGAAGCGGGTGCAGGCCCTCGGCGGCGCGAACAACCACGCGGTCGTGATGCCGGACGCGAACGTCGAGTTCGCCGCCGCGCAGATCGCCTCGGGCGCCTTCGGCTCCGCCGGCGAGCGCTGCATGGCCGTGCCGGTCGCGGTGACCGTGGGCGCTGTGCACGAGGAGTTCCTCGCCGCGATCACGGCCGGGGCCGAGAAGCTCGTGGTCGGCCCCGGCGACCGCGAGGGCACCGACATGCCGCCGGTGATCACGCCCGACGCGAAGGCGCGCGTGATCCGCATGACCGACGAGGCCGAGGCTGCGGGCGCCACGATCGTCGTCGACGGGCGCGGGCTCGTGGTCGAGGGCTTCGAGAACGGCAACTTCGTGGGGCCGACGGTGATCACCGATCTCGCCGCGGATCACCCGACCTACACCGACGAGGTCTTCGGCCCGCTGCTCGTGGTGATGCACGTGCCGAACTTCGATGCGGCGATCGAGCTGGTCAACGCCTCGCCGTTCGGGAACGGCACCGCGATCTTCACCGACTCCGGCCACTACGCGCGCCGCTTCGAGGACGAGATCCAGGTGGGCATGATCGGCATCAACGTGCCGATCCCGACCCCGGTGGGCTACTACTCCTTCGGCGGCTGGAAGGACTCGCTGTTCGGCGAGCATCATGCCCACGGGCCCGAGGGCGTCTCCTTCTACACCCGGCAGAAGGCCGTCACGACGCGCTGGCCCGCGCAGAACGAGTCCGTCGAGAGCTCGATGAGCTTCCCGACCCACGACTGACCCGGCCCATCGGCCGTCCGTCGCGCCGCCACCTGACAGCCCGTCGGCTCCGGGCCATCGGCTCTGGCCTGTTTCTCAACCATTTCCGGGCCGAAAGTGGTTGAGAAACAGGCCATCCCGGGGCGCCGCGGGGAGGATGGCCGCCGCACCGCCCGTCCGCGCCGCCCAGCGCCCCACTGCCCGTCCCGCGCCGCCCGCGCCACCGCTCCCACCCGTCGAAGGAGACCCCATGATCCCCGGCACCGCGCCCGTCCCCGACCGCTCCCGCAACCCCGAGGCACCGTTCGACAAGCTCACCATCGGGGTGTGCCCGGATCAGTGGGGCGTGTGGTTCCCCGAGGACGAGCAGCAGATCCCCTGGCGCTCCGCCCTCGCGGAGATGGCGGAGGCCGGGTTCTCCGTGATGGAGACCGGGCCGTGGGGCTACTTCCCGCAGGACGCAAAGGAGCTGCAGTCCGTCATGGACGAGCACGGCTTCCGCGTCGTCGCCGGGACCGGCTGGGGCATCCTGCACAAGGAGGAGGCGTGGGCGGAGACCGAGCGGACCTTCCGGGCGATCGCCGAGACGCACGCCGCCGTCGGCGCCGAGTACATCGTGCACCTGCCCCCGATGTACCGCGACGAGAAGACCTGGGAGTTCACCGACGACCGGGAGCTGACCGGTGCGGCGTGGCGGCGCTACGTCGAGAACGCGAACGAGCTGGGCCGCATCATGAAGCAGGACTACGGCCTGCAGATGGTGCTGCACCCCCACGGCGACTCCCACATCGAGACCCCCGAGGAGATCGCCCGCGTCTTCGCGGCGACCGACCCGGAGCTCGTCAGCTTCTGCCTGGACACCGGCCACATCGTCTACGGCGGCGGGGATCCGATCGCGATGATCGACGAGTACCCCGAGCGGATCGGGTACGTGCACATCAAGGCCTTCGACCCGGACATCACCCGCGAGGCCCACGAGAAGGACTGGCCCTTCGGCGAGGCCGTCGCCAAGGGCGCCTCGGTGAAGCCGCCGGCCGGTCTGCCGGACATGCGGGACCTGGTCGCGAAGCTGGCCACGCTCGACAAGGAGCTGTACGTGATCTGCGAGCAGGACCTCTACCCCTGCGACCCGTCGCTGCCGCTGCCGAACGCGATCGCGACCCGCGAGTTCCTGGCCGAGTGCGGCCTCGGCGTGAAGTGAGAGGAGCCCTCCCATGGTGACGATCCTGCTCGGCGGCGGTGGCTCCGGTGCGTGAGATCGGCGTCGGCGTCGTCAGCCTCGGCTGGATGGGGCGCCTCCACTCCAGCAGCTACCAGCGGATCCCGACCCGATTCCCCGAGCTCGGCATCCGGCCGCGTCTCGTCGTCGCCGCGGACCCGATCGAGGAGAACCGGCGGGCGGCCATGGAGCAGTTCGGCGCCGAGCGGGTCGTCGCGGGCATCGACGAGCTGCTCGCGGATCCGGCGGTCCAGGTCGTGTCGATCTGCTCGCCGAACTTCCTGCACCGCGACTTCGCGCTCGCCGCCGCGGCGGCCGGCAAGCCGTTCTGGATCGAGAAGCCGATGGGGGTCTCCGCGGCGGAGTCCCGCGAGATCCACCGCGCCGCGCAGGAGGCGGGGGTCGCGACCGCGGTGGGCTTCAACTACCGCCACGCCCCGGCGGTCGCCCACCTGCGGGAGCTGGTCCGCAGCGGGCGGCTCGGCCGGATCACCACCGTGCGCTGCTGGCTCTTCGCCGACTACGCCTCCTCCCCCGACGGCCCGCTGACCTGGCGCTACGACCGTGAGCGGGCAGGCAGCGGCGTGATCGGGGACCTGCTCTCCCACGGCGCCGACCTCGTCCGGCACGTCACCGGGCAGTCCGTCACCGAGGTCTCCGCGGCGTCCGACATCCTCATCCCCGACCGCCCCCTCCCGCTCGGCGCGGGCGTCGGACACGGCGGGGTCGCGGTCTCGACCGAGCGGGGTCCGGTCGGCAACGAGGACTGGGTCGCGGCGCTCGCCCGGCTCGACGGCGGGGCGCACGCGACGCTCGAGGCCTCGCGGGTCGCCCGGGGGCATCGCAGCGACTACGCCCTCGAGCTGTACGGCACCGAGGGGTCGGCGCGCTGGTCGTTCACGCGGATGAACGAGTTCGAGGTGATGCTGGGCGACGGCGGCACCGAGCACGGCTACACCACGGTGCTCACCGGCGCGGGCCACGGCGAGTACGCGCGCTTCCAGCCGGGCCCGGGGATCCCGCTGAGCTTCGACGACCTCAAGACCATCGAGGCGGCCGCCTTCCTCTCCGATGCGGTGCACGGCACGGACCGGGCGCCGTCCACGGCCGACGGGCTGCGCGCGGCGGAGGTCTGCGAGGCCGTGGTGCGGTCCGCCGCGTCGCGGCAGTGGGAGGCCGTCCCCGCGGGGTGAGGGCCGACGGGTGGGTCGCGACCGGGAATCGGCCGGGAGTCGGCCACACCACGTGTTACGGCGCTCGGCCCCCGCGCGTCGCCGGGAATCGGCCCCCCAAGCAAGTACGGCGCCTGAGGGAGCATGTTCCGCCGCACATGCTCCCTCAGACGCCGCTACCCGCCGGTAACCGGGAGGTGGCGGGCCGCCCGCCTTCACCCCTCGCGCAGGACCTCGCGGACGATCGAGTCGTCGCGGCGGTCGTGCCCGAGCTCGCTGCCGCGCCGGTACAGCGCCTGGGCGGCCGTGGCCAGGGGCACCTGCTGCCCCACCTCCGCGGCGGCCTCGGTGACGAGCCCCATGTCCTTGACGAAGATGGTCAGCGCGGAGCGGACGTCGTCGTAGGCCTCCTCGACCATGCGCCCGCCGCGGTCGGCGAACATGAACGAGTGGGCCGCCCCCGTGTTCAGCACCTCGTGGACCTGGCGCACGTCGAGCCCCATCCGGTCCGCGAGGGCGATCGCCTCCCCCGCGGCGGCGATGTGCACGCCGCACAGCAGCTGGTTGACGATCTTGAACCGCTGTCCGTCGCCGGGTCGGGGGCCGACGACGGGGGCGTTCGCGGCGAGCGCGTCGAGGACGGGGCGCACGGCGGCGACGTCGGCCTCGGCGCCGCCGACCATCACCAGCAGGTCGCCGGTCGCGGCCCGTGCCGCTCCGCCGGAGACCGGGGCGTCGACGATGCTGCTGGACACGCCCGCGAGCCGCGCGACGGCCGCCTCGACGGCGGCGGGGCCGACGGTGGACATGATCAGCAGCACCGTCTCCGCCGTGAGCTCGCCGGCGATGCCGTCCTCCTCGCCGTGGAGCACGGCCTCGAGCTGTTCGGGGGTCGCGACCATGACGGCGACGACGTCGGTGCCGCGCACGGCCTCCCGGGCGGTGCCGGCGATCGTGGCGACGTCGGCGAGGGCCTCGCGGGCCGCCGGGAACACGTCGAAGGCCGTCACGGGGAGGCCGGCGCCCGCGAGCGCGCGGGCCATGGGGGCGCCGATCGCGCCGAGGCCGATCCAGGCGACGGAGGGGGTGGTGGTCATCAGGAGCTCCTCGGGGTGGGGGCGGGGGCGGTATCAGGGCGGGGGCGGCGGACCGCCGCCGTCAGCACGTCGACCACGTCGGCGAGGGCCTGCTCCCCGCCGACGTTCCCGGGGAAGACGACGTACGGCATGCCGAGCACCTCGTCCGGCGCGTCCTCGGCGGCGAAGAGCGACACCTGGCCGGGCCAGAACTGGCCCGCGACCCGTGCGCGGCTGATCCCCAGGCCGGAGGCTGCGACCTCGTGCGAGGTGATGCCGCCCTTGGCGACCACCCAGGCGGGACGCACGGTCCGCACCTGCCGCACCACCTCGACCACGGCGTCGGACACACTGCGGGCGATGGCGAGCGACTCCGCGGGGTCGTCGGTGCGCACCAGTTCGCGGCTGGTGTAGACGACGCAGTCGTCGTGGACGAGGCTCGCGCGCAGACGTTCCGCGATCTCGGCCAGGTGCTGCTCACGGCGCGCATCGAGCACGGAGGGCACGTCGATCTCGACCTCGACGAGGCCGCCGCGCTCCTGCACCGCGCGCAGCTGCGTCGTCGTGAGGCCGACGTGGGAGCCGACCACGACCAGGCCGTGCTCCAGCCGCTCGGCGCCGACGGGAATCGCGTCGGCGTCGAGCACCCGCGCGCCGTGCTGGCCGGCGAGCGGCCGCACGAAGGACGGCGCGCAGCGGCTGACGAGGGTCGCCCCCGCGGACTCACGGCGGCCGACCGCCGCGGCGACGACCTCCATGTCCGCGTACTCGGTCGCGTTGACGACGACCCAGCGGCCATGGCGGGCCCCGGCGAGGATCTCCTCGACGCGGTCGACGCCGCCGACGCGGATGTCCTCAAGGGAGATGCTGAGGACCTCCGCCGCGGACAGCTCGCCGCCGGAGCACTCCTCGAGGAAGTCCCGCAGGTCGGAGCGGGTGTAGCCGAAGGTGGCGTCGCGGGCGAAGTCGGTGTCCTCGACGCGGAGCACCTCCCCGCCGACGCGCGCGTAGTGGACATCGCCCTCGGTGAAGCGGCCGGCCTCGAGCATCGCGGGGACGAACAGGATCGCGTCCACCGTGCGGCCGCGGGCGGCGAGCTCGGCGGCGATCGCCCGCGGCTCGGCGAGGACGTGCCCGCGCAGGGTCGAGTCGGAGCGGGAGACGATGTGCAGGCCCCCGTCGGCCGCCGCCTCGGTGCCCAGCGCGTCCAGCACCCCGCCCACCACGCGGCGGGTCAGGGCCACGGCCTCCGCCTCGTCGAGGGCGCGGGAGTTGGTGAGCACGAAGCAGGTCGCGCCGGGGGTGGTGAGCACCTGGGCTGCGCGGTCGGTGTCGAGGTCGAGGACCACGTCCACCCCCGCCACGCACTGCGACCCGGTGGGGTCGTCGTCCAGCACGAGCAGGCGGCGAGCGACGGGAGCGGGGGTGGACATGCGGGACTCCTTCGAGCGGAGAACGGGGTCAGGCGGCGATCGCGTACACCACGCTCGAGACGCCGAAGCCGAGCAGCGAGATGGTGGTGCCCACGAGCGACCAGGTCCGGAACGTGGTCACCGTATCGAAGCCGCAGAAGCGGCCGATCAGCCAGAACCCGGAGTCGTTCACGTGCGACCAGCCGATCGAGCCGCAGCCGATCGCGATGACCGCGGCGGCGACCGCGACGGCGCCGAGGTCCGCCCCGAGGAAGGCGGGCGCCATGATCGAGGCGGCGGTGGTCGCCGCAACCGTCGCGGAACCCTGCGCGATGCGCATGACGGTCGCGACGAGGTAGGCGGCGACGATCAGCGGCAGGCCCATCGCGTCGAGCCCCTCGGCGATCTCGCCGCCGATGCCGGTCTCGGTGAGGACGCGGCCGAAGGCGCCGCCCGCACCGGTGATCAGGATGATCGAGCAGACGGGCGCGAGGGCGTCGTCGACCAGGTCCTCGAGCAGGCCGCCGAGCTTCTCGCCGCGTCGACGACGTGGGACGACGTACAGCAGCAGCATCGCGAGCAGGGCGGAGAGGGACAGGGCGACGGGGGTCGCGCCGAGCAATCGGGAGAGCTGGAAGAAGACGTCGTCGGAGCCGACGGTGCCCTGCTTCTCGAGGGTCGAGTAGGCGGTGTTGAAGAAGATCAGCGCGAGCGGCAGCAGCAGCACGATGAGGATCGAGAAGAAGCCGGGACGCTCGTCCTGCGGCACGTCGCGGGGCTCGCCGAGGAGGGCGGGAACGGGGCTGTCCGGATAGCGACGGGCGATGACGCGGGCGACCCAGTAGCCGCCGAGGTACCAGGTGGGCAGGCCGATGAGCAGGCCGATGATGACCACCAGGCCGACGTCCACGCCCATCACGGTCGCGGCCGCGGTGGGGCCGGGGTGCGGAGGCAGCAGGCCGTGCATCATCTGGAAGGACGCGATCGACGGCAGCACGTACAGCATGAAGGAGCCGCCGAGTCGCCGGGCGACCGTGTAGATGACCGGCAGCATCACGATGAAGCCGGCGTCGAGGAAGATCGGGAAGGCGTAGAGCAGCGAGGCGACCGCGAGGGCCAGCGGGGCACGATGCTCGCCGAAGGTGTCGAGCATCTTGTCGGCCAGCACCTGGGCGCCGCCGGTGATCTCGATCAGCCGTCCCAGGACGGCACCGAATCCGACCAGCAACGCCACCGTGCCGACGGTGGTGCTGAATCCGGCGACGACCACGTCGATCACGTCACCGACGCCGATCCCGGCGGCGAGGCCCGTGCCGACCGCGATGATCAGCAGCGAGAAGAAGGCGTGGAGCCTCACTTTGATGATGAGGACGAGCAACAGGATGATCGCGCCGAGCGCGATGAGGAGGAGCTGCAGGACACTGCGGTCCGCGAGCACGAGGTCTTCCATGGATGTCTCCGTTGACGGGGGTGGGGGGATGGGGCTGGGGTGGGGACCGGGGAACGGTGGTCGGGGCCGTGGGAAGGGGCGGGGCCGCCCGGGGCCGCGATCCTCAGGTCGAGTGCTGCATCTGGACCGCTATGACCGGCCGATGACGGTCCAAACGCAGCACTCGGTGCGAGAGCCGACGGATGGCGGTCCAAGCGCAGCACTCGGTGCGGGAGCCGGCCGACGGTCCGGGACAGCCGACGGGAGTCACCGAGTGCTGCATCCGGACCGCGATGAGCGCTCCGTGGCGGTCCAAACGCAGCACTCGGTGCACGGCGGGGGGCGGTGACACTCGGCGCACGCCCGCCCCTCGCGGGGGCAGCGTCAGTCCGCGCGCGGGGTGGCCTTGGGGGCGGGGCCCAGCTCGGCGAGCAGCTGCGACATCTTGGCGTACGCCCTGTTGCGATAGGCGACGAGCTCGGCGGCGGTGGCCTCGTCGTAGTCGCCGAGCAGGCCCTTCCCGTTCTTGACGCCCTTGCGGTCGGCGGCGACGGCGCCGGAGAGGAGCTCCGGGGTGGCGAGCCGCTCGCCGAAGGCCTCCTCGAAGGTCACGAAGCAGTTCGCGTAGACGTCGAGCCCGGCCTGGTCGGCGATGGCGAAGGGGCCGAAGAAGCCGAGGCGGAAGCCGAAGGTGGTGCGGACGATGGTGTCGACGTCCTCGGCGGTGGCGACGCCCTCCTCGACCACGGCGGTGGCCTCCTTGAGCAGCGCGTACTGGAGGCGGTTGAGCACCATGCCGGGGGTGTCGGCGACCTGGGCGCCCTGGTTCCCGGACCTCGCAAGCAGCTCCTTGACCGCCTCGACGACCTCGGGGGCGGTGGCCTCGCCGGCCACCAGCTCGACGCCGGGGATGAAGGGCGCGGGGTTGGAGAAGTGCACGGTGAGGAAGCGCTCGGGGTGCTTCACCGCGCTGACCAGCTCCTTCACCGGGATGGTGGAGGTGTTGGTGCCGATGATCGCCTCCGGCCGGGCGTGCTCGGAGATGCGCGCGAGGACCTCGCGCTTGACGTCGACGCGCTCGAAGACGGCCTCCTCGATGAAGTCGACGTCGGCGACGGCCTCCTCGATGGTCTTCCCGGCGGAGATGTTCTTCTCCACCAGATCGGCGCTTCCGGGCGCGTACAGGCCCTGCTCCTCGAACTCGCGGGCCTCGCGGCGGAGGCGCTCGAGCGAGGCGTTCGCGGTCTCGACGCTGACGTCGGCGACGGTAACCTCGAAGCCGGCGATGGCCAGGACCTGGGCGATGCCGCCGCCCATGTAGCCGGCGCCGACGATCGTCACGGTGGAGATGGACATGCGGGGGACTCCTTCGTCGTGGGGCGCCGCCGCAGATCGGGGCGCACGCCGCAGACAGTAGCAAATCCTATTGGATCTCGGCTACAGGCGATCTCGCTGCGGGAGGAGACCCGTGGACCGCCGCCGGCCGATCTCCGGACCGTCCCAGAACGACGCCGGGAGCAGGGGGGGTTAGGGGGCTCGGGTGGGGGTGCGGTCCCCTGGACCGCTCGGGTCCCGGGGCCGGCGCGCCGTCCGCGAGGGGAGCTCAGGCGTGCGCCACGAACTCCTGGCGCTGGGCGCCGAGGCCGTCGATGCCGATCTCCACGACGTCGCCCGCGGCGAGGTACGGGAAGCGACCGGAGAGGGCCACGCCCTGCGGGGTGCCGGTGTTGATCAGGTCGCCGGGCTCGAGCACCATGTACTGGCTCAGGTGGTGCACGAGCTGCGCCACGGTGAAGACCATGTCGGAGGTGGTCGACTCCTGACGGGCCTCGCCGTTCACGCTCGACCAGAGGCGCAGCGCCTGCGGGTCGACCGCGTCGGCCGGGACGAGCGCGGGGCCGACGGGGTTGAAGCCCTTGGCGTTCTTGCCCTTGGACCACTGGCCGCCGGACTGCGCGATCTGGAAGTCCCGCTCGGAGACGTCGTGGCTGGTCACGTAGCCGGCGATGACGTCGAGCGCCGCCTTCTCGTCGGCCAGGTACGAGGCCTGCTTGCCGATCACCACGCCCAGCTCGACCTCCCAGTCGACCTTCACGGCGCCCGGCGGGATCTCGACCGCGTCGTACGGGCCGACCACCGTGTTGGGGTGCTTGAAGAAGATGATCGGGACGCTCGGCGGCTGGTCGCCGGACTCGGCGGCGTGCGCGGCGTAGTTCTGGCCGATGCAGATCACGGCCTGGGGGCGCGCGATGGGGGCGCCGACGCGCTCGGACTCGGCCCCCTCCCACACGGGCAGCTCGCCCGCGGCGAGCTTCTCGCGCACCGCGGCGATCCCGTCGGCGGCGAGGAAGGCCCCGTCGACGTCGGCGGTGAGCGAGTCGAGGCGGTAGGTGACCCCGTCGGCGACGAGGGCGGGCTTCTCCTGGCCGATCGGGCCGAGGCGACGCAGTTCCATGGTTCTCCTTCGAAGGGGTGGATGCTCACGACCCACTGTGCCAGCTCCAGACATCGGAGGGGTGACGGTCCCGGAGGATGGTCAGCAGGTCGGTCAGCGGGTGCTGTCAGTGGGTGTACGGACGATGCGTCGGGATCTCGGGGTTGAACTCGACGCCGAAGCCGGGGGTGTCCGGGACGCGGATCCGCCCGTTCACCGGCACGGGCTCCCCGAGCAACATCGGGGAGAACATCGGCACGATCTCCTCGGCGGTCGGGTGCATCATCAGGAACTCGCTGAACGGGCTGTTCGTGCGGGTGATGACGAAGTGGTACGAGTACACGGACGAGCCGTGCGGCACCACCATCGCGCCGTGCGCGTCGGCGAGCGCGGAGATCTTCAGCAGCTCGGTGATGCCACCGCACCAGCCCACATCGGGCTGGATGATGTCGGCGCAGCCCATCTCGAGCAGCTGACGGAAGCCCCAGCGGGTCGCCTCGTGCTCGCCGGTGGTGATGAGCATGCCCTTCGGGACGTTGCGCCGCAGCTGCTGGTAACCCCAGTAATCGTCGGGGATCAGCGCCTCCTCGAGCCAGCGCAGCCCGTGCTCGTGCGCGCGGTGGGCGAGGCGCGTCGCGTAGTCGACGTCGAGCGACATCCAGCAGTCGTACATCAGCCAGAAGTCGTCGCCGACCTTCTCGCGCATGTCGGCGAGCAGGGCGATGTTCTTCTCCAGGCCCTCCTCACCCTCGGCCGGGCCGTGGTGCAGCGGCATCTTGCCGCCGATGAAGCCCATCTGCTGCGCGAGATCGGGCCGGGCGCCGGTCGCGTACATCGTCAGCTCGTCCCGCACGGGCCCGCCGAGCAGGGCGAACACGGGCTCCTCGCGGAGGCGTCCGAGCAGGTCGTAGAGGGCGAGGTCGACGGCGCTGATCGTGTTCAGCACGATGCCGCGGCGACCGTAGAACAGGGTCGAGCGGTACATCTGGTCCCAGATCCGCTCGATGTCGGTGACCCGGGCGCCCTCGAGGAAGCGGGCGATGTGCTTCTCGACGATCCACGCGCCGAGGTCGCCGCCGGTCGAGACCGCGAAGCCGACGGTGCCGTCGTCGGCCTCGATCTCGACCATGAGCGTGCCCAGCACGTTCAGACCGAACGACTGCCGGGACGCCCGGTACTCGGGGTACACCGACATCGGGGTGGCGATGTGGTCGTCGATCCAGTGGTCGGCGCCCTGGTCGTGATAGTCGGCGCCGCCGCCGGTGACGGTGTACGCGCGGACATGGGCGATGGTGCGGTGGCTCGCGCTCATGCGGGCTCCCCCTCCTGGTCGGGCTGGTCGGGCTGGTCGAACGGCTCGGGCTGGTCGAAGCGGACGAGGATCTTGCCGGCCGGTCCCTCCCCGGCGGCGAGCGCGGCGAAGGACGCGTGCGCCTCCTCGGGTCCGACGATGCGGCTCACCAGCAGCTCCACCTGGTCGGCATGCGCGCCGATCCAGGCGGCGGCGTCGGCGAAGTCCTTCGCCGAATAGGTGAAGGAGCCGATCAGGGTGCGCTCCTCGGTGCTGATCGCGAAGGCGGAGACCTCGAGGCGCGGGGAGCCCATGCCGACGAGCACGATGCGGCTCCCCAGCGCGGTCGCGGCGAAGGCGTCGGCGAGGGTCGGGGTGAGGCCGACGGCGTCGATCGCGAGGTCCGCCGGCCCGCCGAGCAGCTCGGCGACGCGCTCGGCGAGGTCCCCGGCCGACGGATCGAGGACTTCGACGCCGAGCGAGGCCACCAACTCCCGACGCGCCGGGTCGCGCTCGGAGAGCACGATCCGGCGCACGCCCGCCCGGTGCAGGGCGAGCACGACGCTCTGCCCGATGGGGCCGCCGCCGATCACCAGCACGCGGTCGTCGGCCGACGGCGTGCCGCGCCCGACGGCGTGGACCGCGACGGCGAGCGGCTCGATGAGCGCGCCGAGGTGCAGCGGCAGGTCCGGATCGAGCAGCAGCACGTTGCCGGCGGGCACCACGACGTAGTCGGCGAAGGACGCCTGGATCGCGGGGACCACGCCGATCACGGCCTTGCCGGGGGCGTGCTGCTCGCGGCCGCGGTACGCCTCCGCCTCGGCGGCGGGGACCACCACCGGGTTGAAGGTGGCCGGGGCGCCGAGCGGGAAGGCCGCCTCGTCGACCCCCTCGCCGAGGGCGGCGACGGTGCCGGAGGACTCGTGCCCCATGACCTGGCCGGGCACCCGTCGGCCGTTCTCCCCGGTGAAGCCGTGCACGTCGGACCCGCAGATGCCGGTCGCGCAGAGCCGCAGCAGCACCTCCCCCGGCCCGGGCTCGGGCCGCTCGCGCTCGACGACGTCGAGCCGGTGGTAGTCGGTCAGGACGAGTGCTCTCATGGGGGCCTCCTGGGCGGTCGGGCAGGGCGGTGGACGGTGGGTGCCGGGGCGCCCGTCGGCCGAGTGGGGCGGCCGACGGGCGAGCGGTCAGGCGGCGGCGCCGCGGCGGTCGAACAGGCGGGTGCCCGCGAGGAGCAGCGCGCCGATGAGCGGCATGGCGGCGAGCATCAGCAGGCCCGCGGACTCGGTGCCGAAGGTCTCGACGACCCACACCCGCAGGTTGGGGGCGAGGAAGCCGCCGAGGTTGCCGATGCCGTTGATCAGGCCGATCGAGGAGGCCAGCGCCGCCCCGGACAGGTACGAGGTGGGGATGTTCCAGAAGATCGGCTGCGCGGAGCAGAAGCCGACGGCGGCGAGGCACAGCCCGATCATCACCAGCACGGGCGAGCTGAGCACGCCGGTGATGGTCAGGCCGATCGCGGAGACGACCAGCAGGCCCGTGGCGATGTCGCGGTAGTTGCCGCTGCGGTCGGCGAGGCGGCCGGAGAAGAAGTTCGCGACCAGGCCCACGATCCACGGGATCGCGAAGAGCAGGCCGACGATCAGGCCCACGTCGCGCCCGGCGATGCCGGCGATCTGGCGGGGCAGGAAGAAGGTCAGGCCATACACGGACAGCTGGATCGTGAAGTAGACGGCGCAGAAGTAGAGGATGCGGCCGTTCAGCAGGGCGCGCCACCAGCTCAGGTGCTGGGCCTCCCCCTTCTCGGCGGCCTCGGCGTCGAGGGTGGACTGCAGCTCGGTGCGCTCCTGCTCGGTGAGCCAGCGGGCCTTCGCCGGGCGGTCGGTGAGGTAGAAGAAGGCGATGACGCCGACGACCACGGCGATCAGGCCCTCGATGAGGAACATCCACTGGAAGCCCCACAGGCCGAGGAAGCCGTCGAGCTCCATGAGGCCGCCCGAGAGCGGGCCGCCGAGGATGTTCGCGATGGGCAGGCCCATGTAGAACAGTGCGGTCGCCTGGGCACGGCGGCGGCGCGGGAACCAGTAGGTGAGGTAGAGGATCACGCCGGGGAAGAAGCCCGCCTCGGCGACGCCGAGCAGGAAGCGGAGGATGTAGAACATCGTCGGCCCGGTGGTGAACATGAACAGGGCGGCGACGATGCCCCAGGTGATCATGATCCGCGCCATCCACCAGCGCGCCCCGACCCGGTGCATGATCAGGTTCGAGGGCACCTCGAAGACGGCGTAGCCGATGAAGAACAGGCCCGCACCGAAAGCGTAGGCGGCGGTCGAGAGGCCCGCGTGGATCTCGAGCGACTCCTCGGCGAAGCCGATGTTGGTGCGGTCGATGAACGCGATGACGTACATCAGCAGCAGGAAGGGCAGGAGACGCTTCAGCGCCTTCGCGGTCGCGCTGCGGGTGGCGGCGCTGTAGTGCTCTTCGCCGTCGGCGACGCGGCGGTCGCGGGACGTGCCGGTGGTGGACATCGGGGACTCTCCTTCGAGCGGGCGGTGCCGGGGAGGCGGGGCGCGTCGGGGACGCGCGCCGGGCCAGGGGCCGGGACCATCGGGGGCGGGGTGCGGCTCAGCGCTTCGCTGCGGGGCCGACGGGGATCCCGGTGGATCGACTCCGACGCTACTGCGCGCCGGGGCGATTCCGGGGCCGGGAACGATCCGTTCCCCTGAAATCCTATATCCAATCTTGATAAGGTCGCCGTCGTGGTCCGCCGCCCGAGGCGGGCCCCGGACCCACCCCGCCGCCCCACCCCACGCTCCCGCCGCGAGCGCCGAGTCGTGGGCACCTTGCCCCCGCAGACATCGGAGGTGTGAAGATAGGTCCGTACCGCCACCGCTCGATGAGGAGAACCCCGCATGGCATCCCCGACCGATCTCGAGTTCGCCGGCCTCACGGCCATCGTCACCGGAGGCGGCGCCGGCATCGGTGCCGCCACGATCCGCGCCCTCCAGGCCCGCGGCGCCCGCACCGCGGCCCTCGACCTCGACCCCTCCGGCGCACCCGAGGGCGCCCTGCAGATCCAGGTCGACGTCACCGACCGCGCCGCCGTGACCGCGGCCGTGGACCGTGCTGCCGCGGAGCTCGGCGGGATCGACATCGTCATCAACAACGCCGGCATCGGCGCCCAGGGCCAGGTCGACGCGAACGACGACGCCGAGTGGGCGCGCGTGCTCGACGTCAACGTCGTCTCCGTGGCCCGCGTGACCCAGGCCGCGCTGCCCCATCTGCGCAAGTCCGAGGCCGCCGCCGTGGTCAACACGGCCTCGATCGCCTCGATGCTGGGGCTGCCCGAGCGCGTGCTCTACTCCGCCTCCAAGGGCGCCGTGCAGGCGATGACCTTGGCCATGGCCGCGGACTGGGTGCGCGAGGGGATCCGCGTCAACGCCGTCGTGCCCGGCACCGCGAACACCCCGTGGATCGGCCGGCTGCTCGACCGGGCCGACGACCCCGAGGCCGAGCGCGCCGCGCTCAGCGCCCGTCAGCCCCACGGCCGCCTGGTCGAGCCCGAGGAGGTCGCGGAGGCCCACTGCTACCTCGCCTCCCCGCGCAACCGCTCGACCACCGGCGTGCTGCTGCCGATCGACGGCGGCATGACCAACCTGCGCACCCGCAGCTGACCCCCGCGCCGGACGAGCCCCCTCGGAGTCACCTCCGACGGGGCCCGTCCGCGTCCGGTCCGCGGCCGTCAGGACCGGCCCGCCGGAACGGCCGGATCGACCTGGACGTCCTGGACGGCCTTGAGCGCCGCGGAGCGCTCGGCGCGTCGGCCGATCCAGCCCATCACCGGGGCGGAGGCGATCGCGAGCACCACCAGCACGATCAGCACCGCGCTGATCGGGCGGGTGAAGAACTGGGTGAGATCCCAGTTCGTCTTGATCACGGACTGCATGAAGTTCCGCTCGACGATCGGGCCCAGCACGATGCCGAGCACGACGGGGGCGAGCGGGATGCCGCCCTTCTCGAACAGATAGCCCATCACGCCGAACACCACCACCAGGCCGACCTCGAGGTAGCCGTTATTGATCGCGAAGGCGCCGCAGATCGAGATCGCCACGATCAGGCCCATGAGGATCGATCGCGGGATCCGCAGCACCAGCCCCGACGCCCGGATAAGCAGGAAGCCGAGCGGGAGCAGCAGCAGGTTCGCGACGATGAAGATGATGTACAGCGAGTACAGGGTGTCGGTCTGGTAGAGGAAGAGGTCCGGTCCCGGGGTGATGCCCTTGACCAGCAGCACGCCGATGAGGATCGCAGTGATCGTGTCCCCCGGGATGCCGAAGGCGAGGGTGGGCACGTACGCGGAGGCGACACCCGCGTTGTTCGCGCTCGAGGCCCCGGAGATCGCCTCGATCCGCTGGTCGTCGGTCGTCTCGGTCCGACCGCGCCGCACCGAGCCCGGGCGGATCCGGCTGGTGGACCGGGTCACGGCGTACGCGATCCACGCGGCGATGTCCGCGCCGGCGCCGGGCAGGGCGCCGACGACGCCGCCGATCAGCGAGCCGGAGCCGACCCTGCCCTTGTTCCGCCAGATGCCTCGGAGGGTGGGCCGGACCATCCCGGACCCGTCGAGCTTCGGGATCGGCATCGACTCGCCGCGCCGCGCGGTCACCGCCCGCAGCACCTCGGAGAGGCCGAACAGCCCGATCATGGCGGCGATGAAGTCGACGCCCCGGTACAGGCCCTCCTCGCCGAAGGTGAAGCGCGGGTGCCCGAGGGTCACGTCGAGGCCGACGGTGGAGACCAGCAGGCCCACCATGAGCGCGATGCCGCCCTTGAGCTGCGCCCCCTGCGAGACGATCACCGCGGCCGTGAGACCGAGGACCGCGACCCAGAAGTACTCGTAGCTCGTGAAGCGCAGGGCGAACTCGCCCAGCAGCGGCGAGACGAAGATGAGCAGAACCGAGCCGAAGAGACCGCCGAGCACCGAGGAGACCAGGGAGACGCCGAGACCGATCGGCCCCTTGCCGTTGCGGGTCAGGGCGAAGGCGTCCTCGGTGTAAGCCGCCGAGGACGGGGTCCCCGGGATCCGCAGCAGGGCGCTCGGGATGTCCCCGGCGAAGATCGCCATCGCGGACATGGTGATGATCGCGGCGACCGCCGGGACCGGGTCGAGGAAGAAGGTGAAGGGCACAAGCAGGGCGGCAGCGAGGGTCGCCGTCATGCCCGGGAGCGCACCGATCACCAGACCGAAGACCGCCGAGAGGAGGACCACCAGGATCGTGGTCGGATCCGCGACGAGCTCGAGCGCGCTGGAGAAGTTCTCGATCACGTCAGAACCCCCTGATCAGGCCGTCGGGGAGCTGGACCAGCAGGATCTGCTCGAAGAGCACCCACAGTCCCAGCGCGGTCAGCACGCCCGTGAGCAGCGCGACCCACCACCTCGCCCGCAGCGACAGCAGGATCGCGACCACGAGCAGCGTCATCGTGATCGAGAAGCCCAGCGGCTCGGCGAGCAACACGTAGGCGACGATGCCGCCCATCAGGATCGCCCCGTTGATCCAGCGACGGGGACCGTCGGAACCGATGTCGGTGTCGAGGACCGCGACGGTCGGCAGCTCCTCGACGGGGGTGTCCGTCGCGACCGCCGGGACCGACGAGCCGGGAGCCGTCTCCCCGTCGGCCGCCGCCGCGGAGTCCGCGCCGTCGGCCGCCGCGATCGCGGCGAGCTCGGCCCGGTGGCGGAGATCCCGCCCCCGCCCCCACCAGGTGGTCGCCGGCAGCAGGATCCCGAAGAGGATGAGCAGTCCCCCGACCAGCATCGGGAACAGACCCGGGCCGGGGATGCCCTCGCGGATGTACGGCATCGAGGCGCCGTAGGGGATGACGATCGCGCCCGCGAGCGTGGCGAGTCCGCCGATCAGCAGGTTCTGGCGCAGCGGCGCGGTCGGCGCGGTAGGGGGCGGGGAAGTGGAGTTCGGAGCCGCGGCGGTCACTTCGCCAGGCCCGCTTCCTCCATGACCTCGCCCTTGAGGATGTCGTCCTCGCGCATGAGGGTCTGGAAGTCCTCCGCCCCGGCGTACTTCACGCCCAGGCCCGAGTCCGTCATGAACTCGTTGAACTCCTCGGACTCGGCGATCAGGCCGAGATGGCACTCGAGCTCCTCGACCACGGTCGGGTCGAGGCCGACCGGGCCCGCGATGCCGCGCCACACGCTCATCGAGTAGTCGGAACCCAGCTGCTCCTGCAGGGTCTCCACATCGGGGAAGGCCGGATCGCGCTCGGTGCCCATCACGCCGATTGCCCGGGCGCGACCGGAGTCGAGCATGGTCTTCGACTCGCCCAGCGCGTTGGTGGTCATGTCGATGCCGCCCGCGGCGAGCTCCTGCAGAGCGGGGGCCGCCCCCTCCGAGGGCACGAAGTTCACGGCGTCGACGGGGAGGCCGTTGTCGAGCAGCATGCCCAGGAGCGCGAGATGCCAGATGCCGCCCTGGCCGGTGCCGGAGGCGGTGACCTCGCCCGGGTTGGCCTCGATGTACGCGAGCAGCTCCTCGGCGTTCTGCCAGTCGGCGTCGGCGGCGACGGTGATCCCCGCGCCGTCCTCGTTCATCTGCGAGATGGCGGTGAGATCCTCGCCGCTGATCTCCGTGAGGCCCTGGTGGTGCATCATCCCGATCTCCACGGTGACCAGGCCGATCGTCTGGCCGTCGGGGGCCGCGTCGACCATGGCCTGGTGGCCCACGACGCCGGAGCCGCCAGTGCGGTTGACGACGTTGACGTTGGTGCCGAGCTGGCCGGAGAGCTGGTCGCCGATGAGTCGGGCGACGCCGTCCGTGCCGCCGCCGGCGGCCCAGGGGACGACCAGCTCGACGGGGCCGGCCGGGTAATCGGCGTTGATGTCGTTGCAGGCCTGGATCGCGTCGGCCGCGACCGAGCCCTCCCCGCCGCCGCCCTCGGAGCAGCCGGTGGCGAGGAGGGCGAGGGCGGCCGCGGAGGCGAGGCCGGTCATCAGGCGGCGTGCCGGGCGGGGGCTGCGGGCAGAGCTGTGGCGTGACATGGGGGACTCCACTTCGTCGTGAGGGTCAGGGATGGTCCGTCGCGGGGAGTCGCGGGGTCGCCGCATCGATGCGGTCCGGCCCGGGGACGGCTCCCCTCGGGGTGCTCCGCAAGCTACCAACGGGAGACCCCGCTCACGGCCCGGAGACGATCCGCGATCCGGAAATCCTATATGCGATATTGGTAAGCTCCGTCACAGAGCACCGATGGCCTGCGCGGACGATCGCCGGGCCGCAGGGCCGACATCGAATCGTGATCCGCGTGAAGGAGGATGCGATGCCCCGCATCGAGCAGACCGATTGGCTGGAGACCTTCGTCGCCGTCATCGACCACGGCAGCTTCTCCGCGGCCGCCCGTGCCCTCCACCGCGCCCAGTCGCGAGTGAGCACGCACGTCGCCTCCCTCGAGCGCGCCCTCGGCGGGACGCTCGTGGATCGCAGCCATCGACCGATCGGACTGACCGAGCTGGGCGCCGCCTTCCTGCCGCACGCGCGCGAGGTGCTCGACGCCCTGCAGCGCGGGGCGGACACGGTGGACCGCCACACCGACACGCCCCGCGGGACCGTCGTGATCGGCTGCCACCCGAGCGTGAGCGCCGGGTTCCTCCCCGGCGTCCTCGCCGCCGTCCATGCCCGCCATCCCCTGATCCGGATCGAGCTGAGCGAGCGCACCACCCAGGACCTGGTCTCCGGCGTGCTCTCCGGCCGGTACCACCTCGCGATCCACTCCCTGGCCGGCGATCCGCCACCGCCCGAGCTGCAGAGCGAGCCGCTGTGGTCGGAGCGGTTCGTCGCCCTCACCCCGCCGGATCATCCGCTGCTCGACGCACGGGATCCCGTGACGGGGGACCTGCCGCCCGCGGCGATCCCGGAGCACCCGCTGATCGCCGTCGCCCTGCCGGGGGCGGAGGTCGACCCGGACACCGGCAGCGCCCTCGGGGCATGGGGCCTCTCGATCCCGGTGGCCTGGCAGACCGAGCAGCCGCAGACGGTCGTCGAGCTCGCACGGGCCGGGCTCGGCGTCGGCGTGCTCAACGGGCTCGCCGCCGCGATCTCCGCGACCGAGGGGATGGCGATCACCCCGGTGGGCACGCTCGAGCAGGGGCGGCACGTGGCCGTCACCCGGGATCGGCGCACCGCGTCTTCGCCGAGCGTCGAGGCGGTCCTCGCCGCGATCCTCGCCGCCCCGGTGCCCGCGGGGGTGCGTCGGACCGCTTGACGCCCGCGGGCGAGCCGTAGATCCTATAGGTCGCACTCGGGGTACGACGTCCGTCCTCCCCGCTCCCCTTCTCGTGATGAGGCGACAAGGAGGTCCTCGTGACCGATGCATCCCCGACCACCGACCTGAGCTCGCTGCGCTCCCCTCTCTACGGCGTGATGGACCGGATCCCCGGCGGCACCATGGTGATCCCGCTGGTCCTCGGCGCGATCGTGGGCACCACCGCCCCCGCCTTCCTCGAGCTCGGCAGCTTCACGACCGCGCTCTTCGCGACGCCGATGCCGATGATGGCGCTGGTCATCTTCGCGACCGGTATGCAGATCACGCCGCGCAGCATCGGCCCGGTCGCGGGCACGACGGGCGCGATCCTCCTCGGCAAGACCATCGTGCCGGGCCTGATCGTCGTCTCCCTCGGCTTCTTCCTGGGCCTCGACGGGATCCTCGGCATCTCGATCCTGGCCATGCTCGCGACCTTCGACAACTCGAACGGCGGGATCTGGCTGGCCTTCACCGGCAAGTACGGCACCAAGACCGATCGCGGCGCGTACGTCGCCTCCGCGGTGAACGACGGACCGTTCTTCACCATGCTGTTCATCGGCGCGGCGGGCCTCGGCTCGATCCCGCTGGACGCCTTCGCCGCAGCGATCATCCCGCTGGTCCTGGGCATCATCGTGGGGAACATCGACCACCGCTGGACCGAGATCATGCGTCCCGTGCCCACGATCGTGATCCCCTTCTTCGCCTTCGGCCTGGGCACCGGCATCGACATCGGCGCGATCCTCACTGGCGGCGTGACCGGTATCCTGCTCGGCCTGCTGGTCACCCCGTTCACGGGCGGCTGCGCCTATCTCGCCTACCGGTTCCTGCTGCGCCGCGGGAAGCGCTCGGGCATCGGCATCGTCGCCGGCACGACGGCGGGCAACTCGATCGTGACCCCGGCGATC
This sequence comes from Brachybacterium sp. J144, assembly GCF_036321705.1. Lineage (NCBI taxonomy): Bacteria > Bacillati > Actinomycetota > Actinomycetes > Micrococcales > Dermabacteraceae > Brachybacterium > Brachybacterium sp. J144. Next base: position 80,810 of record NZ_JAZDCG010000011.1, read on the forward strand.
ATCGCTTCCGCGGATCCGCGCTTCGAGCAGTACGTCGACGTCGCGACCGTCCAGGTCGCCACCGCCGTGCTGATCTCCGCGATCACGGCGCCGCTTATCGCCGCCTGGGTGCTGCGCCGCAGCGGCGCCCTCTCCAACCCCGACGAGGACGGCCTCGACGAGCGCGGGGAACCGCTCGCGACCGCCACCGTGCCGTCCGACCCCGTGGAGCCGCGCGCCCGATGACCGCCCCCGTGCCCCGGCTCGGCCACGCCCACCTGATCTGGGCCGTCGGCGTCCTCGCCTATCTCTGCGCCGTGTCGGGGCGCGCGGCCTTCGGCGTCGCGAGCGTCGAGGCGTCGCGGCGCTTCGGGGTCGACGGCACGGTGCTGAGCCTCTTCGGCGTGGTGCAGCTGGGCACCTATGCGGTGGCGCAGATCCCCGCGGGGCTGCTGCTGGACCGCCTCGGCCCCCGGCGGATGTTGGTGATCGGGGCGGTGACCATGGCGCTCGGGCAGGTGCTGCTCGCGGCCGCGACGGTCGTGCCCGTCGCCCTGCTCGCGCGGATGCTCACGGGGGTCGGGGACGCCGCGACCCTGATCAGCGTCGTGCGCCTGATCGCGGCGTGGTTCCCGACCGCGCAGGTGCCGCTGTTCACGCAGCTCGCGACGATGATCGGGCAGCTCGGCCAGGTCGTCGCGGCGGTCCCCTTCCTGGCCCTCCTCGTCTCCCGCGGCTGGACCGCCGCCTGGGCCGGACTGGCCGGCCTGCTGCTGGTGAGCGTGCTGCTGGTGATCGCGGCGATCCGGGACGAGCCGACCGCCCTCGACGGCGCACCGCCCCCTCCCCCGGCCCATCCGATCCAGGTGCTGCGCGATGTGCTCGGCTCCCGGGCGGCCTGGTCGGGCGTCTTCCTGCACGCCCTCACGCTCGCCACCGCGAACTCCTTCCTGTTCCTCTGGGGCGTGCCCTTCCTGACCCTCGGGCACGGGCTCGCCGAGGGCGAGGTGAGCGCACTGCTGACGCTCAACGCCCTGGTGATGGTGGGGGTGGGGCCGTTCATCGGTCTGCTCACCGGTCGCTTCCCGGCGCACCGCGCCCGGCTGGGCTGGATCGCCGGGGGGATCCTCCTCATCGGGTGGACACTGACCCTCGCCGCCCCCGCACCGCTCAGCGCGCTGCAGCTGGTCCCGCTGCTGCTCGCCCTCTCCCTCGGCTCGGCGACCTGCGCCGTGGGCTTCGACCTGGCTCGCACCGGGGTGCCACGGCGCGCGATCGGCACGGCGACGGGGATGGTGAACATCGGCGGCTACGCCGCCTCGCTGCTCGCGGTGCTGCTGATCGGGATGGTGCTGGACCTTCGAGCGCCCGACGGCGCGGCGGACCTCGCGGACTACCGGGTGGCGCTCACCGCGATGGCCCTGCCGATGGCCCTCGCCGCCCTCGGCCTGCTCCTCACCACGCGTCGATGGTCGATCGACCGAGCCTCCACCTAGACCTCGGAGGTCTCGAAGGGCAGTGAGTGAGCCGGGAAGGAGCCGAGGCCGGTTCGGGAATTGCGATCTCCCTTGCGGGGCCTCCAGAGATCCTATAGGTTGCGATCGTCCCTGACGAAAGGACCGTGACGACGATGTCACCACGATTCGCCGCGCCCTCCCTGATCGAGCTGGCCACCGGACTGCTCGAGCAGCGCGGCGCCCCGCCCGCCAACGCCTCGCTGGTCGCCCGCTCCCTCGTGGAGGCTGACGCCGCCGGCATCTTCTCCCACGGCCTGCTGCGCCTGCCGCTCTACCTCCGCGCCGTCACCTCCGGCGGCATTGACCCGACCTCTGAGCCGGAGGTGATCCGCCAGCACGGCGCCGTCACCGTGCTCGACGCCCGGGCCGCCTTCGGTCAGGTGGCCATGCAGCGGGCCGTCGACCTCGCGGCCGGGACCGCCCGCGAGCACGGCATGGCGACCGTCGCCGTGCAGGGCTCGAGCCACTTCGGCGCGGGCCGCTTCTGGATCGAGCAGCTCACGGACCAGGGCATCGCCGGAATCCTCGCCTCGACCACCGGGCCGGTCGCCGCCGCCTACGGCGGATCGGTGCCCGTGCTCGGCACCAACCCGTTCACGATCGGCCTGCCGTCGGCCGGGGAGGGCCCGCTGGTCGCCGACCTCGCGACCACCGCGGGTGCCTACGGCAAGGTCGTCGCGGCCCGCGACGCCGGCGAGCCGATCCCCGAGGACTGGGCTGTGGACGCCGCCGGCCGGCCCACCACGGACCCGTCGGCCGTGCTCGACGGCGGGGCGCTGCTGCCCTTCGGCGGTCACAAGGGCTCCGGCATCGCCGTGCTGCTCGAGGCGCTCTCCGCGGCGCTGACCAGCGCATCCTTCGCCATGAACACTGTCGACATCTGGCAGGACCCCTCCTCCCGGATGAACACCGGGCACCTCCTGATCGCCCTCGACCTCGCCGCCTTCGGCGATCCGGCGACGATCCGCGGCCGGGTCGCCGCGCTGCAGGAGAGCGTCCGCGCCTCCCATCCCGAGCGCGAGGTCCTCTCCCCCGGCGACCTCGAGCACCGCCGCCGTCGGCAGGCCGGGGCCGGCGTCGCCGTGCCCGAGGCGACCGTGGCCGAGCTGCGGGAGCTCGCGGCCGCCGCCTCGCTCCCGTTCCCCGACCCCGTCCCGGAACACGAGCCGGCCGCTGCCTCCGCTGCCTCCGAAGGGAGCCGCCCGTGACCGCCCCCGCCCGTCGGCGCCGCCCGGCGATGCTGGCCGCCACCGTCCTCACGACCCTCGCCCTCGCCGGGTGCGGGCTGTGGGAGCCGGTGGACACCGCCCAGATCGAGAAGCAGGCCGTCGACCCCGACGCCCGCGTGATCCGCTTCGCCCACCAGTACGATCCCGCCCATCCCGTCGAGACCTGCGGCGCCGCGACGCTGCGCACCGAGTTGGCCGACGACGGCTTCACCGTGAAGTCCTATCCCTCCGGCCAGATCGGCGGCGAGGGCGAGACGACCGAGCAGATCGCCACCGGCGGCCTCGAGCTCGGGGTCATCGGCCCCTCGTTCCTCGGCGTCTGGTACCCGGACGCCGCCGTGCTCGACGCCCCGTTCCTGTTCACCGACGTCGAGCAGTTCGACGAGGCGACCACCGGCCCGATCATGGCCGAGGTGTACGACGAGATGGCCGAGGGGACCGGCCTGCGGGTGAACAGCACCTGGTACTACGGCACCCGGCACATCACCTCGAACATGCCGATCACCGAGCCCGAGGACCTCCAGGGGATCAAGATCCGCACCCCCGATGCGCCGCTCTACCTCACGAGCTTCCAGATCATGGGCGGCTCCGCCACCCCGATGGCGCTGTCCGAGGCGTACCTGGGATTGCAGCAGGGCGCGATCGACGCCCAGGAGAACCCGATCCCCACGATCGACGTGCAGAAGTTCTACGAGGTCCAGGACTACATCAACCTCACCGGGCACATGGTCCAGGCCGTCAACATCGTCTCCTCCGAGCGCTTCATGGAGTCGCTGACCCCCGAGGAGCGCACCGCGTTCGAGGACGCCATGGAGAAGGCCCGCGTGGCGACCCGCGACTGCATCGTCGAGGCCGAGGAGGAGGTGCTCCAGCGCTGGCAGGACGAGGACGCCATCAAGGTCAACGACGAGGTGGACGTCGCCGCCTTCCAGGCACTGATCGCCGAGGAGTTCCCGTCGCGGGTCCCCTGGGGCGACCTGTACCTCGAGATCCAGGAGTCGGTCCGATGAGCATGCAGTCCCCCAAGCCGATCCCCGGGGCGAAGGACGGCCAGGTCCCCGAGCTCGACACCTACATCGAGCGGGACCGCTACGAGCAGCGGTTCCGGGCTTACGCCTGGCTGATCGACGCCGAGCGCTATGTCGCCGGGGCGATGCTGCTGGGCATCTTCGGCCTGATCATCTTCCAGGTCTTCACCCGCTACGTGCTGAACACGCCGCTGTCCTGGAGCGAAGAGGCGGCGCGGCTGCTGGTCGTGTGGCTGACCTTCGTGGGCGCCGGCTTCGTCTCGAGCCGCAACGCGCACATCGCCGTGGACATCCTCGCGGTGTATCTGCCCCGTCGCCTCGCGACCGCCTCGCAGATCTTCGCGATGCTGGTCGTGGCCGCGGCCGCGCTCTACATGGTGATCGCCGCGATCTCGCTCATGCTGCTCACCGGGTCGCTGACCCTCACGGCGACCGCCCTGCCCATGCCGCTGCTGTACGGCGCGGTCCTCGTGGGCTACCTGATGGTGCTGGGACACACGGTGCTGAACATCGTGCTGTACCTGCGCCACCCCGAGGAAGTCCCCGACGCGGTCGAGAAGGCCGCCGCGATGGAAGGTCTGTGACCCCATGGTCCTGCTGATCATGTTCGCAGCCCTGCTGGTGCTGCTCGCCCTGCGCGTCCCCGTGTGGATCGCCCTGCTCGTGCCGTCGATCGCGTACATCATCCTCGACGACACCGCGACGGCGGCCCTCGCCGCCCAGCAGACCGCCTCCGGCGTCTTCGACTTCGCGATCCTCGCCGTGCCGATGTTCATCCTGCTGGGGAACCTGGCCAACGTCTCCGGGGCCACCGACCGGCTCTTCGACGCGGCGACCAGCGCGATCGGGCACGTCCGCGGCTCGCTCGGGTACGTCAACATCGCGACCTCCTTCGGCTTCTCCTGGATGAGCGGCGCCGCGATCTCCGACGCCGCGGCGATGGGTCGGATCCAGGTGCCGGCGATGAAGCAGCGCGGCTACCCCGAGGGCTTCGCGCTCGGCATCACCGGCGCCTCCTCGTTGATCGCCCCGATGATCCCGCCGTCGATCCCCGCGATCATCTACGCGGTCACCGCCGGGCTGTCGGTGAGCTCGCTGTTCATGGCGGGCATCGTCCCGGCCCTCGTGCTCGTGGCGGCGCTGTGCCTGATGGTGTGGGTGCAGACCCGCAAGCGCGAGGACCTGCGCCTGCCGAAGCCTCCTGCCGCGCAGCGCGTCAAGGATGTGGCCAAAGCGCTCCCCGTCGCGGGCGCGGCCGTGATCATCCTCGGCGGCATCCTCTCGGGGATCGTCACGCCCACCGAGGCGTCCGCCCTGGGCGTCGCCTACATCGCGGTCCTCGCCCTGATCTACCGCACCCTCACCCCGAGGACGCTGGGCCGGATCGCCGCGTCGACCGTGGAGACCACCGGCAGCGTGCTGGTGATCGTCACGAGCGCCTCGCTGTTCGGCTGGGTGCTCGCCCGCGAGCAGGCCCCGCAGGTCATGAGCGAGCTGATCCTGCAGATCACGGATCGTCCGCTGATCTTCCTGATCCTGGTGAACCTGCTGCTGCTGATCGTCGGCGCGATCCTCGAGCCGACGGCGGCGATCCTCATCCTCGTGCCGGTGCTGGCCCCGATCGCGTCCGTGTACGGGATCGACCCCACGCACTTCGCGGTGATGATGATCTTCAACCTGATGATCGGCCTGCTCACGCCGCCCGTGGGGCTCGTGTTGTTCGTGCTGTCCTCGGTCACGAAGACGCCGGTCACAAGGGTGATCAAGGGCGTGATCCCGTTCTTCGTCCCGATGGTCGTGGTGCTGCTGCTGATCACCTTCATCCCGGCGCTGTCGACCTGGCTGCCGGGGCTGCTCGGGACCTGACGCCAGCGGGGCGGGACCGGAGGGATCCGGCCCCGCCCCGTCGCGCCCTGCTCCACCCCGCCCCGCTCCGTGAGTCGACAGTGTCGACCTCCCGCGCCGCGCCCGGCCCCGCTCAGCCGACGCGCATGCCGCCGTTGAGGTTGTAGGTCGCGCCGGTGGTGAAGCCGCCGTGGGGGCCGACGAGCCAGGCCACCAGCTCGGCGAGCTCCTCGACGGTGCCCAGTCGGCCCACGGGGGTGCGGGCCACGAACTGCGCGCGCCGCTCCCCCTCGAGGGCGCCGCCCATGATGTCGGTGTCGATGTTCGCGGGAGCGATCGCGGCGGTGGTCACTCCGGTGCCGGCGAGCTCCTTCGCCAGGCCCCGCAGCAGCCCTTCGACCCCGGCCTTGGACGCCGCATAGGCGGAGGTCGAGAAGTTCCCGCCGCCGTCCTGCGCCGCGGTGGAGGAGATCGCGACGAGCCGCCCGAGGCCCTGGGCGAGCATGCCCGGCACCGCGCGCCGGGCGAGGTGGTAGGTGCCGGTGGTGTTGATCGCGAGGGTCCGCGCGAAGGTCTGCGAGGTCGACTCGAGGAACGGGGTCGGGTCGGCGATCCCCGCGCAGCCGACGAGGGCGCCGACGGCGGGCAGCTCCGCCTCCACGGCCGCGAAGGCCGCGTCGACGCTCTCCCAGTCGGCGATGTCGGTGCGCCGGGTGAGGACCTGCGGGGCGCCGGCGTCCCGGGCCGCGGCCGCGGCCTGCTCGAGTCCGGCCTCGTCGAGGTCGAGCAACGCGAGCGGCCGACCCTCGCGGGCCAGGCGCAGCGCCACGCCGCGTCCGATGCCGCGCGGGGAGGACGCCCCAGTGACGACGGCGGTGACCTCGCTGATCCGGGCCTCCTCGGCGACGGAGCGCTCGCCCGGGGCGTGGGCGGGGCTCATCCGCCCGCTCCGTCCGCCGCGTCGGCTCCCGACCCGTCGGCCGCCGATCCGTCGACTCCCACCGGGGCGTTCACCAGGTTTCCCGGCACCCGTCCCGCGGCGACGGCGAGGATCTCCCCGCGCACCTCCGCGGCGGTGGCCTCGGTGAAGTCCTTCGTCCAGCACAGCGAGTGCGGGGCGAGGACCACGTTCTCCAGGCCGATCAGCGGGCTCGTCGTCGGCAGCGGCTCGGTCGCGAAGACGTCGAGGCCGGCGCCCGCGATCGCCCCCGACTGCAGCGCCCGGACGAGCGCTTCCTCGTCGACGACGGCGCCGCGGGCGATGTTGATGAGGAACGCCGAGTCCTGCATCAGCTCCAGCTCCCGCTCGCCGATGAGGTGGCGGGTGCCCTCGGCCGCGGCGACGGTCAGCACCAGGTAGTCGCTGCGCGAGACGACCTCGTCGAAGGGCAGCTGCTCGATGCCCTCCTCGGCGCAGAACTCGGGCCGCGGGGTGCGGTTCCAGGCGATCACCTCGAGGTCGAGGGCTCGCAGCTGGCGGACGGTCTCCCGGCCGATGCCGCCGAGTCCCACCACGCCCACGGTCGCCGAGGCGAGGCCGGGCCCGCGGTACTGGGACTTGCGGTCCCACTGCCCCTCGCGCACCAGGCGGTCCTTGGGCAGGAGGTTGTGGGCGAGGGCGAAGAGGAAGGTCAACGCGGTGTGCGCCATGGGGACCCGCAGGCCCGTCGGCGCGTTGGTGACCGCGATCCCGCGCGCCGCACAGGCCTCGAGGTCGACCGTGTCGTAGCCGGCGCCGAAGCGGGCCACGTGCCGCAGGGTCGAAACCCCCTCGAGCTGCGCCGCGCCGAACGGGGTGCCGCTCAGCAGGAGCACGGCGTCGAAGCCCTCGAGCGCGCCGGACGCGATCGGGACGTCCACGCGGGACCATTCCACGCCCTGCTCGGCCAGGAGGCCGAGGCCGATGTCGCCGTAGATGGTGGAGCCGTCGGCCTCCGCATAGTCCGCGGTGACGGCCAGTCGCCAGGGTCGCGCGCTCATCGGGCGGCCTGCTTCCCGCCGACGCGCCCGTCGGCCGCTCCCCCGTCGGGCTCCGGCTCACGGTGCCGGCCCTCCCCGTGCCACGCCTCGGGGTACTCGACGAAGCTGCGGTCCAGCGCCGCGATGCTCGTCGCGCCGAGCTGGCCCATCGCGAGCTCGAGCTCCTCGTCGAGGATGTCGAGCACGCGCAGCACGCCCTTCTCACCCGCCGCCGCGTTGCCGTAGCCCCAGGCCCGGCCGATCGAGACGAGGTCCGCGCCGACGGCGAGCGCCTTGGCGATGTCGTCGCCGGTGCGCACCCCGGAGTCGAAGACCACGGTCATGCGGTCGCCGACCGCATCGACGATCCTCGGCAGCGCCGAGATGCTCGACGGCGAGGAGTCGAGCTGACGGCCGCCGTGGTTCGAGACGTAGATGCCGTCGGCGCCCATCGCGGCGGCGCGCTGCGCGTCCTCGGGCGTGAGGATGCCCTTGATGTACACCGGGCCGTCCCAGCGGGTGCGCACCTGGCGCACCTCCTCCCACGTGAGGGTGAGGTTCGCGAGGTACTTCTTGACGAACTCCTGGTGGGAGACGGCGTTGTTCCCCTGCACCTCGCCCTGGAGGTTGCGGAAGCCGATCGCGGGCGGGCGCATGACCGAGCGGGTCCAGTTCAGGTGCCGCACGGCCTCGACCGCGTTCTGCGGGGTGATCCGCGGGGGGATCGACATGCCGTTGCGGTGGTCTCGGTAGCGCTTGCCGTTCAGCGGCACGTCCACGGTGATGACCAGCGCGATCGCGCCGATGGAGCGCGCCCGGTCGATCAGGTTCTGCACGATCCGGTCGGACTTGTACATGTACAGCTGGTACCAGAGCGGGCCGGTGGCGACGTCGGCGAGCTCCTCCATCGACCAGTTCGAGGCGGTGGAGATGGTGAAGGGGATGTTCGCCCTTCCGGCGGCGCGCACGGCGCCGAGCTCGCCGACGCCGCCGATCATGCGCTGCAGTCCCAGCGGGCCCATCACGTACGGGCGGTCCAGGCGCATGCCGTCCACCTCGACCGCGGTGTCGATCGTGGAGATGTCGGTGAGCCAGCGGGGGCGGAAGGTGACCTCGCGGAGGTCCGCGACGTTCGCTTCCCGGGTCAGCTCGTGGTTGGAGGCGCCGTCGACGATGTCGAAGGCCATCCGCGGCAGACGCCGGCGGGCGACCTGGCGGATGTCCTCGATCGACGGGGCGGAGTCGATCGGGTCCAGACGGAATCCGCCGGCGGCGAGCATCTTCGCGAACTCGAGGGCGGAGGACAGGGGTGAATCGGCCATGGGAGATCTCCTTCGATGTCCGGGCGGGGCAGGGCGGTGGGTCCGACGGGGGCCGGGCGCGGGGGCCCGACGGGCGGGCCGGCCGCTGGATCGCCGACGAGAGGGCCCCGGGGCGCCCGGCCCCGGGACCCCGGGGGTCGTCAGTGCATGTGCTTGCCGCCGTCGACGTTGATCGAGGTGCCGTTCACGAACGACGAGTCCTCGGAGACGAGGAACGCGATCAGCCCCGCGACCTCCTCGGGCTGGCCCACGCGCTGCAGCGGGATGTTCGAGGACATGCCGGCCTTGCGCTCATCGGTCAGGGTGCCGCCCATGATGTCGGTGTCGATCGGGCCGGGCAGGATCACGTTCGCGGTGATGCCGAACTCGCCCAGCTCGCGGGCGAAGCCGCGCGTCAGGCCCTGCACGGCGGCCTTCGCGGCGGCGTAGCCGGTCTTGGAGAAGGTGCCGCCGCCGTCGAGGGCGGTGATCGACGCGGTGTTCACGATGCGGCCGCCCACGCCGCCATCGATCATGCGCCGCGCCGCGGCCTGGGTCATGAGCAGGGTGCCCTTGGCGTTGACGTCCATGACGCGGTCCCAGATCTCGCCCGTGAGCTCGAAGAAGGAATGCGGGCTGGGGATGCCGGCGAGGTTCACCAGCGCCACCACCGGCGGCAGCTCGGCGTCGATGCGGGCGAAGGCCGCGTCCACGGAGGCCTGGTCGGAGATGTCGACGCCGACGCCGATCACGCGCACGCCGGCCTCGGCGGGCAGCTCGGCGGTAACCTCGGCGGCGAACTCCTCGACGGCGGGGCCGTCGATGTCGGCCGCGGCGACGGACCAGCCCTCGGCGAGGAGCTTGCGGACGACGCGTCGGCCGATGCCGCGCGGGGCGCCCGCGCCGGTGACGACGGCGGTGCGCGCCTCGGGGAAGGGCTGGATGCGGGTGATCTCGAGGGTCATGGGTGTTCTCCTTCGAACGGGGGTGCTGGGGTACTGGGGTACGGGGTGCCGGATATAGCCGGATGGGCCGGATGGGGCCGGTCAGGGTTCCGCGGAGTCCGCCGGGGCTGCGCGGATCAGGCGAGGGCGGAGGCCAGCACCTGCCGGATGTACTGCACGTTCTCGGCGATGACGCCGAGGGAGTCGGAGCCGTAGTGCTCGCAGCAGAACGGCCCCGAGTAGCCGAGCTCGAGGGCGCGGCGGATCACGGTGCGGTAGTTGATGTAGCCGTACTTGAGCGGCATGGGCGCGCTCGAGAAGGCGCCGGTCGCCGGGTCGAGGTCGCGGGTGTAGTTCTTGATGTGCCAGAAGTTCGAGTGCGGCAGCACCTTCTCGAAGATGTCCTGCCAGGGCTCGACGGGGCGGTGCAGGCGCACCAGGTTGCCGACGTCGGGGTTCAGGCCGACGGCCTCGTGGGCCACGTCGGTCACGAAGGAGACCGCGTCGTCGGCGGTGCCGACGTAGGTATCCTCGTACATCTCCAGGCTGATCTGGATGCCCTGGGCCGCCGCGGCGTCGCCGAGGGTCCGGATGCGCTCGATCGCGAGGTCGCGCAGCGCCGGGTCGTCGACGTGGCCGTCGGCGAGCCAGAACCAGATGGCTTCGTTCTGCGCGGGAGTGGTGGCCTGCATGAAGCCGGTGTTCACGACGGTCACCCCGAAGCTCGGGGCGAGCTCGACGAAGCGCAGGGCGTCGGCGAGGTTCTGCTCGCCGTTCTCGACGTCGACCACCGAGTTGCGGGTCATGGAGATCGAGGAGAGCGAGAGTCCCTCGCCGTCGAGCACGCGGCGGAATTCCTCGACGCGCTCGTCGGAGAGCTTCGCGAGGGGCAGCCAGGCGTCGGTCGGGTCGATCTGGTCGACACCGAGCTCCTTGACCTGTCGCAGCTGCGAGGCCCACACCGAGGAGGACGCCTCGAGGGTGGGGGTGCCGTCGGGCGTGACGCTCCCGAAGGACAGCATGTTGGCGCCGATCGGCCAGGTCTCGGCGGTGTACGGGGTCTGGGCGGAAGACATCGTCGTCCTTTCGTGGAGGCTTCCCGTGGATCCTATAGGAAATGACGGCGGGAGGGAAGGCGGGTGGGACGAGGGATGGGAAGGCAGGTGGGACAGCGGATGGGACGGCGGAGCGGTCATCGACGGTCTGCGGATCCCCCCCCCCCGTCTGCCAGCACGGCCCCAGACGCCCGCGATAGCCTTCCCTCACGCCGACCACCGTTTGACCGACCACCTCAGCCCAGCACTCCGAGAGATCCGCGGGGACCTGTGACGACCAGTCCGGACGACCCGGCTCGCACGCCGGCCCAGGGGAACGGTTCGTTCCCCGACCCGTTCGCGCCCGGAACCCCCGCGCCGGCCGGGAGCACTGCGGCGTCCCGACGCGATGCGTCGTCCGGAGCCCCGTCGGCTTCGGGAGCCCCGTCGGCGTCCAGCACCCCCGGAGTCCCCGGCGCCCCCGGCGACCAGGACCTCCCCTGGAAGGCGACCGCCGAGCGGCGCGACCTGTGGGGCCCGGTGCAGAAGCCGCTCGAGGGCGCCGTGCACCCGCCCCGCTCGGCCGCCGTGGACCGACCCCGTCGGCCGGGCGGCGCCCTCGCGGCAGGCGTGCCCCTGGCGGCAGGCGGCGTCGGCGCCGTGGGAGCCCTCGCGCTGGGGCTCGTGGCCTCGCTCGCCCTGCCCCTCGCGCTGGTCGCGGCGCTCGGCGCCGGAGTCCTGCTCGCCGGCGGCAGCCACCTGCTGCTGCGCGCCCTGCAGCCCGCGCCGACCCTGCTCGTGGAGGCGGAGACCGGCGTCGGCGAGGGCACCCGCGAGTTGCTCGAGCGGATCCTGCGCGCGACCGCGGAGACCCGCGCGACCACCGCCGCGCTGCGCGGCCGCGCCCCCGACCCGGCGGCACGGCCGGCCCTCGACCACGTGGACGCCCTGCTGGGACGCCTCGAGGCCCTCACCGGCGCCGAATCCGTGCAGTCCAGCAGGCCCTCCGACGGCTCCGTGACCCTGCTCGAGGGCATGGCCACCCGGTACCTGCCCGAGCTGGTGGAGGCGATCGAGGACACGATCGGTTTCCTCGCCTCCTTCCAGGGGGCCGCCCGCGAGGACGCCCTGGCGAACCTCACCAGCATCGACCACCAGCTGACCGTGCTCGGCGAGAGCCTCGAGGGGGTCGAGCGGGACGTCGTCGCCGGCGTCTCCCGCGACCTCGAGGTGCACGCCGAGTTCCTGCGGCGTCGCTTCGCCGACGAGCACCTGACCCCGATCATCGACATCTGATCCGAGCCCGAGGAGAACCGATGGACAAGCTGCAGCCCCCGACCCCCGCCCCCGCGATCCAGGCCGCCGAGCCCGTCGCGGAGATCAGCGAGGAGAAGGCCGTCTCCCTGCTCTCCGACCTGCCTCCGGAGCAGTCGAAGGAGCTCGAGGTCAAGGCGAGCACCTGGCTCGACACGGTCACCGCGCTGAACCCGCATTCCCAGGAGTTCACCGCGCAGGTCACCGCGATCGGCGCGGTCGCCAAGAAGACCTTCGACCGCACCGGCGCGACCTCCTCGCGCTTCATGGACCAGTCGCTGCGGGACGCGAAGGGATCCGGCACCTCCGAGAAGGTCTCCAAGAGCCTCGCCGACCTCCGCACGCGCATGGAGGACCTGGCCCCCAAGCCGGACACCTTCGCGACGAAGGCGCTCGGCTTCCTGCCGGGTCGCGGCGCGGCCAAGCGCTACTTCCGCGGCTTCGAGTCCAACCAGAAGCAGCTCGACGAGGTGCTGCAGGCCCTCGGCCGCGGCCAGGAGATGCTGCTGCGCGACAACGCCGAGCTGGCCGTCGAGCGGCGCTCCCTGTGGGAGGACCTCGGCAACCTGCAGAAGGCCTCCCAGCTGCTGCAGCAGCTCGACGGCCAGGTCGTCGCCCGCGCCGAGCAGGCGAAGTCCGAGGGGCGGCCGGAGGTCGGCGCGGCCCTCGAGCGGGACGTGCTCTTCGCGGTCCGCCAGCGCCGCCAGGACGTCGCCACGCAGATCGCGGTGACCGTGCAGGCGTATCTGTCGATGGGCCTCATCGAGGACAACAACACCAAGCTCGCCCAGGGCGTCGAGCGGGCCCGCACCACCACGGTGACGGCGCTGCGCACCGCGGTGATCACGGCGCAGGCCCTCGAGAACCAGAAGATCGTGCTCGACCAGATCGACGCGGTCAACAAGACCACGAACGATCTCATCGACCGCACCTCGGAGATGCTCGCGCAGAACACCGTGCGCATCCAGGAGCAGGCCGCGACCTCCGGCGTCTCCCCCGAGACGCTGCAGCGCGCCTTCGACAACCTGTTCACCACCATGGACGGGATCGACGCCTTCCGCGCCCAGGCCAACCAGAACTTCCTCACCACGGTCACCGCCCTCGAGCAGCAGGTGCAGCGGGCCCAGCCGTACATGAACCGGATGCAGGCCGAGGGCATCGAGGCCGGTTCCGGCACGGGAGCGCCCTCGCTGCGGTCGGCCGCGGACATCCTCGCCGTCGAGGACTGACCTCCGGGGCGGCGCCGCCTGCGGGGGGCCGACGGGCGCGGCCGATGACGGTACGGTCCCGCCGATGGGGCGGGGCCGCCTGCGGGGCCGGCCCGCCGTGCGCCGAGCACCGCCGACGAGCCCGCTCCGGCGACACGGTGGGCGACCGGCGGCCGACGGTCGACCGGTTGGTAGGTTCCTCCCATGCCCGTCTTCTCCGACGACTCCTCGGCTGCGATCGCCTCCTCGCTGCAGGCCGTCCCGGCGGGGACCCCCGTCTCGCAGGTCGCCCACCGTCTGCTCGAGCTGTTCACCGGCGGTGAGCTCGAGGTGGGCACGCGCCTGCCCCCGGAGCGGCAGCTCGCCGCGTCGCTGGGCGTCGGCCGCTCCGCGGTGCGGGAGGCGCTGGCCGCCCTCGAGATCCTGGGCATCGTCGACGTGCGCCCGGGCTCCGGCACGTACCTGCGCGGTGCGGCGAGCGATCTGCTGCCGCAGACCCTGCGCTGGGGCCTGATGATCGGCGAGAAGAACACCGCCCAGCTCATCGAGCTGCGCGCGGGCCTGGAGAGCTACACGGCGCGGCTCGCCGCGGGCCGGGTCGACGCCGCCCAGCTGGAGACCCTGCGCGGCTCGGTGGCGGCGATGCGGGGCGCGTCCGCGGCCCAGGCCGGGGCCGACGGGACGAGCGCCGGCATTCCCGACGAGGTCCTCGTGACCTTCGTGGCGGCCGACGCGGAGTTCCACGCGGTCCTCGCCCGCGCCGCCGCCAACCCGATGCTGACCGATCTGCTCGACGTCACCCGCACCCTGCTGCGGGTCTACAACGACCGCGCCGTGCACCACCCCGAGGACATGCACCTGGCCGGCGAGGAGCACGCCGCGATCCTCGCCGCCCTCGAAGAGGCCGACGGAGATCGCGCCGCCTCCGCGATGGTCGCCCACATGGAGACGGCGCGCTCGCGCCTGCTGCGCGCGGCCGGCGGCGACCCGTCGGCCGCCGCCCCCGCCTGAGACGTCAGCCGGGGGGCGGCGGACCGGACGTCGACCTGCCTTCGACCCCTGCCGCCAGCCCTCACCCCTCGGCCCTGCCTTCAGCCCCTGCAGCAAGCTCCTGCCGCAAGCCCCTGCACCGAGTGCTGCATCTGGACCGTCACCACGCCCTCATAGCGGTCCACATGCAGCACTCGGGCAGATGCCCCGAGGAAACGACCCCCGCCCCGGCCCTCCCCCGCAGCGAATGCTGCATCCGGACCGTCACCGCGCCCTCATAGCGGTCCACATGCAGCACTCGAGCAGATGCCCCGAGGAAACGACCCCCGCCCCGGCCCTCCCCCGCACCGAGTGCTGCATCTGGACCGTCACCACGCCCTCATAGCGGTCCACATGCAGCACTCGAGCAGATGCCCCGAGGAAACGGCCCCCGCCTGAGCCCTCAGCCGAAGACCGAGAACCAGTTCACGCCCTCGATGCGCACGGCCTGCGCCGCGCGGATCAGCTCCCCGTCGACGTCGGCGGCCAGCGTCGGCTCCGGGGCGAGAACCAGCACCGGCTTCTCCTCCCCGTAGGCGGGCCACTCCGGGGTGCGCTCGGTGAGCGGGCTGCCGGTGCGGGCGAAAGCGGTCCACGCGGAGCGCAGGGTCGCGGACAGCTCCGCCGCCTCGGGCGCCGCTGCGTGGAGGCCGACGGCCGCATCGAGGTTCCCGAAGGTCAGCGACACGTCCATCTCGTGCGGGGACATCAGCGCCCCGTCCCCCGCCGGCGTGCGCCAGGTGATCCGGTAGCGGTGCACCGGCGAGGTGCCCTGCGCGGCGTGGCGGGCGGCGAGCTCCTCGGCGGGGCCCGTGAACAGCAGCGCGGAGAACAGGGCGACGGAAAGCTCATAGCCGTCGGCCGACGGGTGGGGGGGGGGCATCGCCGAGAACAAGGAAGAGGCCGCCTCCCCCCATCCGCC
>NZ_JAZDCG010000012.1:0-42997 GCF_036321705.1 Brachybacterium sp. J144
AGGATCGGCCAAAGGAAGGACCACCGCCTTGGGCTGGAGGGGGGGCCCCTCCCCCCCCCGAGACCAGGGCATCGGCCGCCTCCTCCCCTGCGACCGCGGCGATCCTCGCCCGGATCTCCGCATCGGTACGGGGGCGGAGCGCGGCGGCGGAGCCGCCGAGGAACAGGGCGCACTCGGTGTCGAGGTCGCCGATGATCAGCGGGACGTCGGCCGTGACGGAGCCGGGCTTGTGCGGCGGGGCGGGGATGACCCGCCCGTCGACCACCGGCGCCGCCGCAGCCAGCCCGCGCCGCGCCATCAGGTCCTGTGCCGCGATCATCAGGTCCTCGAGGGGCAGGGCGGCGAGCGCGGCGGCATCCCCGTCGGCGATCCCTGAGGCGGCGTACAGCTCGGAGCCGACCTCGCGGGCGAGGGCGGCGGAGCGGACGGCGGTGGTCGCCCCGGACTGCAGGATCGCCCGGTGGAAGAGGCCGTGGGCGGAGGGCATCGCGAGCAGGGTCGAGATCTTCATGGCGCCGCCGGACTGGCCGAAGAGGGTCACGTTCCCGGGATCACCACCGAAGGCCGCGATGTTCCGCCGCGCCCACTGCAGCACGGCGACCACGTCGAGCATCCCCACGTTGCCGGAGGTGGCGTAGGGAGACTCGGGATCATCCGTGACCTGCAGGAAGCCGAGCGGACCGAGGCGATGGTTGAAGCTCACCACGACCACACCGTGCTCCCGGGCGAGCCGGGCCCCGTCGGTGGAGGGCGCGGAGCCGGAGTTCGTCGCGAAGCCGCCGCTGTGGACCCAGATCATCACCGGAGCACCGTCGGCATCCGCGCCCGTCCGGGGCGTCCACACGTTCAGCACCAGGCAGTCCTCGGACTCCGGGAAGTTGTCGGTCAGCCCGATCATGCGGTTGATGGCGTTCGTGGAGCGGTCGACCGGGTGGCGGGGATCGTGCTGGGGCGCCATCGGGCCGTACTGGAAGGCGTTGGCGACATCGGTCCACGGCTCCGGCTCCTCGGGCGGGAGGAAGCGGCGCGGGCCGGTGTCCTTCCCGTAGCGGAGGCCGAGGAAGGTGTGGACGCCGTCGAGGATCTGGCCGCGGACCGGCCCGAGATGCGTGGTGACGATGCTCTGCATGGACATGGTGCTCTCCGATCGGGTGGGTCAGTCGCGGGCGCCGAGGCCGTGGCGGACGGGGAACAGCGGGTCGGTCGTGCCGCCGGGGACGTCGGCCAGGCCTGCCCGCACCGCGTCCATCGAGGCGGGGATCTCGAAGGGCAGGGTGCCGCGCGGCGGGACCGCTCCGGTGAGGGCGTCGATGAGGGCCGCGGAGCCCGAGCCGTACGTCGCGACCAGCGTCGTCGCGACCTCGGCGACGGGGGCGAGGATCGCCGGGCGCAGCAGGGTCGCGTCGACCACCAGCGGGGCGTGGGCGGCGAGGATCCGCAGCCGGGAGACGAGGCCGGGGCGGTACTCGAGGCTCCCCTGGTGGAAGAACGGCTCGAGGAAGAGGTCCGCGCGCGGCTCGAAGGGCTCCTCGAGGCGCACGATCACCAGGTCGGCGTCCTCGGGCCGGTCCACCACCTCGCCCAGGCGGGCGGCCTCGTCGGCGTCGAGGCCGACGACGAACACCCGTCGGTCGGTGCCCTCGAGCGGCAGAAGGCCCTGCGGATCGGCGAGCACCGTGGTGGAGGCGGCCTGCGCCGCCCGGCCCGCGGCGACGAAGTCCTCCCGGCCGACGACCTGCTCGGCCGCGTCCTCGTCGACGAAGGGGTCCTCGAACAGCCCCAGCCGGAACTTCACCTCGAGCAGTCGGCGCACCGAGGCGTCGAGCCGCTCCTCGGCGACGCGCCCTGCCCGGACCAGCTCCGCGATGACCTCGGGGCACTGCTCCCCGCCGAACTGGTCGACCCCGGCCTCGAGCGCCTTCTGCGCGCGGGAGGGGAGGTCGAGGTGCTCGACGCCCCAGGCGCGGGCCGGCAGTGGCAGGCCCATCGCGACGGTGTCGGTCAGCAGGCCCCAGTCGGTGCAGATGACGCCCTCGTAGCCGAGCTCCTCGCGGAGGATCCCGGTGAGCACCTGGCGGTTGAAGCCGAAGCCGACCTCCTCGATCGCCTCGCCGTTCCGGACCAGGCCGACCGGCATCCCGTAGTACGGCATGAGGGCGGAGACGCCGCGGGCGATCGCGGCGCGGAACGGCTCGAGGTGCAGCTCGAACTGCCCGCCGGGGTACACCTGCTCGCGGCCGTAGGGGAAGTGGGGGTCCTCGCCGTCGAGCTGCGGGCCCCCGCCCGGGAAGTGCTTGGCCATGCAGGCCACCGACTCGGGCCCCAGCTCGGGGCCGATCTGGAAGCCGTCGAGGTAAGCCTCCGCCATGCGCGAGACCCGCTCGGCGTCCGGGCCGAAGGTGTGGAACTGGCGGCCCCAGCGCGGCTCGGTCGCGAGGTCGATCTGCGGGTGGAGGGCGGCGTGGAGGCCGACGGCGCGGTACTCGCGGCGGGCCACGTCCGCGAAGCGGCGCACCTCCTCGGGGTCGTCGAGGGCCGACAGTCCCAGCGGCTCCGGCCACGCGGACATGGCGCCCGCGGAGAAGGCGGCGCCGTCGTTCTCGGCGAAGGAGTGCCGCGGGTCGGTGGAGATCGTGACGGGGATCGAGAAGCGACCCTCCGCCGCGAGGGCCTGGACGGCGTTCGCCCAGCGGGCCGCGAGCCGCGCGGTCGGCGGGAGGGCATGGACGTTCACATGCACGATGCCCTGCTCCAGCACCATCTCGCGGATGCCGCGCTCGGCGATGCGGCCGCCACCCTCGGCGAGCGTCCCGTCGGGCGAGGTCTCCACGATCGCGTGGAAGAGCAGCCCGGCCTTCTCCTCGAGGGTGAGGCGGCCGGCGAGGTCCGCGGCGCGCTCGGCCGCGCCGAGCCGGGGGTCCTCGAAGGGCGCCATCACGCCGTCGTGGTCGAGGTCGCGGAAGATCGTGCCGTCGGCGGCGACGGCAGTGGCGGGGGTGGGGCGAGCGGTCATGGTCGGGACTCCTGGGTCTCGGGGCGGGAGGATGCGGCGGGTGGGGTGATCAGTGGGACGGTCGTCGTCGGGCGCGGCGGGCGGGTCGACAGGGCGGCCGACGGGGGCGGTCACCCCGGCGCGCGAGGACGCCCCGGGGCGGGCGCCCCGGTCGACGGCCCCCGGACGCTAGGATCGGGTGTCCGTCGGCCGCCGGGGCTCGACGACCGGGCCGCAGCGGGCCCGTCCAGCGGAGGAGCCCAGCGGTATGAGGAGCAAGCGCGCGACCAGCGCCGACGTGGCGAAGCGGGCCGGGGTCTCCCGGGCGACCGTCAGCTACGTGCTCAACAACCGGGCCGACCAGTCGATCCCCGAGTCCACCCGCCGCCGCGTGCAGCAGGCGGCGCGCGCCCTCTCCTACGTGCCCAACGCGAGCGCCCGCGCCCTGCGCGGCAAGCTCCCGCCGGTGATCCTGCAGGTGAGCACCGCAATGCCGTTCGGCCGCAATCTCGGCGAGCTCACCGACGCGCTGACCCGCTACGCGGCGGAGAGCGGCTACTCGGTCGTGACGTTCCAGTCCGGGGACGCGGCCGCGCTCGAGGCGACGATCGCGCATCTGCAGCCGCAGCTGATCGAGACCTCGCTGCCGCTCTCCCCCGAGGTCGCGGCGATCCTGGAGCGCAGCGGGATCCCGCACGTCGACGGCTGGGCCCGGCTGCGGGACGCCGACGGGCTGACGATCGTGTGCCGGCTGCAGGTCGAGCGGCTCCTCGCAGCGGGGTGCCGGCGCATCGCCTATCTCGGCGCCGCCGAGGACGACCTCGCCGTGTTCGCCCGCGATCGGCAGGAGGCGGTGCGGGAGCTGGCCCTCGCCGCGGGCCTGCCCGAGCCGCCCGTCTCGGCGCATCCGATGATGGTCACCACCGAGCAGCTCGAGCCGCTGCGCGCCGTGCTGCGCGAGTGGCGCTCGGGCGACGAACCGGTCGACGGGGTCGCCTGCTACAACGACTTCTGGGCCGGGGCGCTGCTGCGCGCCGCCCGGGCGGAGGGCATCGACGTCCCCGGCGAGCTGTCCGTGATCGGGATCGACGACGAGCCGATGGCCGCCTACCTCGATCCGCCGCTGACCACGGTCTCCCTCGACATCGCGAGCTACTCCCGCGGCATCTTCGACGCCGCCCAGGCGATCATCGAGGCGGGCCCGGGCGAGGACCCGGCGGTCCCTCTCCCGGGTCCGGCTCATGCCGTCCTCGTCGAGCGGGAGACGGCGGCGCCTGTCCGCACGGACTGAGAGCGCACCGACTGAGCGCCCGCTGCCTGACCGCTCACGGCACCGCGATGAAGCGCAGCGCCATGAACTGGCGCGCGGGCAACGGGATCGTGGCGCTGCCCTCGACGGTCTCCGGCAGGCGCTCGATCGTCATGCCCCAGGTGTCGAGGACGTCGACCGTGTAGCGGCGCCCCTCCGGAAGCCGCACGGTGCGGAAGCGCGGCCGGTTGAAGCCGAAGTAGAGCAGGAGGTGCTCGCCGGCTACGCCCGCCCACGGGGTGTCCCATTCCGAGGGCAACGGCTCGAGGACCCCGCCGGGCGCCTCGGCGAGGATCCGGGCGAGGAAGGCGATGCGGTCGGGGCTCGTGCCGTGCAGGTCGCCGCCCTTGGACCACCAGATCTCGTGATCCTCGCGGAAGTAGGTCTCACCGTGGCCCACGTAGCCGCCGCGCACCGCGCCCTCCCAGAAGCGCCGGGTCATCTCCTCGCCGGTGATGTTGCCCCAGCCCTGGTCGAGGTCGCCCTCGTAGGCGCACTCGTCGACGACCACCGGCTTGCCCCACCGCTCGCGCCACTCGGTGACGTTCTCCGCGGTGCGGTAGACGTCGATCCGCTGGGTGCTGGAGTGGGTGATCCAGGGCCGCGAGTAGTCGTAGAAGCGCAGGCAGTTGTGGATCGAGAGCAGGTGGCGGGAGGGATCCTCCGCGACCACGATCGCGGCCAGCCGTTCCCAGTCCTCCTCCGCCTTGGTCCACATCAGGTCGAACTCGTTGGCCATCGACCACCACACGTTGGGCAGCGCGGCCAGGCGCCGCACGAGATAGCGCACGTAGCGGTCGTCGGCGGCGCGGCCCAGCTCGGCGAAGCCCCAGCGGTCGTAGGGGTGGAACAGGATGAGATCCGCCTGGATGCCCAGCGCGTCCAGGTCGCGGATCCTGGACTCCAGGTGCCGGAAGTACTCGAGGTCGAAGCGGGTCAGGTCGAAGCCCTCGCCGTCCTCCGCGCGGGGGAAGGGGAAGCGCTCGGGGTCCTCGGTGTTGTAGAGGTACGCCTTCGGGAAGACGCACATCCGGATCTTGGTGAAGGGGCTCGACGCGAGGGCGGCGAGGGTCCGCTCCTGGACCTCCTGCCCCTGATGCGTCCACGCGTAGGCCGTCGTGCCGAGCGGCACGTGCCGCGTCCCGTCGGCGTGCGCGAAGTGGAAGCGGTCCGCGACCCGCACCGCGCCGTGCCCGGCCGGCTCGGTCGAGACCTCGAGGGAGCCCTTGATCCCGTCGAGGGAGCGGGCGGTCGAGGAGGTGACGAGGTGCCAGGTGCCCGGCTCCTCGGGAAGGAAGCGCAGCAGGTAGCGGCCGTCGCCGTCGTAGAAGCCGCCGACGCGCAGGCTCGTGCTCGGGCCCTCGACCCGCGCCTCCAGCTCGACGTCCACGAAGGGGTTCCCGTGGGCCGGGCCATGCACCACGATCTCGACCGGGCCGTGCACGCGGGCGTCCGTCGGGACCGTGAGCTCCGCGCTCCCCCGGGGGACCTCCTCGCCCTCGTAATCGGGATCCGGGGCGATCGCCGGCGCCTCCGCGCGCGGCGGGGTCGTGTCCTCGATCGCCGCGAGGCTCGCCCAGAAGGCGGCCGAGCGCTCCGGGTCGTCGCGCAGCGCGGTCTCGTGGTCGGCGAGCATGCGCAGCGACATGTTGCGCAGCTGGCCGAGCATCGGGGAGTTCACGAGGCCCGGCAGGGTGCTCGAGAGCACCGAGCGGGCGGCCGGGTTCTCGAGCACGTCGCCGAGGCGGGAGTCAGGGGTGTAGCCGGTCATGGCGTCCTTCCGGGACGGCGGATGGTCGGGTCAGAGTGCGCCGAGACCGGCGCCCGCCTGGGCGTCCTGCTCGGCCTGGATCGCAAGCAGGCGCCGACGCTCGGCGCGCCGCTGCTCCTGACGGTCCGGATCGGGGACCGGGGCAGCCATGAACAGGCGCTGCGTGTACGGGTGCTCGGGGTCGCCGGTCACCGCGGCGGTCTCGCCCTGCTCGACGATCTCGCCGTGGTACAGCACCGCCACGCGATGGCTCACGTGACGCACCACGGCGAGGTCGTGGGTGATGAACAGGTAGGCGACGCCGGTCGCCTCCTGGATCTCGATGAACAGCTCGAGCACCTTGGCCTGGGTCGAGAGGTCCAGGGCGGAGACCGCCTCGTCGGCGACGATCAGCCGGGGGCTGAGCGCGAGCGCTCGCGCGATCGCGATGCGCTGCCGCTGCCCGCCCGAGAACTCGCGGGGCAGGCGGGCGGCGGCGTCTGCCGGCAGGTGCACCCGCTCGAGCAGGCCGCCCACGCGGGAGGCGGCGTCCCCGGCCGCGACCCCGTTGGCCGTGAGCGGCTCGGTGAGGATGTCGCCGATGGTCATCGAGGGGTTCAGCGAGGAGTAGGGGTCCTGGAAGACCACCTGGATGTCCTTCGCGAGGGCGCGCCGGCCGCGACGGTCGAGACGGGAGATGTCCTGCCCGTCGAAGCGGATCGAGCCGCCGCTGACCGGGGCGAGGCCCAGCACGGCCCGGCCCAGGGTGGTCTTGCCGGAGCCGGACTCGCCGACCAGGCCCACCGTCTCGCCGGGGCGCACGTCGAGCGAGACCGTGCGGAGGGCGTGGAAGGGGCTGCGGCCGCGGCCGCCCGGATAGATCACGTCGAGGTCCGTGACCTCCAGCAGCGGGGCGGCGGGATCGGTGGCGGCGGAGTCTGCGGAGGTCATGACGCGGTCCTCTCGGTCAGGGGCGGGCGCACCGTGTCCTCGTCGAGCATGGCATCGAGCAGGGAGCGGGTGTAGGGATGCTGAGGGTCGCGGAAGATGGTGCGGACCGGCCCGGCCTCGACGAGCAGGCCGTTCTGCATCACCGAGACCCGGTCGCAGAGGTCGGCGACGACGCCGAAGTTGTGCGTGACCAGCAGCACCGCCATCTCCATCTGCTCCTGCAGGTCGCGGATCAGGTCGAGCACCTCGGCCTGGATGGTCACGTCAAGCGCGGTCGTCGGCTCGTCGGCGATGAGCAGGTCGGGTCCCATCGAGATGGCGCCCGCGATGAGCACGCGCTGCGCCATGCCGCCGGAGACCTGGTGCGGGTAGGCGTCGAAGGTGCGCTGCGGATCGGGGATGCCGACGGTCCCGAGCAGCTCGAGGGCCTTCGCCCGGGCGTCAGCCTTCGAGAGGCCGACGACCTTGACGAGCGGCTCGACGAGCTGGCTGCCGATCGTGAACATCGGGTCGAGGTTGCTCATCGGCTCCTGCGGGATGTACGCGATCTTCGTGCCGCGCACGGTGCTCTGCCGCGAGGCGTCGGCCGTCGCGATCTCCTGGCCGTCGTAGCGGATCGACCCGCCGATCAGCTGGCCGCCCGCGGGCAGCAGCCCGAGCACGGAGAAGGAGGTCTGGGTCTTGCCCGAGCCGGACTCGCCGATCAGGCCGTGGACCTCGCCGCGGCGCACGGTCAGGTCGATCCCGCGCACCACCTCCTTGACGGAGCCGTCGGGCAGGTCGTAGCCGATGCGGAGATCCTCGATCTCCAGCAGCGCGGAGCCGCTGCGGCCCGCGGCCCGCTCGTCGTCCTCGTGCCGGATCGTCGCGGGATGCTGCTCCCGGACGGCCGACGTCGCGGACCGCCGACGGGTGGTGCGGGCGGCGGAGCGCTCCAGCTCGTCGCGCAGCGCGTTGCCGAACAGGGTCAGCGCCACGGTGGTCACGCCGATCGCGAGGGCCGGCCAGGCCATCGTGACGGGATTTCGGTACATGACGTCGAAGCCGTTCTTGAGCATCGAGCCCCAGGTGGGGGTGCCGGGGTCGCCGATGCCGAGGAACTCGAGGCCGGACTGGATGGCGATCGCGATGCCGAGCACCATCGCGGACTGGATGATGATCGGGGCGCGGACCACGCCGAGGATGTGACGGGAGATGATCCGGGCGTCGGTCAGACCCGCGACCCGGGCCGCGTCCACGTACAGCTCCTCGCGGACCGCGCTCACCGAGGCGTAGACCAGGCGGAAGAAGCCCGGGGACATCAGCACGCCGAAGATGACCATCGACCACCACACCGAGGGGCCGACCACGGCCCGCGCGGCGAGCAGCACGATCATCCCGGGCAGCGCCATGGTCAGCGCGGTGACCCAGCTGAAGACGCTGTCGAGCCAGCCCTTGTAGTAGCCCGCCAGCAGACCGGCGGTCACGCCGATCACGAGCGCGACGATCGCCGCGACGAGTGCCGCGCCGAGGGAGATCTGGGTGGCGACCAGGAGGCGCGAGAGGATGTCGTGCCCCGAGCCGTCGGTCCCCAGCAGGTGCTCCGCGCTGGGCTCGGCGAGGATCGCTCGGGCGTCGGCCTGGTTCGCGTCGTGCGGGGCGAGGACCCCGCCGAGCAGCGCGAGCAGCGCGACGACCACGAGCACCGCGAAGGAGACGAGGCCGACGGGGTTCTTCAGCACGCGGCGGAGGAGGCCGCTGGGCCGGACCGTGGCGGCGGAGGCCGGGGCGGCGGAGACCGGGGCCCCCGCGACGGGTGCGGTGCTCATGCGAGCCTCACCTTCGGGTTGAGCAGTCCCTGCACGATGTCGATCAGCAGGTTGACCACGATGACGATCACGGCGGTGACCAGGACCAGGCCCATCACGAGGGGGATGTCGCCCTGGTTGGTCGCGCCGACGGAGAGCTGCCCGAGACCGGGCATCTGGAAGACCTGCTCGACGACGACCGCGCCGCCGAGCATGCCCACGAACTGGACGTTCAGCACCGCGAGGGCGGGGCCGACGGAGTTGCGCAGCGCGTGCTTCAGCAAGACGCTGCGCCCGTCGAGGCCCCGCGAGCGGAGGGTCCGCACGAAGTCCTTCTGCAGGGCGTCGAGCATCGAGCCGCGGACCTGCTGGGTGACCGCGGCACTGCCGCCGATGGACAGCGCCACGATCGGCAGGGTCACCGAGCGCAGCCACTCGACCGGGTCGTCGCCGAGCCGGGTGTATCCCGTCGCCTTGAACCAGCCCAGCTGGATCGCGAGCACCAGCACGAGGCCGACGGCGATGAGGAAGCCGGGGACGGCCATGGCCAGCACCGAGACGAACTGGATGATGCGGTCCACCCAGCCGCCGGCCCGCGCGGCCCACACGCCGAGCAGCACGGCGACGACGCCGGAGATCACGGTCGCTGCGATCACCAGGGTGAGGGTCACGGCGAGGCGCGTGGTGAGCGCCTCCGTGACCAGCTGCCCGGAGAACCAGGATCGGCCCAGGTCGCCCGTGATCGCCCGGCCCAGCCAGCCGCCGTACTGGACGACCAGGGGCTGGTCGAGCCCGAGCTCGGCCGCCCGCTGGTCGACCTGCTCCTGGGTGGCGTTCTGCCCCAGGATCCGCCGCGCGATGTTGCCGCCGCCCATGTAGAGCAGCAGGTAGGCGATCGTGGTGATCGCGAAGGTGAGGATGAGGCCGGAGATCAGGCGCCGGCCGATGAAACGGAGCATGGATGCACCCCTCGGGAGGTCTCCCGCCGGCCGCTCAGGCCGGGGTCACGTCGTAGATGTTGGGCAGGGTGTTGCTCGGCAGCATCGCCGTGACGGTGGTGCCGTCGTTGGTCGCGACGCTTCCCTGGGCGCGGTAGAACGGCACGAACCAGGCCTGCTCGACGATGTACGTGTTCAGCGCCTTCATCGTCGCGCCGCGGGTCGTCTCGTCCCCGGTGAGGTACTCCTCGAGCAGGGCGTCGACCTCCGGGTCCTGGTAGCCGAACGGGTTGAACGTCGCCGTCGGCGAGATCATGAAGTTCGCGAGCTGCCAGTCGGGGTTCTGCTCGAGGGCCATGAAGGTCATGCCGAACTTCGGGGCGAGCATGTCGGCGATGAAGTTGTTGCCGGGCTGCACGTAGTTGGCGGTGATGCCGATGTCGCTGAGGTACTGGGCGATGAGGTTCGCGGCCGTCTGGAAGGACGCGGCGGTGGGCATCTCGACCGCGAAGCCGTCCGCGTAGCCGGCCTCGGCCAGGAGGGCCTTCGCCTTCTCGACGTCGTAGGGGTAGCGCTCGTCGAGCGCCTCGTCGTACGCCTCGGAGCCGGTCGGGAAGACCTGGCCCGTGACGGTGCCGAACCCGAGGGCGACGGCCTCGAGCAGCGCCTCGCGATCCATGGCGTGCGCGATCGCCTGGCGCACCCGGACGTCGCCGAGGGCCTCGACCATCGTGCCCGCGCGATCCAGGAGCAGCAGGCCCTGGAAGTCGAGCTCGTTGGAGTGGAGCACGGCGCCGGAGGACTCCGCCTGCGCGAAGGTCTCGGCGTTCGCGAGCTTGGCGTAGTCCAGCTCCTTGGCCTGGAGCGCGTTGACCATCGCGGTGGTGTCTTCGATGAAGCGCATCTCGAGGCGGTCGTAGTGCTGGACGTCGGGGTTCCAGTAGCCCTCGCGCTTGGTGAAGACGTAGATGTTGTTGGTGATCGTCGCCGAGGTGTCGAGGACGTACGGGCCGCTGCCGGCGGGGTTGGTGGCGAGGTCCTCGTTCTCGGCCGCGGCGGGGTTCAGCACGAGACCGGCGGTGCGGGTGAGGTAGTTCAGCAGCGCCGGATCGGGTTGGGTGAGGGTGATGACGACGGTGTGGTCGTCGGCCGCGGTGACGGTGTCGACGCTGGCGAGGTAGTTCGCGTCGGGGCCAGAGCCGTCCTTGAAGCGAGTCATGCTGGTCACGACGGCGTCCGCGGTGAGCGGGGAGTCGTCGGAGAAGGTGACGTCGTCGCGGAGGGTGAGGGTCAGCTCGGTCTCCGACTCGTCGTAGCTCCACTCGGTGGCGAGATAGGGCTCGATCTCGCCGGAGCTCGCGGCGAGCAGGAGCGTGTCGTAGGGGGCCTGGTAGTAGGGCAGGCGGTTGCCCCACTCGGCACCGGCCGGGTCGAAGGTGGTCGGCGCGGACATGAGGCCCATGCGGAGGGTGGTCGACCCGGAGCCGCCGGAGCCGCCGCTCCCGCCGCTCGAGCCGCCGCAGGCGACGACGCCGAGGCTCATGGCCCCGATGGCGACGGTGGTCCCGGTCAGCTTCAGCATGTCTCGACGGAGCATCGGAAAGTCCTTTCACGGAGGCGCGCCTCGTTGCGGCGCTCGTGCTGGGGGCGGGCGGCTGGTCATCGCCGCCTCGCCCGAGAGGGGAGGTGTCGGTGGTGATGCAGGTGTGACTCGTGTAAGTGACCGACAGCACGGATGATGACACGCAATCCTGTCACGTGTAAGCAATGGGTCCGCATGGTGGTCGATCAGGGGCCGGGGCTCCGGGGCGGATGCCCTCGTCGGCATCGCGTCGCCCCCTCCTCCCGTGCGGGCGACGACCGGAGACGGCGCCTTGTGGGCGGGCCTCGCGAGCGTCGTCCACGGTTCCCGCCTCAGCAGTGACGGCGGGGTGGTGGTGTCGGCCTCCGCCACGGAACCGGGGCTCCGCGGCGGATGGCGGGACACTAACCACCAACCGGTTGACCTGTCAACGTCGGGGTGGCGGCGCGTCGGGGCGGCGGTCGGGATGCGCCGTCGGGGCGGCGGTCGGGATGCGCCGTCGGGGTGGGTGGCAATCGGGATGGCGCCGTCGGGCGGGGTGGCCGCCCCCGCATCGACTGCTGCATCCGGACCGCCACCAGTCCGCCCACACGCACCGACTGCTGCATCTGGACCGCCACCGGCCCCATCCCCCGCGCCGAGTGCTGCATCTGGACCGCCACTGGGGCGCCATAGCGGTCCAGATGCAGCACTCGCCGTCGCTGGCGCGGGGCTCGACCTGCTAGAGGGCAAGGGGGCTCGGCCTGCCGGGGCGGGCGCGGGGCTCGGCCCGCCAGGGGGCGCGGGGCTCGGCCTGCCGGCGGCGGCCCACGGTCGACTCGCCGGCAGTGGCGGGCGCCGGGCCCCCTGCCGCGGCGGCGGGCGGATCCGCCGTCGGAGACTGCGGCGCGATCCACCCCTCCGCCCAGGGTGGCCAACCGGTTGACCAATTGCGCAAGACTGTGTCAGAGTGCTCCCGAGCGGCCGACGTGGCCCGCTGACACGGAACCGCATCGGAGTGACCTGCGCATGAGGATCGGCATCGGCACCTACGCCCTGTTCTGGGAGTTCGAGGCCAGGAACCCCTCCCCCCTGAGCATCGCCGAGATGATCGACCGCGCCGCCGAGCTGGACTGCGAGGTGTTCCAGATCTGCGACGACCCCCGCCTCGAGGAGCTCGACGACGACGAGCTGCGTGCCCTCCGAGACCAGGCCGAGCTGCTGGGCGTCGAGCTGGAGCTGGGCACCCGCACCGTCGGCCGCGAGCACCTGGCCCGCTTCGTCCGCCGCGCCGAGCTGCTGGGCGCCCGCACCCTCCGCTCGATGATCCAGAGCGAGGAGATCGCCGCGGGCGTCCCGACCGTCGCCGACGAGCTCGCGGCGAGCGTCCCCTCGCTCGAGGCGGCCGGCGTGACCCTCGCCCTCGAGACCTACGAGCAGATCCCCACGGCGACGCTTCTCGAGGTCATCGATCTCGTCGGCTCGCCGCGGATCGGCGTGTGCCTGGACCCCGCGAACTGCGTCTCCGCCCTCGAGCACCCGCGCCAGGTCGTCGAGGCCTGCGCCACGCGCACGGCGAACCTCCACGTGAAGGACTTCGCCTTCGCCCGCCAGGAGGGCTGGGTGGGCTTCACATATTCCGGCGCGCCGCTCGGCGAGGGCCTGCTCGACCTCGACCACGAGCTGACCAGCGTCTACGGCGCCGACGGGGGCGCAGTGTCCGGCGCGAGCTCGGCCCCCAGCGCGATCGTCGAGCACTGGCTGCCGTGGCAGGGCGACCTCCCCGCGACCCTCGCCCTCGAGCGCGCCTGGACCGACCGCACCCTCGCGGCGCTGCGCGACTGGCGCGCGACCCACCGCCCGTCGGCCCGCTGAATCGCCCGTCGGCCGCCTGACCTGCGCGGCCGAACCGCCCGTCGGCCGCCCGACCGCACTCCCCGACCGACCACCCCTCACCACCCCATCCCCCGCGAAGGAGAACCCCATGAGCAGCAGCAAGGAGCTCAATCCCCTGTTCGGCAAGACCGTCGAGCTGGACCCGTCGATCAGCGTCGCCGTCGTCGGCGCCGCCGGGAAGATGGGCACCCGCGTATCGAACAACCTCAACCTCACCGACGCCCCGATCTCCTACGTCGAGGCCTCCGAGGCCGGCCGCGAGCGCCTCGCCGCGCTGGGCCGCGAGGTCACCGAGCTCGAGGACGCCGCCGCCGCGGCCGACGTCGTGATCCTCGCCGTGCCCGATGTGATCCTTGGGAGGATCTCCGCGCAGGTCGTGCCGCTGATGAAGGACGGCTCCGTGCTCCTCACCCTCGACCCGGCCGCCGCCTACGCGGGCCTGCTCACCGAGCGCGAGGGCGTCCACCAGGCGTGCGCGCACCCCGCCCACCCGTCGGTCTTCCTCGAGCGCACCACCCCCGAGGAGTGGGCCGACACCTTCGGCGGCATCGCCGCCCCGCAGGAGGTCGTCGCCGCCTACGAGGGCGGGGACGAGGCCATCCGCGAGAAGGTCGCGCAGGTCATCCGTGCCATCTACGCGCCCGTCATCGACGTGCACTGGGTGACCGTCAAGCAGCTCGCCCAGCTCGAGCCCACCCTCGTGGAGACCACCGGCTGCATGATCGGCCAGTTCCTCAAGGACTCGATGGACCACGCGATCCACGAGGTCGGCATCCCCGAGAAGGCCGTGAAGGCCCTGTTCTACGGGCACATCTTCATCTCGCTGACCAACGCCCTGCGCGGCTCGAACCCGTTCTCCGAGGCGTGCCTGCGCGCCATGGACTACGGCCGCGAGTCGATCATCCAGCCCGACTGGACCAAGGTCTGGGACGACGCCGAGCTCGATCGGGTCCTCGCTCAGATGCTCGACATCCCCGCCATCGAGCGCTGAGCTCTGCGGGGCGGGCGCCCGATCTCGACGGCCGGGACGGCCCGGCCTACCCCACCACCCCCGATTCCTATAGGATTCGGGGAGCTGATCCCGCTGCCGAGCTCAGCAGTCCCGAGCTCGGCACCCGACATCGCCGTCCCCCGTCGGCGCCCGTGGAGGAAGACCCGATGACGTACCTCTTCAACGACCCCGCCCGTTTCGCCGCCGACGCCGTCCGCGGCCTCGCCGCCGCCCATCCCGACCATGTGGCCGTCGTGCACGGCGGCGTGGTCCGCGCGACCGAGACCCCCGCCGGCCAGCCCGCCCTCGTGATCGGCGGCGGCTCCGGCCACTATCCCGCCTTCGCCGGCTGGGTCGGCCCCGGCATGGGTCACGGCGCCCCGTGCGGCAACGTGTTCGCCTCGCCGTCGGCCTCGCAGGTCTACTCCGTCGCTCGCAACGCCGAGAACGGCGGCGGCGTGATCCTCGGCTTCGGCAACTACGCCGGCGACGTGCTCCACTTCGGCGCCGCGGCCGAGAAGCTGCGCGCCGAGGGCGTGGACGTGCGGATCATCAAGGTCAGCGACGACATCATCTCCAACACCCCCGAGAACCACCGCGACCGTCGCGGCATCGCCGGCGACCTGCCCGTCTTCAAGATCGCGGGCGCCGCGATCGAGGCCGGCGCCGACCTCGACGAGGCGGAACGCATCGCCTGGAAGGCCAACGACGCGACCCGCTCCTTCGGCGTCGCCTTCGACGGCCCGACCCTCCCCGGCGCGGGCGAGGCGCTCTTCCACGTCCCGGACGGCCAGATGGGCGTCGGCCTCGGCATCCACGGCGAGCCCGGCGTGCGCGACGAGCCGATCGGCACGGCCGAGAAGATCGCGACCCTGCTGGTCGAGGGCCTCCTCGCCGAGCAGCCGGAGCGCGTCGAGGGCGGCTACCAGGGACGCGCCGCGGTGCTCGTCAACGGCCTCGGCACCGTGAAGTACGAGGAGCTCTTCGTCGTCTACGCGAAGGTCGCCGAGCTGCTCGAGGCTGCGGGCATCACCCCCGTCCGGCCCGAGGTCGGCGAGCTCGTGACCAGCCTCGACATGTCGGGGCTCTCGCTCACCCTGGTCTTCCTCGACGAGGAGCTCGAGCGGCTCTGGCTCGCCCCCGCCGACACCCCCGCGTTCCACCGCGGGTCGATGACCGCCGCGGCGGATCGTCCGCGACGCACCTCCTTCTGGGAGGCCGGGGCCGACGAGATCCCCGCCGCGAGCGCCGAGTCCCGCGAGGTCGCCACCCGGATCACCAGCGTGCTCGACCTGTTCGAGGCGGTGTGCGCGCGGGAAGAGGCCGAGCTGGGCCGGATCGACGCGATCGCCGGCGACGGCGACCACGGCCAGGGCATGGCCTTCGGCTCGAAGGGCGCGGCGGCCGCGGCGCGCGAGGCCCTCGAGGGCGGTGCCGGGGCGCGCACGCTCCTGGTGCGCGCCGGGGAGGCCTGGTCGGAGTCGGCCGGCGGCACCTCGGGCGCGCTGTGGGGCGCGGCGCTGATCGCGGCCGGCGGCGTCTTCGCCGACGACGCGGGCGCCGACGACAGCACGACGGTCCGGGCGCTCGACGCCGGCATCGACGCGATCCAGCGGCTCGGCGGCGCGCAGGTGGGCGACAAGACCATGGTCGACGCCGCCGCCCCGTTCCGCGAGGAGCTGGACTCTGCCTTCACCGGCGAGAACGCGGCCGAGGCGATCCTCTCCGCCGCCGACGTGGCCCGTCGGGCCGCCGACGCCACCGCCGACATCACCGCCGCCCTCGGCCGTGCCCGTGTGCTCGGCGAGAAGTCAGTCGGCACCCCCGACCCGGGCGCGATCTCCTTCTCGATCCTCATGACGGAGCTCGGCCAGCACCTGTCCTGAGGCGGGGCCGGGGCTGTGCCGTGTCAGGCGACGGCCCGGCCCTCTACCCGCCGCCACCCGCCCTCGGCCCCGCCGAGCGCGGTGGCCTGTTTCTCAACCGCTTTCGGGCCGATAGTGGTTGAGAAACGGGCCATCGTCACCGGTCGCTCACGTCCCGACCCCTCTGCCCACCTCTCCCGAAGGAGCCACACCCATGGCACTCACGATCGTCACCGGATCCGACAACGCCGGCCACGGCCACAAGACCGCCCTCAAGGAACTCCTCGAGGCCGACCCCCGCGTCGAGAAGGTCATCGACGTCGGCGTCCTCTCCCGCGAAGACCAGGAGCTCTACCCCAACGTCGCCGTCGCAGCCGCCGAGAAGGTCGCCGCCGGCGAAGCCGACCGCGCCCTCCTCATCTGCGGCACCGGCCTCGGCGTCGCCATCGCCGCCAACAAGGTCTCCGGCATCCGCGCCGTCACCGCCCACGACCTCTACTCCGTCCAGCGGTCGATCCTGTCCAACAACGCCCAGGTGCTGTG
This sequence comes from Brachybacterium sp. J144, assembly GCF_036321705.1. Classification (NCBI taxonomy): domain Bacteria; kingdom Bacillati; phylum Actinomycetota; class Actinomycetes; order Micrococcales; family Dermabacteraceae; genus Brachybacterium; species Brachybacterium sp. J144. Next base: position 16,584 of record NZ_JAZDCG010000012.1, read on the forward strand.
CATGGGCGAGCGCGTCATCGGCCTCGAGCTCGCCAAGGAACTCGTCAAGGTCTGGCTCGACCTCGAGTTCGACCCCACCTCCTCCTCCGCCGAGAAGGTCGACGCCATCTGCGCCTACGACGGCTCCCTCGAGAAGGCCTGACCCGAACGGAACCGGCCGCGGCACCGCAGCACGCCCCAGGCCCAGGCCCAGGCGACATCCTCCCGCCCACCTCAGATCTCGCCGCCCGGGTCCGGGACACCCGGCAGACTGCGGAACACGATCCCCCGCGTCGCGCGCGCCCACCCCTCGCCGCCCCGACCGCCACGCCCCCGATCATCGAGGAGACCCCATGACCACCATCTGGATCGGCACCAGCTGGAAGATGACCAAGACCCTCGCCGAGGCCCGCGAATGGGTCACCGCGCTGCGGGATCACCTCGCCGCGGAGCACGCCGGCCAGGCCCCCGCGGGCGTGCAACCGTTCATCATCCCGTCGTTCACGGCGACGACCACGGTGCGCAGGATCCTCGGCGAGGACGCCCCCGTGCTGCTCGGCGTGCAGAACGCCCACTGGGAGGACGCGGGCGCCTGGACCGGCGAGGTCTCGATCCTGCAGGCGAAGGACGCCGGGGCGCAGCTCGTCGAGATCGGGCACTCGGAGCGTCGGGAGCACTTCGGCGAGACCGTCGAGACGACGCGGCTGAAGGTCGCCGCAGCCCTCCGCCATGGCCTGACCCCGCTGCTGTGCATCGGCGAGAGCACCGAGGTGAAGGAGGCCGGCGGGTCGAGCGCGTTCATCCTCGAGCAGGCCGCCGGGGCGCTCGAGGGCCTCTCCGCCGACGAGCTCTCGCGCGTGGTCATTGCCTACGAGCCGATCTGGGCGATCGGCGAGAAGGGCCGTCCGGCCACGATCGAGGAGCTCATCGAGCCCTTCGCCGCGCTCGGCGCCGAGTACACGGGGCGCGTCGCGGGACTGCTCTACGGCGGCTCGGTCAACCTCGACAACGCGGCCGACCTCCTCGGGATCGAGCACGTGACCGGCCTGTTCGTCGGTCGCACGGCGTGGAGGCTGGAGGGCTACCTCGAGCTGCTGCGGATCGGCGCCGTCCACTCCGCGGGCTGAGGCGGGCCGACGGGGTCCGCCTCACCCAGCGCCGCTCCCGTCCCACCGACCCACCCGACGATCGGCTCCCCACTCCGCGACCTCCCGTCCAGGCCGCCCGGAGGCTCCGGCGATATCCTGGCCGCCCATCTCGCGAGCCCGGGAGGAGGCGGAGACATGGCCGATCGACGCGGCGCCCCGCGCGGCGCGCCCTGGCGCCGGGGCACCCCCTCGGCCCCCTCCGGCCGTCCGATCCCGCCCCTCGGCGGACCGCTCGAGGGCACCATCCATGCGCCCCGCACGCGCGCCGTCGCGCGACCACGTCGGCGCGGACGCTGGCTGACCGTCGGCGTCCCGGTGGTGCTCGGCGGCTCGCTCGGCGTGAGCGCGTTCATGGTGCTCGGCGTCGCGGCGCTGATCGGCGGGGCGGGGCTCGTCGGCCCGGCGCTCGCGGGGCTCGGCATCGCGGGCGTCATCGGCGGCGGCACGCACCTGCTGGTGCGGAACCGCGGCCCCCGTCGGACCCTGCAGGTCGCTGCGTCGGCCTCGATGCCGACGGGCACGCGCACCGCGCTCGAGGCCATCCTGCGCACCTCCCGCACGCAGCAGCGCCGGATCACGAAGGTGCGGCGCCAGGTGCGGCACCCGGCGGTCCGCGAGCTCACCGACCGCGCGGACCTGCTGCTGCGACGGATCGGCGCCCTGCTCGCGACGGAGTCGATGCAGTCGCGGCGGCCGTCCGACGACGACGTCATGCTCCTCGAGGGCATGGCCGAGCGCTACATCCCCGACCTCGTCGAGGCCCTCGAGAACACCGCCGGCTTCCTGGCCACCGACCGGGAAGAGGCCGCCGCCCGGGCACAGGCGAACCTGCGCAGCGTCGAGTCGCAGCTCGCCTCGCTCGATGCCGCGCTCGACCGCGTCGAGGACGATCTGATCGCCCACGTGACCCGCAGCCTCGACGTCCACTCCGCGTTCCTCGACCAGCGACTGGCATCCCGCTCCGCCGATCCGCTGCTGGATCCGGACGGCCGCTGACGCCCTCGCCGTCAGTCCCCCAGGAGCTCCTGCGCGCTGCTGCGGTCCACGACCAGGTGCGTGATCAGCCCGGCCTCGAGGGCGGCGCGGACCGCGCGGGTCTTGCCGGCGTCGGCCGCGACGAACAGGCGGACCGGCACCCGGCGCAGCTCCTCGAAGGGCATCCCGGAGGATCGCTCGTTGACGTCGATGCCGTCGGTGCTGCCGTCGGTCCGGAAGAACACCGAGGCGATGTTGCCGACGGTCCGCTGCTCGGCGAGCTCGGTCATGTCCGCGCCGGTCAGGTATCCCGACTCGTAGAGCCGCGAGGGGTGGTCGGAGATCGGCACGCCCACCGAGGCGAGGAGGACGTCGGCCCGGGTGCGCAGGTCGAGGGTGCGGCGGATCGAGCCCTCCTGCCACATGAGCCGGCGCGTCCCGGCGGCGTCGAAGATCGTCGGCACGGGGAACAGGTGCACCTCGGCGCCGAAGGCGGAGCCGAAGCGGTCCAGGATCAGGGTGCCGTAGTTCTTGCCGAGGGAGGCGACGTTGCCGGAGCCGTGCATCTGCACGACCCGCAGCCCCGGGATGCGGCGGTGCGGCAGCTGTGCGGAGACCGCTTCGATGGTGGAGCCCCAGGACACGGCGAGGGTCGCGTCGGGCGCGAGGAGGGCGGGCAGCAGGGTCGCGGCGGCTCGGCCGACGGCCAGGCGGTGCAGCGCGAGCGACGCCTCGGGGTCGACGTCGGCGACGACCGCCTCGATGCCGTAGCGCTCCTCGAGGCCCTGGCGGAGCACGCCCGGCGAGTCCGGGTCGCGGTGGATCACGAACTCGACGACGCCCTCCGCGCGCGCCTGGGCGAGCAGGCGCGAGACGGTCGAGCGGGAGACGCCGAGCTCCCGGCCGACGGCCTCGACCTTGAGGTCGTGGACGAAGTAGAGCTCGGCCGCGTCGGCGAGTCGCTCGCGCTGGGCGGGGGCGGGGGTCATGGATCCTCCTCGACGGGGGGCGGTGCCTTCTGACCTGCGCTGTGGGAGTCTTCCCACCGTCGGTCCCGACGGCACCCGTATGGCGCATTTTCCCATCTGACCCGCCCATCTTGCGCCTCAGCACCCACTCGATGCAACTATGAGTCAGAGTTCCCGGTACTCAGACTCACGAAGGAGTGTGTGCGATGACCACGCCCCCCGGCCGCTCCCTGCGGCCCACTCGATTCCGCTGGCTCGTGCTGGCGACCATCTTCCTGACCTACATCGTCGCGATGGCCGACCGGTCCAACGTCGGCGCCGTCCTCCCGTACATCCAAGACGAGTTCCACATCTCGAACACCGCGCTCGGCGCGATCTCGAGCTTCTTCTTCCTCGGCTACGCGATCAGCCAGATCCCCGCCGGCATGCTCATCGGCAAGGTCGGCACCCGCGGCATCGTCTCCGCGGCCGTGCTGCTCTTCTCCGTGATCACGTTCCTCATGGGCTTCACGACCACGGCGATCGCGCTGATCCTGCTGCGCCTGCTGCTGGGCATCCTCGAGGGCCCCACCCCCGTCGGCATGACCTCGACGATCAACCGCTGGTTCCCGACCAAGGAGAAGGGCATCGCGACCGGTGTCTACATCGCCTCCACCCAGGTCGCCCCGCTCGCGGTGCCGATGATCGCCGTCGCCATCGCGGAGGCCGCCGGCTGGCGCGCCGTCTTCCACTGGTTCGCCGTCCCCGGCGTGATCATGGCGATCGTCTTCTACCTCGTGGTGCGCTCCACACCGAAGGACTCCCCGCGCGTCAACGAGGCCGAGGCCGCGCACATCGCCGACACCGGCACCGGCGCCACCCCCGCCCGCGAGTTCGGCTCCATGCCGCTGCTGGACCGGATCATCCGCCTGCGCGAGACCACCCCGCTCAGCGGCTACAAGCAGGTGCTGACCTCCTGGAACGTCTGGGGCATCACGCTCGCCTACTTCTTCATGAACAACGTGCTGTACGGCATGATCACCTGGGTGCCCACCTACCTGCGCGAGGCCCGTGGATTCGACGCCGTCGGCATGGGGATGATCGCCTCGACCCCGTTCATCGGCGGCATCATCGGCGCCGTCCTCGGCGGCGTGGTCTCCGACAAGGTCTTCCGCGGTCGCCGCAAGCCCACCGCCCTGATCACCGCGCTCATGACCGCGATCATGATGGCCTGCGTCATCGTCATCCCGCAGAACACCCCGCTGCTGGTCACCGCGCTGGTCCTGACCGGCTTCTTCCTCAACATCGGCTGGTCCTCGTTCACCGCCTATGCGATGAACCTCTCCGAGGCGAAGACCTACCCCTTCACGATCGCGGTCATCAACTCCGGCGGCAACCTCGGCGGCTTCTTCGCCCCGATCCTCGTGGGCCTGCTGCTCGACGTGACCGGCTCCTACGCGATCGCGTTCAGCTACTTCGTCGCCGTGCTCGTGATCGGCTTCGTGCTGCTGCTGTCCATCTCCGAGATCCGCCCGCGCCGCGAGCAGGTCCCCGCGGCCGACGGGGCCGGCGAGGCCGAGGTGGTGCCGGCATGACAGCCCTCGGGATCGTGGCCGACGACCTCACGGGCGGGACCACCGTCGGCGCCCTCCTCGTCCGCGCGGGTGCCCGCCCCACCGTGCTGTTCCGGCACCACGACGTGGCGGACGCGCTCAGCGGGCGGGAGGACTCCGTGATCGTCTCCACCGACTCCCGGGCCATGGAGCCCGAGGTCGCCTTCGGCCGGGTGCGGCACGCCGCCGAGCAGCTCCTCGCCCTCGGGGCGCAGCAGCTGTCCAAGCGGATCGACACCACCTGCCGCGGCGGCATCGGCCCCGAGGTCGAGGGCATGATGAGCGCCCTCGAGGACACGGGGCAGGATCCGATGGCGGTCATCGTCCCGGCCATGCCGGAGTCGCGCCGCATCGTCGTGGACGGCTACTCGCTGATCGACTCGGTGCTGCTCGCGGAGACCGACGTCGCCCGCGACGTCCGCACCCCCGTCACCGAGTCGCACCTGCCGACGCTGCTCGGCACCCAGTTCGGCCGCGAGGTCGCGCACATCGGGCTGGCCGACGTGCTCGCCGGGCCTGCGCAGGTCGCCGGGCGCCTCGCCCGCCTGCACGACCAGGGGATCCGCGTCGTTCTCCTCGACGCGACGACCCTCGCGCAGATCGAGACGATCGCGCGGGCCGTCGCGACCGTCGGCGGCCCCGTCGTCGCCGTCGACCCCGGCCCGTTCAGCGTGGCCCTCGCCGCCCAGCGCGGCCTGATCGCGGCGCGGCCGGCCCGCGACCGCACGGGCGCCGGCAGCCGCGAGCGGCACGGGGTCGTCGCCGTCATCGCCGGCAGCGCCACCGTGCGCACCCACGAGCAGATGACCCGCCTCGCCGCCGAGCCCGGCACCGGCGTCGTCACGGCCGACGTGCTGCGCCTGCTCGGCGCCGAGACGGTCGAGGCGGAGACCGCGCGGGTGCTCGCCGACCTGCGGCAGCTGCTCGACGGCCCGGCCAACGTGCAGGTCGCGCTGCTCGCCCTCGACACCGTGCTGACCGGGGAGCGCACCGCCCAGGCCGACCTCGAGGCCGCGAGCGGCCTCACCGGGCCCCGGATCGCGGCGCTCCTCACCCGGCGCTTCGGCGAGCTCGCGCGGCGGGTGCTCGACGAGATCGGCGCCTCCCGGCTCGCGGGCGCGTATCTGACCGGCGGCGACGTCATGGTCGCGACCTGCCTCGCGCTCGAGGCCGACGGCCTCGAGATGGTCGACTACGTCATCCCGCAGGTCGACCAGGCCCGCCTCGTCGGCGGCCCCTTCTCCCAGCTCCCGGTGGTCTGCAAGGGCGGACTCACCGGCACCGACACCACCGCACTGCAGTCGGTCGACCGACTGTTCGACGAAAGGATCATCACCTCATGAGCGACCGCAAGCCGACCATGGCGATCACCCTCGGCGACCCGGCCGGCATCGGCCCCGAGATCGTCCTGAAGACCATGCAGTCCGAGCAGATCTACGAGATCTGCAACCCCTTCGTGATCGGCCACCGCGACAGCCTCGAGCTCGCCGCGCAGATCCAGGGAGTCGAGGTCTCCTTCCATATGATCTCCGACCCGTCCGAGGCCCGCTTCGAGCTGGGCACCATCGACCTGCTGCAGACCGACGTCGAGAACGACGCCCAGATCGAGTTCGGGAAGGTCCAGAAGGCCGCCGCCCTGCGCGCCTACTCCTACCTCGAGAAGTCCATCGAGCTCGGCCTCGCCGGGAAGATCGACGCCGTCTCCACCGCCCCGATCAACAAGGCCGCCCTCCAGGCCGCCGAGGTCCCGCACATCGGGCACACCGAGATCTACCAGGCGCTGACCGACTCGAAGTACGCGCTGACCATGTTCAACTGCCACAACCTGCGCGTCTTCTTCCTGACCCGCCACGTGTCGCTGCGCCAGGCCTGCGACCTCGTCACCCGCGAGCGCGTCCTGAAGTACCTCGAGGACATCGACGGCGAGCTGCGCGCCCTCGGCTTCGAGAACCCCGAGATCGGCGTCGCCGCGCTCAACCCGCACGTGGGCGAGGGCGGCATGTTCGGCACCGAGGAGATCGAGCACATCGCCCCCGGCGTCGAGGACGCCAAGGCCAAGGGCATCAACGCCGTGGGCCCCCTCTCCGCCGACGCGATCTTCGCCTTCAACCTCGACGGCCACCACGACGCGATCCTGTCGATGTACCACGACCAGGGCCACATCGCCTGCAAGACCTACGACTTCCAGAACGCCGTCACGATCACGCTGGGCCTGCCGTTCATGCGCTCCTCCGTGGACCACGGCACCGCCTTCGACATCGCCGGCAAGGGCATCGCCCAGGGCGAGTCGATGATCGAGGCGACCCGCGTCGCGGCCGTCTACGCCCAGATGCAGCTCGACCACCGCACCAAGGCCGCCGCCGCGGTCTGAGGTGTGGTGGGGCCTGGCGACCCTGCCTCGTCCCACCGAGCGCACTGGCCTGTTTCTCAGCCACTTTCGGCCCGATAGTGGTTGAGAAACAGGCCCTTGGCGCCGGGCGACCTCTTTGCTACCCCTCCCCAGAACTAGGAGACCCCTCATGGCTCTCACCATCGTCACCGGATCCGACAACGCCGGCCACGGCCACAAGACCGCCCTCAAGGAGCTCCTCCAAGCCGACCCCCGCGTCGAGAAGGTCATCGACGTCGGCGTCCTCTCCCGCGAAGACCAGGAGCTCTACCCCAACGTCGCCGTCGCCGCCGCGGAGAAGGTCGCTGCCGGGGAGGCCGACCGGGCCCTGCTGATCTGCGGCACCGGCCTCGGCGTGGCGATCGCTGCGAACAAGGTCTCCGGCATCCGGGCCGTCACCGCCCACGATCTCTACTCCGTGCAGCGGTCCGTCCTCTCCAACAATGCGCAGGTGCTGTGCATGGGCGAGCGGGTCATCGGCCTCGAGCTCGCCAAGGAACTCGTCAAGGTCTGGCTCGACCTCGAGTTCGACCCGACCAGCAGCTCCGCCGAGAAGGTCGACGCCATCTGCGCCTACGACGGCAGCCTCGACCAGGCCTGACCTCGGCCCCGGCCGAGCTCAGCCGAGACTGCCGAGCGGGCGAGTCTGTCCACGAAAGGGACGTGAGCGGCAACTGCCCTGCATATAGCAGGCCACGTGCCGCTCACGTCCCTTTGATGGACACGACCGGTCCGCGCCCCACGGCCAGCTCTCCCTCCCCCGGTCCCGCGCCCCTGGCACAGGTCGACACTGTCGCCTCACGAGCCAGAACCACCCCCGATCTGGCTCGCCAGCCGACACTGTCGACCCGCGGCAGAAAGGTGGAGGTGCCCGAGCTCAGCAGCTGGGTCGCCGGCGGGGGTGATGCTCGGGCGCTCAGGCCCCGGCCGCGGCGCGCTCAGGCCTCGGCCGCGAGGCGCTTGGGCCTTGGCTGTCGGGCGCTCAGGCCCCGGCTGCGGCGCGCTCAGACCTCGGCCGCGGCACTCTCGCCGGCACCCACGCGCCCCTCGACGCCCGCGTCGTCCCCCGTCGGCCCCTGCAGCGAGCGGCCGAGCACGAGGTCGAGGTGCTCGGCGAGGGCGCGCAGGGCGCCGTCGTGGTTGTGCTGCCGCACCATCTGCAGGATCTTGCCGTGCTCCTCGTGCGCCTCACGGCCGTCGAAGCTCACGGAACCGCCGGACCAGGTCTGCCGCATCCGGTGGGTGTGGGTGCGGAGGTTCTCGACCATCGTGAGCAGGTAGCGATTGCGGGCGTGGTTGAAGAACACCTGGTGGAAGGCCCAGTCGGCCTGGAAGTGCTCGTTGATCAGGTCGTAGTCGATCTGACCGTCGCTCTCGATGCGGGCGAGCACCTCGGCATGGTGAGTATGGGCGGCTTCGAGGTCGGCGAGCAGCGGCTCCCACTCATCGAAGGACTTGCCGAGCGCGGCCGACTCGACGGTGCGGCGCGCATCGAGGAGCTCGACCATCTGGCCGTCGTCGAGCATCGGCGCGACGACATAGCCGCGCAGCGCCACGTACTCCACGAGGCCCGAGCGCTCGAGGGAGACCATCGCCTCGCGCACGGGCGTCGGGGAGACCTCGAGGTCACGGGCGAGTCCGTCGATGCTGAGGCGTGAGCCGGGCGCCCAGCGGTTCTCGAGGAGGCGCTGGAGGATCAGCTCCTCGACCTCATCGCGCAGCACCTGTCGTCGAATGGCCATGGTGGGTTCCTTCAGGTGCTGGGGGTCGCTCGGCCCGGATCGGGCTTCCCATAGGATAAGCGGCTCGCTGCCCGCCGGGGGTGCGTTCGGGGACGGCTCACACCCCGCCGCCCACCCGTCGGCCGCCCCTGCCGACCACCCCTCGGACCACCCCGTGCCGGGCGCCCCGCGCGAGGCCTAGGCTCCTTAACTGGTCGCGCCACGCCCCGGCCGACCCGAGACCCGAGGAGCCCGTCACGTCCACCATCGCCCCGCGTCGCTTCGGCGCTCTCCGCGACCGCCATTCGCGGCCGTACCTGATCACCGCGGGCCTATCGATGATGGCCGACAACATCGAGCACGTCATCACCTACTGGTTCCTGTGGCAGGCCTTCCACTCCTCCGCCCTCGTCGGCTTCCAGGTGATCAGCCACTGGCTGCCTTTCCTGCTGTGCTCGGTGTGGTTCGGGGAGCTCGCCGAGCGGTACGACTGCCGGCGCATCATCCAGATCGCGCAGGGCCTGTTCGCGTTCGTGTCGATCGCGTGGGGCGTCTTGTTCCTCACCGACAGCCTGCAGATGTGGCAGGCGTGCGTGCTGCTGGTGCTGCACGGCTGCGCAGGCGCGCTGTGGGGCCCGGCCGAGCAGCTGATGCTGCACGACTTCGCCGAGCCGAAGGAGCTCCCCGGCGCGGTGCGGCTGAACGCGACCTTCAAGAGCCTCGGAGTCCTCGCGGGGCCGGTGGTCGGCTCGGCGCTGCTGCTCGCCCTCGGCCCGGGCATCGGGATCCTCGCGAACGTGCTGTTCTACGTGCCGATGACGCTGCTCATGCTGCGCACCCCGTTCACGGGGCACAGCCGGGACGGGTTCCTGCGCCGCGAGCGGCTGGGCCCGATCCGCTCCCTGGGCGTGCTGCGCACCGTCGCCGGCGACCGGGTGCTGGTCTCGATGATCGCGCTCGGCGGGCTGATCGCCGTCGGCGTCGGATCCTCGCTGCAGGTCGCGATGCCGTCGCTGGCCGATGCGCTCGGGGCCGGGGACGCGGGCGCCGCCTACGGCCTGCTGCTCTTCGCCAACGGCGCGGGCGGCGTGCTGGGCGGCTTCCTGCTCGAGGCGACCGGGGTGATCAGGCCCAGCACGCGGGCGGCGGTGGTCGCGACCTTCCTGTTCGGGGTGACGACGATGGTCGTCGCCACCTCGCCCAGCTACGCGCTGACGATCCTCGCGCTCGTGATCGGCGGCGTCGCGAACCTCGCCTCGATGACCATCGGCCAGGCGGTCGTGCAGCTGCGGGCGCCCGTCGAGCAGCGCGGCCGCGTGATCGGCGTGTACAGCATGCTCACCACGGGCCTGCGCACCGGCAACGGCGTGACCCTCGCCGTCCTCGGCTCGTTCATCGGGGTGACCGGCACGGTGCTCGTGGGCGGGGTGACGCTCGCGGTGGGCGCCGTGGTCATCGCGGCGCTGATCGCGCTCGCGGCGCGGGGCCGACGGCGGGCGGCCGACGGGGCGGCGCCGGTCGGCGAGTGATCGGGGACGGCCGACGGGTGACACTCGCGGTGCGTCAGCGCCCGGACGCCACCGACCAGCACCGGAGCGGGAGCGTCCCCGTACCGCTGACGCGTCGGGTCTCGATCCGGCCTCCGCAGCGTCCTGCATCCTGCTCAGGACCCCTCTGCGGAGCTAGCCTCAGGGCGTAGCGCGACTGGGCGCTCTCGACAGGAGCGGGGTATTCCGATGACGACGTCCTCCATCGCGTTCTCGGCGGCGTGGGCCGACGTGGCGATCGCCCGGGTGGCTGGAGTCGTGACGATCGTCGCCATCGCCGCCCTCTCGGGATGCACCCCCTCGGGCGGAGACCGGGAAGCAGAAGGCACACCTGTCCAGGCCGGGGGATTGGACTGGGTGCAGTACACGGCGACCGGATCCGGAGGGGACGCAGCCGAGGCTAGTGGGACGATCGTCGACGTGGATGGTTGCCTCGGAGTCGACGACGATGACGACGACTCCACCGAGGGGATTCTGCTGGCGTTCAGCGCTGATGATGCGCGCCCGCGGACCCTGAAGGAGGGAGATCACTTCACCGGAACTGGAGGCTATGTGTCCGCGACGAGTGCTGACGACCTGGAGATCCCCGATTCCTGCACCGGTGTGGAGACCGTCTTCATCGTGGCGGTCGAAGGATAGGTGCCGTCCGTCGTCGACGGCTGGAGGCGTCGCCCGGGTACCGAGCCCACCCGGCGGCCCGCCGGAGGCTGTGGCTCAGTACCCGAACGCCAGCGGGGCCGACGGGTCCGTCTCGACCCACACCGCCTTCGGCGTCGAGTACTCGAGCAGCCCGTCGTGCCCGCTGGAGCGTCCCGAGCCCGAGTGGCCGAAGCCGCCGAAGGGCGCCATGACGTTGATGGTCTTGTAGCTGTTGACCCACACGGTGCCGGCCCGCAGGGCCCGTGCGACCCGGTGCGCGCGGTCCACGGCCGAGGTCCAGACGGCGCCCGCGAGGCCGAAGTCGGTGGCGTTCGCGAGGGCGATCGCCTCCTCCTCGTCCTCGAAGGGGATCGCGGCGACGACCGGTCCGAAGACCTCCTGCTGGGCGATGGGGTCCGTGTTGGAGACCCCGGCGAGCAGCGTCGGCGGGAAGAAGAAGCCCGGACGGTCGAGCGTCGCACCTCCGGTGAGCACGTCGGCCGCTGGAGCAGCCTCGCCCACGAGCGCCGCGATCCTCTCGAGCTGGGCGCGGTTCTGGATCGGGCCCACCTGCGTCGCCGGGTCCGTCGCGTCCCCCTGGCGGAGGGAGGCGGCGAGCGCGGCGAGCTTCTCCACCACCTGGTCGTGGACGGAGAGGTGCACCAGCAGTCGGGAGCCGGCCACGCAGCTCTGCCCCGCCCCGGAGAAGACGGCGGCCGCCGCCCCGGCGACGGCGCGGTCGAGGTCCGCGTCGGCGAAGACGATGTTGGCGCTCTTCCCGCCGAGCTCGAGCACGGAGGGCGTGAGCTGCGCGGCGGCGTCGGCGGCGATCCGACGGCCGGTGGCCGGCGACCCGACGAACACCACCTTCGCCACCTCGGGATGGGTGACCAGCCGGTTGCCGGCGGTCGGGCCCAGACCCGCGAGGACGTTGACGAGGCCGCGAGGTGTGCCCGCCCGCTCGGCCAGCCGCGCGAGGAGCAGCGAGGTGAGCGGGCTCAGCTCGGACGGCTTGAGCACCACGCCGTTGCCGGCGGCGAGCGCGGGGGCGAGCTGCCAGCCCGCAGTGAAGATCGGGGCGTTCCACGGGGTCATCTGCGCGACCACGCCGTACGGCTCGCGCAGCGTGTAGGTGAGGTGGCTCGTGGGGACGGGGATGACCTCGCCGTGCTGCTTGTCGGCCCAGCCGGCGTAGTACTCGAACATCTCGGCGACCTTGGTGACCTCGGCCGTCGCGTCCTTCAGGAGCTTCCCCGCGGTGCGGGACTCGAGGCGGGCTAGCGGCTCGAGGTGCGCGCGGACCTCGGCCCCGATCGCCCAGAGCACGCGGCCGCGGGAGGAGGCGGTGAGCGACCACCACTCGCGCTGGGCCCGTCGGGCGGCCGCGATGGCGGCGTCGACCGCCTCGCGGCCGCCGTCGGCGTAGGCGACGAGGTCGGTGCCGCTCGACGGGTCGACGAGGGTGACCTCCTCCCCCGCGCCCGGGAGGATCTCGCCATCGACGTAGCTGCCCACCGTGTCGCTGCCCAGGAGCTCGGTCCAGAGGCTCAGCTCGGGGACGGCGGGGGTCCGGGTCGGAACGGTCATCGTGCGGTCACCATCCTGTTGAAGTCGTCGCGGGGGCCGGTGGTGCGGAGGAGCTCGTCCCACATGGAGCGGGCCGCCTCGACCAGGGGCGAGGAGACGCCGAGGTCCGCGGTGAGATCCGCGGCGAGGCCCACGTCACGGGTCATGAGGCCGACGGGGAACCCGGAGTCGTAGCTGTCGCTGAGCACCCAGCGAGGCAGGTTCACCTCGGTGACGGCGGAGCGGCCCGACGCGGTGTTCAGCGCGGCGAGCAGGCGATCCAGGTCGACTTCGGAGGCCTCAGCGGCTCCGTGGAGGGCGCGCGCCGCGGCGAGGTGGATGCCGCACAGGAGGTTGTTGAGCAGCTTCGCGGTGCTGCCGGCGCCGGTCGTGCCGATGTGGTGGACCTGGGCGGCGAGCGGCTCGAGCGCGGCCAGCACCTCCGCGAGGCGCTCCTCGGGGCAGCCGAGGAAGACGGTGAGCGAGCCGGTGGCGGCCCCCGCCGGGCCCCCGCTCACGGGGGCGTCGACCAGCAGGTGACCCGCCGCGGCGAGCACCTCCGCCCTCCGCCGGGAATCGCCCGGCGGGCAGGTGCTCGCGTCGATCACGAGTCGCGGGCCGGGGGCGGCGAGCAGGTCCGGCAGGAGCTCGTCGACCTGGGCGGTGCCGGGCAGGGAGAGGACCAGGACCTCCGCCTCCGCGATCGCCTCGGCCGCCGACACCCGCCGGGCGCCCCCGGGGGTGGGGACGGGGCCGGGATCCACGCCGAGCACGGGATGTCCGGCGCGGAGGAGGCTCGCGGTCATGCCGCCGCCCATGTGCCCGAGGCCGAAGACCGCCCGGGGCGCGAGATCCTGCGAGCTGGTGGGGTCCGGGCAGGGTGCGGGCGCGGTCATCACACGGCTCCCGTCAGTCGGAGGGTCAGCTCGGCGATGAGGACCGAGCCGATGTAGGTGCCGAGGAAGACGAGGACGGCGATCAGAAGGATCTTCCACCCCGAGCGCTTGAGCACGTCGATCTCCAGCTTGGAGATCGCGAAGCCTGCGTAGGCGAGCGGGGGCACCGCGAGGGCCAGGAAGTCGATGCCCTCGACGAGCGGGAAGACCGCCCCCGCCCAGGGCAGCATCGGGAGGGTGAGCACCACGGCGACCAGGGAGATCCAGGCGACCGAGGGCAGCCGCAGCGGGACATAGCGCGTCAGCAGCAGGCCCACGATGCACATGCCGTACAGGACGGCGAGCCCGATGACGATGTCGAGGAGGCCCAGATCGGTCGCGATGGCCTGGATGGGCACCGAGATGAGGGAGATCAGCGCGAGATCGCGCAGGGTGCGCCCCAGATCCATCTTCCGCTCGTCGGCCTCGGCGTAGTCGAGGTCGGCGAGGTCGTCGGCGGGGCGGTCGGGGGTGGCGTCGGCGGTGGTCATCAGGCGGCCTCTCCCTGGGTGCGGGCGGTGGAGCTGACGTGGTTCAGCGGGTCGTCGGGGCGGGAGCGGCGGTACATCCACTCCACGAGCGGGAGGGCGACGAAGAGGCTCACGTACATGCCGGTCGCGTAGGTGAGCAGGTTCGAGGAGCCCGCGAGGGCGGTGATCGACTCGGTGTCCGCGGGGTTCGCGGCCGCGAGCGCGCCGGAGCAGGCGGCCATCATCGAGCCGGAGCCGACGCCGCAGGCCATGGCGAGCGCCTCGAGGCTGAACACCCCGAGGCCGTCGAGCAGCGAGGCGATGATCGCGAAGATGAAGGTGCCGAAGAGGGTGCCCATCACGTAGACGCCGAGCACGCCTGTGCCCTCCGCGCTGCGCAGGCCGTAACGGTCGGCGACGATCGCGATGTTCGGCTCGCGGGCGATGGAGTGGACGGCGCCGATGGACTCGCGGCCCATGCGCAGGACCCACACCGCGATCGGGAAGGCCAGCACGATCGTGCCGAGGTTGCCGATCTCCTGCAGGAGGAGGGCGGGGCCGGAGCGGATGACGAGCTCGATGCCGGGGCCGATGTCGGCGCCGAACCGGGCGATGAACGGCATGATCGCGACGACGATCAGGGGGCTGGCCGCCGCGACCCGGCGTACGGGCATGATCCGCGAGACCGCGGGGACGATGTTGGGGTTGAGCAGCAGCGCCAGCGCGAAGGCGAAGAGCATGGGCAGCAGCAGGATCGTGCCGATGCCGATGGGGATGCGCAGGATCCCGATCAGCTGGCTGACGACGCCGATGACCAGGACCGCCAGGTGCAGGGGCCAGAGCCGGGCCAGTCCGCGGACTGTCTCCATGAGGACTCCTCGGGGACGGGGCCGACGGGCGCTCCTCGTCGTCGAGGGGGCGCGGGTCGGCGGGTGGGGAGGGATCCTTGGAGCGTAGGAGGTCCGCGGCGCACCGGGAAGACCTCGATCGGGCGACACGGTGTTGTCCGCACGGCAACGCTCAGGGGTTCTCGCCAGCCATCCAGCGGGAGCAGGCCTGCAGCAGTGCTCGGGAGGCGGGTGGGAGTCGACGGTCGCGGCGCACCATGAGCGCGGAGCGCACCGCGCGCAGGTGGTCGTCGGCGATGTCGAAGGTCTGCAGGGCGCGGCCCGCGGGGCGCGGGCTGAGGAAGACCGGCGGGAGCAGCGAGACGGCACGGCCCCGCGCCACGGCGCCGAGGAGGACCGTCTGCGAGTCGGTCTCCAGCACCGTCCGTACGCCCACGGTGTGGACGCGGAGGAACTCGTCGTGGAGGGCGCGTAGCCCGAACCCGCGGGCCATCACCGCCACGTCCAGGCCCTCGAGGTCCGACGGCGCGAGGACCGCGCCCTCGGGATGCGCGGCCGCCACCGGGTGATCGGCCGCGCAGGTGAGCCGCAGCGGCTCGGGGGCCTCACGGAGCACCGCGACCCGCGGGTGAGGCGCGGGGTGCAGGGCGATCGCGACATCGGCGTCGTCCCGGGCGAGCGTCTCGACCATCGAGTCGGTGCCCCCGGCCTGCACCACGATCGTCACGTCCGGATGCGCGCGCTGGAAGGGGTCGAGCACGTGCTCGTCGACCTGCTCGAGGAAGCCGAGGCCCACCGCGAGCCGCACCGTGCCGGTCGCGGCGCTCCTCCCCAGGGCGACCTCGTCGACGAACAGCGCGTCGAGGTCCCGGCGCTCCAGGGCGTAGCGCACCGCGACCCGCCCCAGCTCCGTGACCCGGGCCCCATCGGCCCCGCGCTCGAACAGCGTCTCGCCCAGCCGGCGCTCCGCGGCCGCGATCGTGCGCTGGACGGCCGACGGCGCGATGCCCAGGTCCCGGGCCGCCGCCCGCAGGGAGCCCGCCTGCGCGACCGCGAGGATGCAGCGCAGCGTCCGGTCCTCGAGCACCGGCTCCCCCGCCGTGTGCACCTCAGCCCCCGGCGAGCGCGACCGGCTGCCCGGTCCGCACCGACTCCTGGGCGGCGGCGACGATGCGGACGGTCGCCAGGCCGACCTGGCCCGTCGGCGCGACCGCCTCCCCGGCGCGGACCGCGGCGAGGAAGGCATGGAGCATCTCCGCGTCGAGGTCCACGCCGTAGGGCAGCCAGCGGCCGGGGCCGCCGACGTGCTGGGCGAAGGCGTCGATCTGCATCTGTCCGCCGGTGCCGACGGCCTGCAGGGTGAGGCCGCCCCAGGTGGGGGCGTCGACCGGCTGCGACCAGGAGCAGTCGATCGTGGCGACCGTGCCGCTCGCGTAGGTGAGGGTGACGAGGCCGCCGGTCTCGGCGCCGGCCCCGGCGCGGTCGGCGCTGAGGATCCGGTTGGTCACGGCGTGGACGGTCGCGGGCGGGCCGAAGATCTCGTCGAGGATCTGGGCGACGTGGACGGTGTGGTCGACGAGGCTGCCGCCGCCGGAGAGCTCCACGTCGGTGAACCAGTCGCGGGCCGTGGGCAGCATGCCGTTGTTGGTGCCGGTCAGGCCGATGACCTGGCCGAGCCGGCCGTCGGCGATCGCGGCGCGGAGGGTCTGCACGGCGGGCGAGAAGTGGACGGGGAAGGCGGTCATCAGCACCACCCCGGCCTCGCGGCAGGCGGCGACCATCTCCTCGGCGTCGGCGACGGTGGTCGCGAGCGGCTTCTCGCACAGCACGTGGACGCCGCAGCGGGCGGCCTCCAGCACGAGCTCCTTGTGGTGGGCGTTCGCGCTGGTCACGATCACGGCGTCGGGCCCCTCGGGCCAGGCCGTCCACGCCTCGTCGTAGCTGCCGACGACCAGCTGCGCGGTCACGTCGCCGAAGCCGTCGGGATCGGCGACGACGAGGTCGACGTCCTCGCGGGCGTCGAGCAGGGCGGCATAGCCGGCGGCGTGGGTGTGGGCGCAGCTCAGCAGCGCCACGCGCAGCGGCTCGACGGGGGCCGCCGACGGGAGGGCATTCTCGGGGGTCAGCATGCGATGCTCCGTCCGGTGCTCAGGGACTCGAGGGCGGCGCGGGCGACCTCAACGGCGCGGACCCCGTCGGCCGCGGAGACGCGCGGGGCCTCGCCGGTGCGCAGCGCGCGGACCGCGGCGAGGATCTCCTCCGCGTAGGGGCTGCGCAGTCCGGTGACGTCGGGCAGGTAGTCGTCGTCGGCGCCTTGACCGGCGGCGGCGACCTCGTCGAGGCGCACCTCCGGATCCGCGGCCGAGTCGTACTGGAGGCGGCCGGCGTCACCCGCGAGGTCGAAGGTGTAGCGGAAGACGGTGCCGGGCGGGCCCCAGAAGCCGCGGCAGTGGCTGATCGCGCCGCTCTCGTGGGTGAGGACCACGTGGGCGGTGCGCACGGTCGCGTCGCCGTCGGCCATGGACTGCTGGGCGTAGACCCGCTCGGCGGGCCCGGCGAGCCACAGCGCCTGGTCGATGTCGTGGATCATCTGGTCCATGACCAGCCCGCCGGACTGCGCCTCGTCCGCGAACCACGGCTGCTTCGGGAAGGAGCCGGTGCGCTCGAAGCGGAGCACGGCGAGGCGGCCGATCGCGCCGTCCACGATGGCCCGCTGCGCCGCGGCGTACTGCGGGAAGAAGCGGACCACGTGCGCGGGGAAGAGCATCCGGCCCGCGCGCTCGGCGTGCTCGGCGACGGCCCGGGCGTCCTCGGCGGTCAGGGTCAGCGGCTTCTCGCACACCACGTGGCGGCCCGCGTCGAGCGCCCGGTGGATCAGCTCGGCGTGCAAGGGGGTGGGGGCGCAGATGTCGACAATGTCCACCGCGGCGAGCAGCGCCTCGAGGGTCTCGTGGGGGCGGGCGCCGAACTCGGCGGCGAACTCCGCGGCACCGTCGAGGCTGTGGCAGTGCAGCTCCGCCCCGGCCTCGATCCATCCGGGGGCGTGGGCGCGGGAGATCCCGCCGGTGCCGATGATGCCGACGCGGAGGGACTCCGGCGGGGCCTTCAGGGACATGGGTGCTCTCCGTCGTCGGAGCGGTCACGGTCGACGACGATCCTAGTCAGAGGGGTGACCGGGTGGGGCAGGTCCGACGTCCCCGATCCGTCGGCGCCGGTCCGCCCGGGTCAGGTCGCTGGCGCCGTGCTGCCCCGGAGGACCAGCCGGTGCGGGGCCTGGACGACCCGGGGCGGCCCGTCGTAGCCGTCGATCCGCTCGATCAGCAGGTCGAGCACCATCGCGGCGAGGGTGTCCTTGTCGGGGTCGATCGTGGTCAGCGGCGGCGTGGTGAGGGCGGCGTCGTGGATGTCGTCGTGCCCGATCACGGCCACGTCCCCGGGGACGTCGACCCCGGCGGCCCGCAGCCCCATGAGCACGCCGCGGGCGAGGTCGTCGTTGCCGCAGACGATCCCGTCGATCCCGGGATGGGAGCCCAGCAGCGTCCGCACCGCGGCGAGGCCGCCCTCCTGGCTCCAGGATCCGACCACCTGCTCCACGGGCTCGATCCCCCCGGCCTCGGCGAGGGCGCGGTGGTAGCCGCGCAGGCGGAGGTGACTCGTGGAGTGGGCCTGCCGGGCGATGGGGTCGGCGAGGGTGCCGAGATAGGCGGGGCGGGTGCGGCCGAGCTCGAGCAGGTGCCGGGTCGCGTCGTAGGCCGCTCCCGGGTTGTCGGTGCGCACGTAGTCGCTGCCGAGCGGGAGGTCCGCCTCCTCGACGTGCTCGCCGATGAAGACGGTCGGCTGGATGGTGCGGTCCAGCGCGGCGAGCACGTCCTCGCCGATCTCGAGCGGGTTGAAGACGACGCCGTCGCCGAGCACGCGGGTGAAGCCGGAGAGGACGCTGCGCTCCTCCTGGGCCCCGGCGGCGGTCGAGTGGAGCATGATGCTGCGCCGCCGCCGCTGCGCCTCGTCCGCGAACGCCTGCGCCAGCTCCGAGAAGTAGGTGCTGGCCAGCGACGGGATGGCGAGGGTGATGAGTCCGCTGGTCCCGGTGCGCATCTGCTGGGCACCGACCTGGGGGCGGTAGTTCAGCTCGCGGATCGCCGCCTGGACCTGCTCGCGGGTGCGGGCGCCGACGTTGGGCCGGTTGTTGACGACGTTCGAGACGGTCTTGATGGACACGCCGAGGAGCTCGGCGATGTCCCGCATGGTGGCGTTGCGCCGACGCGGCGGCTCGGCCGGCGGCCGCGTCCCGGCCTCGGTGCTCATGGTCGGAGCGCGGGCCGGGCTGCGGCGTCGCCCTCGGACGGGGCGGCCTGCTCGAGGCGCGCCTGCCAGGCGCGGGTGAGGACATGGGTGGTCACAGCCACCAGGATCCCACCTCCGAGCAGGAGGCCGATCGGCTGGATCACCACGGTCGCAGCCGCCGCCGCGAGGAGCGTCGTCGCCCAGGACGCCGTCGCCACCGGCAGCAGCACCGCCCCGGCGAGCGCGCCCCGCCAGAGCAGCGGAGCCGGAGCCGTCGGCCGCAGGACATGGAGGGCGACGGCATGCGCCGCCCCGATCGTGCCGAGGACGAGCAGGAGCACCGCGGCCGGGAGGCCGACCGGGGCGAACCAGGAGGGCAGCTCCCCGGCCGTGCCGAGGGCCAGGTTCGCCGCGGCCGCGAGGGCGAGGAGCACGAACGGACCGGCCACGAGGTTCGCGGGGACCAGCTCGCGCCGGTACCGGCGCAGCAGATCGCGCCCCCGCGCCCCGAGCCCGGGGCCCCCGGCCGGCGGGGCCCCGCCGTCGGCCGCCGCGCCGCGCCGCAGCTCGGCGACCAGCACGGTGGTGGCCGGGGCGAGGCCGCCCACCACGCCGCCGGCGAGGACCAGCACGACCCAGGCGAGATGGAGCAGCAGCAGCCGCGGCACCCAGGCGAGGGCGGCCATGACCCCGCCCAGCGCCCCGCCCACCGGCGCGTCCGCCGCCGTCGGACCGCCGGGCCGTTCCGCCATCGCTCAGCCCTTGTTGCCGGTCAGGGCAATGGACTCGATGATCTGCCGCTGGAAGAGCAGGAAGACGACCAGCACCGGCAGCAGCGCGACGATCGATGCCGCCATGATCAGCGGGTAGTCCGTCTGGACCGCGTAGGTCGCGTTGAAGTTCGCGATCACCAGCTGCAGGGTGTGCACGTTCTCCGAGTTCAGGTAGATGATCGGCCCCAGGTAGTCGTTCCAGGTGCCCATGAACCACAGGATCACCTGGGCGGCGATCGCGGGACGGATCAGCGGGAGCACGATCCGGGCGAAGATCTGGGGGTGGGTCGCGCCGTCGATCACGGCCGCCTCGATGAGCGAGTCGGGCACGCTCATCAGGTACTGACGCAGGAAGAACACCATCATCAGGTTGCCGAACAGGCCCGGCACGATGAGCGGCAGCAGGGTGTCGACCCAGCCGATCTGCGAGAACAGCATGAACGTCGGGATCATGAGCGCGGGGAACGGGATCATGATCCCCGCGAGCAGGGCCAGGAAGATCGCGTTCTTCCCCGGGATCCGCAGCTTCGAGAAGCCGTAGGCGGCGTAGCACGAGGTCACGGTGCCGACGGTGATCACGGTGAGCGAGACGATCGAGGAGTTCACGATGCCGCTGAGCAGCGGCCCCGCCTCCCAGATCCGCAGGTAGTTCCCCCATTCGACGGGGTCCGGGATCCACTGGGGAGGCAGGATGAACACGTTCTCCTGCGTCTTCAGCGAGGTCGAGAGCATCCAGGCCAGCGGCAGCAGCATGGTGATCGCCCCGAGGCAGAGGACGACGAAGACGATCACATCGGCCGGGGAGCGGAAGGCGCGCTCGCTCCGGGGCCTCCGGGAGCGGAGCCCGCCGGCGCCGGAGGTCGGGAGCGGGGCGGTCGGGACGGCACTGGTGGCAGCCATGTCGGGCCTCCTCATTCCACCGTGAAGACGTTGCGGGAGTTGAGGTAGAACTGGACGGCCGTGACCACGAAGATCAGGAGCCCCAGCACGAGGCTCATCGCGGTCGCATAGCCCAGCTTCAGGTTCTGGAAGCCCTGCTGCCAGATGTACCAGACGATGGTGGCGGAGCCGAACTCGGGGCCGCCCGTCGGGGTCATGATGTTGATCTCCGCGAACATCTGCGCACCGCCGATGATCCCGGTGACGACCAGGAAGAACGTGACGGGGCTCAGCATCGGCAGCACCACGTGGCGGAAGCGCAGCCAGGCCCCGGCGCCGTCGAGCATCGCGGCCTCGAGCAGAGTGCGGGGCACCGACTGGAGCGCCGCGAGGTAGAGCAGCGTCGAGAAGCCGATCCCCTTCCACACGCCCATGATGATGAGCGCGGGCTTGACCCAGACCTTCTCGGCCAGCCAGTTCGGACCCTCGATGCCGACGCCGGCGAGGAGCTGGTTGACCAGGCCGAAGTCGCCGTTGAGCGCCCACTGCCAGAGGATCGAGATCGCGGCCACCGAGCTCACGCCCGGCAGGTAGTAGATGACGCGGAAGGCGGCCCGGCCGGGGATGCGCCGGTTCAGGGCGAGGGCCAGGGCGAGCGAGATCGCGAGCCCGATCGGGATCCCCAGCATGAGGAACGCGGTGTTCGCGAGGGACTGCCAGAACTGCGGATCGGCGGCCATGGTGCGCAGGTTCGTCCAGCCGGAGAACAGCGGGGCCGACAGCCCGTTCCAGTGGGTGAACGAGGCGTAGAAGGAGAAGAGCAGCGGCGCCAGCGCGAAGAGGGCGAAGCCGATCACCGGCGGCGCGATGAAGATCCGGCCCCAGAACCTCTCGGGCTGGGTGAGTCGGCCGCGGCCGGGCCGGCGCGCGGAGGTTCCCGCGACGCCGACGGGGGCGGGCGCGGTGGTGGTGGTGAGGGTGCTCATCGGGCGTTCGCCTCCCGGTCGATGAGGAACTGCTCGTGTCCGGTGTCGAGGAACTGCTGCATGACGGGCTGGGTCTCGGCGAGGTACTCGGCCGCTCCCCGGCGTCCCTCGAGCACGGGCTGAAGGTTGGTGTGGAAGGCGTTCAGCCACTCCGGGGTGTACGTGAGCATGTCGGGGACGAAGCGTCCGTAGTCCTCGACGACGTCGATGTACTCCTGCTTGTTCTGCGGCTCGGAGGAGGTGTCCTGCACCCACTCGGCCGCATGGGTGCGGGTGTTGGGGATGGTCTGCCCCTCGCCGACGATGAGGGCCTGCGCCTCGGGGTCGCAGGCCAGGAACATGGCGAGCTCCGCGGCCGCCTCGGGGTTGCGGCTGGTCGCGGAGACGCCGATGCCGAGGGACCCGATGAACGTCGCGGAGGTGCCGGTCGCTCCGGCCGGGTACGGGCAGAGGTCGAAGTCGAAGTCGAGGGTGCGGTAGAGGGTGAGGTCCCAGGGGGCGACGGGGAAGAAGCCGATCTGGCCGCGCAGCCAGCGCTGGTAGCCGTCCAGGCCCTCGGTCTCGTTGATCGAGGGGGTCACGCCGTGGACTTCCCTCAGGTCGACCACGTACTGCAGCGCCTCCGCGAACTCGGGGGTGTCCACGGTGACGGTGCGGAGGTCCTCGCTGAGCCAGTTCCCGCCGTTCGACCACACGTAGGAGTGGATCTCGGCCCCGATGTTGACCGAGGTCCCCCAGGAGTCGGTCGCGCCGTCGCCGTCGCGGTCCTGGGTCAGCTGCTGGCAGCGGGCCAGGAACTCGTCCCACGTCAGCGGTGCTTCCGGATCGGGCGGCTCCACGCCCAGCTCCTCGAAGAGCGTCCTGTTGTAGCCGAAAGAGAACGGTCCGAGGTCCTTCGGCATGCCGTAGATCGGGCCCTGTCCGCGCTGATCGCCGTCGAAGCGGTAGAGCTCGAGGCCGGCGGGCCAGATGTCGTCCACGGGCAGCGAGGTCGCCTCGACGTAGGGGGTGAGGTCGGCGAGGACCCCGTTGACCATGTAGGCCGTGGCCCGGGAGGCGTCGAAGTAGAAGACGTCCGGGGTGGAGTTGCCGAGGATCGCCGTCTGCAGCTTCGTGCCGTACTGGTCGGCGGAGGTGGAGATCAGGTCCACGCGCTGCCCGGTGCGCTCCTGGAAGATGTCCACGGCGCGGCTGAAGACGTCCCGCTCCTCGGTCGAGCCGCGGAACATGAAGGTCAGGCGGTCGGGGTCGGAGGAGTGGAGGTTGCCGCAGCCGGTGGCGAGCCCCGTCGCCCCGGCTGCGGCGGCGCCCAGGGCGCCGGCGAGGAATCGTCGTCGTCTCATCGTGTTCCGTTCTGTCTCGTCGTCGAGACCGACCCGGCGGCCCGTGCCGACCGGGGTGGGACGTCGGGGCCCCCTATGGCCGTCCGACCCCTCGCAGTCACGAATTCCTGTGAGGTGTGGCACAAGGTACATCGTTGAACTAGAGTCGGCAACCACCCGCCGCCCCACTCCCGGGAGTCATCGATGACCCTGCACGGCACCCTCCACCTCCACCCCGCCCACGTCGTCGGCCCGGTCCGGCGGCGCACCTTCGGCAGCTTCGTCGAGCACATGGCGCGCTGCGTGCACACGGGGATCCACGAGCCGGGGCACCCGTCGGCCGACGCCGACGGGCTGCGCACCGACGTGCTCGACCTGACCCGCGAGCTGGGCGTCAGCACCGTCCGCTATCCGGGCGGGAACTTCGTCTCCGGCTACCGCTGGGAGGACGGCGTGGGACCGATCGAGGAGCGGCCCGTGCGCCGGGACCTCGCCTGGCACTCGACCGAGACCAACGCCTTCGGGCTCGACGAGTTCATGACCTGGGTGGAGCGGGCGGGCGTCGAGCCGATGTACGCGATCAACCTCGGCACCCGCGGCGTCCCGGAGGCGCTGGACGTGCTCGAGTACGCGACCGGCGCCCCCGGCACCGAGCTCGCCGACCGTCGCGCGGCGAACGGGCACCCCGAGCCGTACCCGATCCGGATGTGGTGCCTCGGCAACGAGATGGACGGGCCGTGGCAGCTGGGGCACCGGCCCGCCGCGGACTACGCGCGCCTCGCCGCGGAGGCCGCCCGGGCGATGCGCCGCGCCGACCCCGATCTCGAGCTCGTGGCCTGCGGCTCCTCCCACGCCTCGATGCCCACCTTCCCCGCCTGGGAGCAGGCGGTGCTCGAGGCCGGGTACGACGAGGTCGACATGGTCTCCGCGCACGTCTACTACGGCGAGCGCGACGGCGACCGGGCCTCCTATCTCGCGGTCGCCGACGACCTCGACGCCTATCTCGACGCCGTCGCCGCGACCGTCGATCACGTGCGCGCCCTGCGCCGCGGCGACAAGCGGGTCATGATCAGCGTCGACGAGTGGAACGTGACCGGCTCCGGCCAGGGCGACGCCGGGGAGGAGCCGAGCGGCGCGGACTGGCCCGTCGCCCCGCGCTTCGCCGAGGTCACCTACACGGCGCAGGACGCGGTGATCGTCGGCTCGCTGCTGATCTGCCTGCTGCGGCACACGGACCGCGTCGCCTCGGCCTCGCAGGCGCAGCTGGTCAACGTGCTCGGCCCGATCCGCACCGTTCCTGGTGGGGCGGCCTGGCGGCAGACCATCTTCCACCCCTTTGCGCTCACCTCCCGGCACGTCTCCGGCGAGGTGCTGCGCGTCGCGATCGACACCCCGCGCGCCGAGAACGCCCGCTTCGGGGAGAGCGCCGTGCTGGACGCGGTCGCCACCTGGGACGCGGAGGCCGGCCAGCTCGTGGTCCTCGCCGTCAACCGCTCGGTCGACCAGGAGCTCGCACTCGAGGTGCCGCTGACCGGGTTCGCGGGGCTCGAGCTGATTGAGGCTGTCGCCCTGCACGAGGAGGACCCGTACGCGACGAACACGGCCGAGGATCCCGACCGCGTGGTCGCACGGGTGCTCGAGGGGGCGAGGGTCGAGGGCGGCGGGGCCGAGGCGGGCGGGGCGGAGGTGGCCGCCGCCTACAGGGACGATCCGACGGGTTCGGCCGGTTCGGATGCCCCGGGAGGTTCGGCCGGCAGGGCGAGCGGCCCCCGGCTGACCGCCACCCTGCCCCCGACCAGCTGGGCGATGTTCCGCCTCGGCCGGAGGGGCTGACCGGGCGATGGCGCCACCGCCGGCCTCCCTCCCACCGGCCCTCCGGCCACGCCCCTCTCCCCACCGGCGACGCCCCCATCCACCGCCCCTCACCGCCGGACCTGCTGAAACTCCGCGCCTGACGTGACCTCACCGACCCACAGAGCGTCAGCTCACGCCACGAACGGAGTTCCAGCAGGCCGACCCCCGACCAGACCAACCCCAACTCCCAACCCACGACCCCACCCCGACAGAAGGACGTGACCGCACCATGCGACGACGCACCGTGACCACTGCCCTGACCGCCGCGCTGACCGCGTCGGCCGCCTCCGCCCTCGCGGCCCCCGCGCTGGCCGAGGACGGCACCCACCCCGCCGACGGCACCGGGCGACCGGGCCGCCCCGGGGACCGTCCGCCCCGGCTGCTCGTGGACGGGACCGGGCTCTACCCGCGGGCCATCCGACTCGCGCACCAGGGGGAGGCCGATGACCGGCTGCTCGCCTCGGTGGTCTCCTTCGACGGGCCCTCCGGCTACGGGGCGATCTGGGAGTCGGTCGACGGCGGCGAGACCTTCGCGCAGGTCGGGACCGTGTCCGACGAGGCGACCGCGGGAGGCGAGGGGCTGTGCTGCGCGACCCTCTACGAGCTGCCGCGCGCCGTCGGGGACCTGCCGGCGGGCACCCTCCTGTGGAGCGCCTCGGTGGGCGCGGACCAGCCGGACCGCCGCATGACCATCCGGATCTGGGCGAGCACGGACGTCGGCCGCACCTGGGAGCGGATCGCGATCACGGCCGTCGCTGCGAACGCCGGCGGGCTGTGGGAGCCCGAGTTCGCCCTCGCCGACGACGACACCCTGGTGCTCTGGTACTGCGACGAGACCGACGGGGAGAGGCACTCGCAGAAGATCGTGCAGCAGACCTCGGTCGACGGTCTGACCTGGACCGATCGGGAGGACACGATCGCCCTCGCGGATCCCGCCGCCCGACCCGGGATGCCCAACGTGCGCCGCCTGAGCACGGGCGACTGGGCCATGAGCTACGAGATCTGCGGCCCCTCGGACCACTGCCGCACCTTCGTGCGCACGGCCCGCGACCCACGCAACTGGGGCCCCGTCACGGCCCGGGACGAGATCATCCGCGCTATCGACGGCACCGAGCCGCGCCACACGCCGACGCTGCTGGTCGACGACGACGGCTCGGTGCTGCTCGGCGCGCAGATGCACTACGGACCGGACGGCGAGACCTCCGCCGCGAACGGCCAGGTCGTCCTGCGCACCCGCAGCCGCTCGCTGAAGGGCCGGGTCCGCTGGATCACGGAGCCCGCACCCGTCCCCGTCGACGAGCCGTGGAACAACTACTGCCCCAACTACTCCCCGACCTTCGTGCGCACCGCCACCGGCCACCTGCTCGAGATCACCTCGGCGCCGACGGACGAGGGCGTGTGCCGTCCCTGGTACGGCTCGACGGGTCGCTGAGGCGAGGCTGGGCACGACTGGGCGCTCGGGGCCGACGGGGGCGTTCCCGCGGGAACGCACCCCCCCGCCCCCACAGCCCGGGGCGCCCGGGCCGCCCCGGCATACTT
>NZ_JAZDCG010000013.1:0-43640 GCF_036321705.1 Brachybacterium sp. J144
GTAGGGTATGGAGAGCGGGAGGCGGATGGTGCGGCGACTACCGCCCATCCCCCCCCCCCCCCCCCCCCCCCCCCCCCCCCCCCCCCCCCGGCAGGTCAGGGTCGCCGGAGTCGCACGATCATGCTGCCTCGACCTCGGCCCCCGCGCTCTCCCGCTCCCGGAACAGGCTCGCGAAGAACAGCGCCACGCCGACCGCGAGCGCCGCGGGGATGAGCCAGATCGTCCGCCAGGCATGGCTGCCGTCGGCCGCGAGGAAGGCGTCGACGATCGGCCCGGAGAGGAGCGAGCCGATGAGCAGGCCCACGCCGTAGGTGGCGAGGGAGATCAGGCCCTGGGCGGCGCTGCGCACGTGCTTGGGGGCGAAGCGGTCGGTGTAGATCTGTCCGGCGACGAAGAAGAAGTCGTAGCAGACGCCGTGCAGCAGCAGCCCGATGATCACGAGCCACAGGAGCGAGCCGGCGTCCCCTACCGCGAACAGGGCATAGCGCAGGGCCCAGGCGAGCATGCCGATGAGCAGCGTCCACTTGATGCCGAGGCGCTTCAGCATGAGCGGCATGATCAGCAGGAACGCCGCCTCGGAGAGCTGGCCGAGGGACTGCACCGCGGCCGCGGACCTCACCCCGATCTCGTTGAGGTAGAGGTTGGTGAAGTTGTAGTAGAACGCCAGCGGGATGCAGATGAGGATCGAGGCGAGGAAGAACACCAGGTAGGAGCGGGTCTTCAGCAGTGCGAGGGCGTCCAGGCCCAGCACGTCGCGCACGGTGGCGCGGCCGCCGGCAGACTCGGGCGGGGTGTGCGGCAGCGTGAAGGCGTACACGCCGAGCACGGCGGAGCCGATCGCGGCCATGACGAAGGTGTTCGCGAGCGCGTCGCCCGCCTCCCAGCCCAGCCAGCCGATGAGCAGCCCGGCCACGATCCAGCCGATCGTGCCGAACACGCGTACGCCCGGGAACTGCTTCTCGGGACTGCGCATGCGGCGGAAGGAGATCGAGTTCGCGAGCGCGAGGGTCGGCATGAACGAGACCATCGCCAGCAGGGCGAACACGAAGAACGCGCCGAAGGACTCCTGGCGCCCGGCGAGGAACAGCATCGCGGCGCTGAACAGGTGCAGCACGCCGAGGATGCGCTGGGCGGCGAAGAAGCGGTCGGCGATGAGCCCCACGATGAACGGGGCCAGGATCGCGCCGAGCGACTGGGTGAGGAAGGCGAGGGCGATCTGGCTGCCGGTGGCCTGCAGGTCGGTCGCGAGGTAGGTACCCAGGGTGACGAACCATCCGCCCCAGACGAAGAACTCCAGGAACATCATCGTCGAGAGCCGGACGCGGGTGAGCGGGTCGAGGTCCATGACCCGTGAATCTATCCCGGCCCGCTCCCGCGCGGGGAGGGGGAAGGTCGGGGCGGCGGGAGGGGGAGAGTCGAGCTCGCTGCTGAAACTCCGGGCCTGGCGTGACCTCACCGCCCCACAGGCCTTCAGGTCACGCCACGCGCGGAGTTCCAGCAGGCTGAGCACCCGACCGAGCAACCGGCGGCCACCTACCGCACCCGAACCGCCTCCGCCGAGCCTCAGCCGGTGACCACCTCGAGCACGGCCCCGGGCCGCACCAGCGCCCGGTCGAGCCCCACGCCGGCCGCGCGGTAGCGGCGCTCGAGCGGACGGGCCGCCGCGAGGTCCACCGCCTCTCCGTCGACGCGCAGCTCGCGCACTCCGCAGCCGGTCTCCCCGCGGCGGAATCGGACCGTGAGCAGCCCGCCGTCGTAGGGGATCTCCGCCTCGGCGCCGTCGAGCGCGCCTGGCAGCACCGGATCGACCTCGAGCCGTCCGGCCCGGGCGCGGAGACCGAGCACGTCCTCGACGATCATCCGCAGCAGCAGCCCGGGACCCGAGGAGTACACGCGCCAGCCGCCCTCGAAGTCGACGGTGCCCTCGCGCATCCGGGCGCCCTCGGCGGCGGCGGTCGCCCGGTCGGGGAAGACCGCGTCGGAGCTCGAGAAGTAGCAGGTGGACTGGCGGATCCGGGCGGAGTCGACACGGTCGGAGAGCCCGATCGGCACGGCCTTCAGCAGCTCGGTCCAGGCCCGCTCGGGCTCGCCGAGGCGGGTGAGCGCCTCGACGTAGCGCAGGTGGGCGTGCATGTACATGAGCCCGATCTCGCGGCCGAAGAAGGTCGCGGTCTCGGCCCGCTGGAAGACCTCCATGACGCCGCCGTGGTAGCCGACGGGCCGGTCGAAGAGGTGGATGCCGGTGGGTCCGGTGAGGTGCGCCTCGAGCAGGTCGAGGTGGTGGCGGGCCTGCTCGGTGGTCAGCAGCTCGTCGGCGAGGGCGTGGATGACCTGCAGGGATCCTCGCTGGAGGCCGGTGGTCTCGTCACGCGGGTGGACGAGGTGGCGCACCTCGCCGTCGTGCAGATGGGCGTATCCGGCGAGCTCCCCGTCCACGAGCAGCAGCTCGGCGAAGGCCTCGGCGGCGCCGTCGGCGAGGCCCTGGCAGCGGGCCGCGAGTGCGGCGACCTCCGGGTCGGCGCTCGGGTTCGCGTGGGCGGTGAGGGCGGCGGCGAGGTGGCCGAGTGCCTTGATCTCGAGCTCGGTGGTCCAGGTCGAGCAGAGGCTCGCGGCGAGCGCGGGGCTCGCCGGCTGGAGGGAGTCGTTCCAGTCGCCGTGCCCGTAGGCGGGCAGGCGCGGGTCTTCGGTGCGCTGGCGGGAGATGTGCTCGACGGCGCGCAGGGCGTGGTCGAGCACGCTGGTCGGCTCGCCGAGGCGGTCTGCCCCGACCCAGCCCGCGGTCTCCGCGAGGATGCTCGCGTCGCCGGTGACCTCGAGGTACTCGGCGAGGGCGAGCAGCGGCCAATAGACGACGTCGCCGTGCGCGTCGCGAAGGCCGGGACCCGCGTACCCGGGGAGATAGTCGAACCACTGCGGCCAGGTGCCGTCCTCCTGCTGGGCGCCGAGCACGGTCAGCAGGGTGCGGCGCAGCTCGGCCGGCTCGTCGGTGGCGAGCAGCAGGCCGACAGGTCCCTGGCACACGTCGCGCGTGCCCCAGGCGCCGCCGGTGTACTGCTCGAGGCCGCGCGGGGAGCGGAAGTGCACGGAGGCGTTCTGCGCGAGCCAGGCCAGGGTCTCGCCGACGGCGGCGACTTCCAGCTCGGCGGCGGCCGACGGGGCGGTCGTGTCGGTCGCCGCGGTCGCGGGGTCGCCCGCTGCCGACGGGGCGGCCGACGCGGCGGTCAGTCGCGGCAGGCGCGGTCGGTAGGGCTCCACCTCCGCGTCCGCGCCGGCTCGCCCGAGCAGCACCTGCGCCTCCCGCGCCGCGCCGAGGGCGACGGTGCGCAGCCGCGAGTCGCGGGCGACGGCGTCGGAGAAGAGCGCGGAGTCGTCCGCGATCTCGAGGCTCTGCCCGTCGGCGGCGGCCTGCAGGGACAGCTCCTCGCTGCCGTCGACGAGGAGCAGCAGCTCGCCCACCGCGCCCGTGGTGGTCACCGTGAGGCGGACCGTGCCGGGCAGGGCGACCTCGGCGCGCACGCGCACCGTCGCCTCCGCGGCTCCCGCCGCCCCGTCGGCCGCGACGTACAGCCAGGTGCAGACCTCCTCGCCCACGGACCAGGCGGTGGGCAGACCGAGCAGCTGCCAGTCGCCGCCCACGGCGCGGCGGAGCAGGCGGACGCCGCTGGCCCGCTCGAGGCCGAGGTAGGAGCGGCGCACGCCGGTCAGCTCGCCGCTCGAGGCGTGGCCGATCGTGAGCTGCGAGCAGAACACTCCCCGCATCCAGGCGGTGGAGGCGACGACGTCGAGGTCCGCGGCGGCGCGCGCGTGGACCTGCTGGATGTGGCCGTGGGGGCGCAGCACGGCGCGCTCCTTCGCGGCGGCGACCACGTGACCGGCGGTCCCGAAAGCGGAGAGGACGGCGCCGCGGTCCTCCTCGAGCAGGCGCAGCGCGCCGCCGGCGAGCGCCTCGAGATCGATGCGGGTTGCCTCGCGCACGGGCAGCTCGGCGGCGGTCGCGAGGAGGCTGCGGGGCACATCGGTGCTGCCGGCGGTGGTGTCCGCGCTGGGCGCAGCGGCCTCCGCAGTGTCCGACGGGGTCTCCCCCTCGAGGACCCGCTCGCGCAGGGCGTCGACGAGGGCGGCATCGGCCGCGGTGGTGGCCGCGGGGTGGTCGGCGACGACCGCGCCCCAGAACACCGTCGACCAGCTCTCACCGGGGCCGAGGGAGACCGCCGCGGTGCGCAGCGCGGCGAGGGTGTGCTCGTGCTGGAGCCGCTCGGAGGGCAGGTCACGGGCGGGATCGAGGCCGGCGCCGGTGCTCTGGTTGAGGAGCTGGAGGGCGTCGGTGCCCCACTGGGCGACGGGGGCGTCGGCCCCGATCACGGCCCAGGGCACCTCGCCCGAGGGCATGTTCTGGCGCACGGCGAGCGCGAGCCCGGCACCGTCCGCGCCGTGGCGGACGGGGCTGAGGTCGAGGTACTGGGCGACGTACTGCTCGTTCCGCCGGACGGCGTCGCGCGGGGTGAGCGCCGCGTCGAGGGTGTGCAGCAGATCCACCTCGACGACGGTCCCGCGGTCGTTGCGCACGGTGACGCTCCAGGACCAGCCCTCGCCGGCCGCAGCGAGGCGGGCGGTGACGGCGAGGCCGGCGGGGGCGCTCTGCACCGTGCCGTCGGCCGCGCGGACACCCAGCACGGCGGGGCCGGTGAGCGGCGCGGTCATCTCCCAGGCGGAGGCGCCGACGGGGCGGACCCGCAGGTGCACGCCCGCGGGCCCGGACTCGGCGGGAGTGGCCGGGTACTGCAGCAGGCTGAGCGACCCGGCGTCGAGGCGGGCCGGATCGCCAGCGGGGGTCAGCTCGAGGGCGATCGGCAGGGTGCGCGTCGCGTGGGGCGGGGCGGTGGTCGTGGAGGTCATCGGGTCTCCTCGGGGAGGTCGGGGGAGGTCTCGGGGCCGCTGGGGCCCGGCGTCGCGCAGCCGCAGCTGCCGCGGTGGACGATGCGGGAGTCGAGGACGACCGGCTCAGGATCGGGGTCGGCACCGTCGACGAGGGCGGCGAGGCGGCGGGCGGCGAGCGCGCCCAGCTCTTCGACGGGCTGGGCGACGGTGGTCAGGCCCGGGCGCACGTAGCGGGCGGCGTGCACGTCGTCCCAGCCGACGACGGCGATCTCTCCGGGCACGTCGACGCCCTCCTCCTGCAGCTGGTGCATGACCGCGAGAGCCAGCTGGTCGTTGCCGCAGACGATCGCGTCGAGGTCGAGGCCGTCGGCGACGATCTCGCGCGCGATCTGGGTGCCGGACTCGTCGACCGCGTCGGCCGCGAAGGTCGTCACGCTCTCGAGCCCGGCATCGCGCAGGGCGCTGAGGTAGCCCGTGTAGCGGGCGCCGATGTCGGAGTCCGGCTCGGGCCGGCCCAGGAAGGCGATGCGGCGGCGACCGGCCTCGACCAGGTGCCCGGTGAGGCGGGCGGCGGTGACCTCGTTCTCGGTGAAGAAGGCGTCGCGACCGGGGATGCGGCCGCGGGCGGCGGTGACCACGGGCCGACGACGGCCGATCTCCGCCACGAGGGCGTCGTCCGCCGCGCTGCGGGACATGAAGGCGATGCCGTCCACCTTGCCGGCGAGCTGGCGCACGGCCCGTTCCGGATCGGTGTCGGGGCCGGTCAGGAGGATGACGACGGACAGGCCGAGGTCGCTCGCGGCGGTCTCGAAGCCCACCAGCACGGCGGCGTAGTAGGGGCCGTCGATGCCGGGCAGCACGAGGCCGAGCGCGTTGGTGCGCCGGCCGGCGAGGGCCCGGGCGGATCCGTCGGGGACGTAGTTCAGCTCGCGCGCGGCGGTCAGCACCGCCTCCCGGGTGCGGGGCGCGACCTTGTCGCTCCCGGCGAGCGCCCGAGAGACCGTCGCGGTGGAGACGCCCGCGCGTTCCGCGACCGCGTAGATGGTGGCGGAGCCCCGCTCGGACCTCTTCGTCGTCTGCCTGCTCATGCCGTGCGCCTTCCTGCTCGACCTCGATGACCGTCCGGCCCGCGTCGACCGCGACCCTCTTGACCCCCGCCGGGAGGGTCCTCGACGCGCCCGGCCGTGGTGGATATGCTTGTGCCCCAGAGGTGCAAGCGCTTACATGTCTTCACCGTAGACGCCGGCCGACGCCGCGTCCACCCGACAGCGGGCCCCCGGCCCGACCCCCGACACCGACGACGGGATGTCCCCGAATGCTCACCATCGACCGCCGCCGCCTGCTGATCCACGGAGAGCCGCGACTGATCCTGGCCGGCGAGATCCACTACTTCCGCGTGCCCCGCGAGCAGTGGGCCGCGCGCATCGCGCAGCTCGCCGAGTCCGGCGCGAACACCGTGGCCAGCTACATCCCGTGGGTCTTCCACGAGCTGCCCGACGGCACCCTCGACCTCACCGGCGCCACCCGCCCGGAGCGGGACCTCGCCGCCTTCCTCGACCTCTGCGCCGAGGCGGGGCTGTGGTTCATCGCCCGCCCCGGCCCCTTCCAGATGGCGGAGCTGAAGAACGAGGGCCTCCCCTACCGGCTCTACACCGAGCACCCGGAGATCGTGCCCGTCGGCTGGGACGGCGCGCCCGCGCCGAGCCGCACCGTCGACTACCTCGCCCCCGCCTTCCTCGCCGAGGCCGACCGCTGGTATGCCGCGGTCATGCCGCTGCTCGCCGAGCGGCTGATCCAGCACGGCGGCCCGATCATCTCGGTGCAACTGGACAACGAGATCGGCATGCTCGCCTGGGTCACGAACTCCCCCGACCTCACCGACGATCTCCTCTCCGACCTGCGCGGATGGATCCGTGAGCACCGCGCGGACGCCGCCGGGACGTACCCCGCGCTCGAGGAGGACGACGCCGCCTGGGCCCGCGCCGTGCGCAGCCCCGAGGAGGCCTGGGCGGGCGCCCTGCGCGTGGACCTGACGCGGTTCCTGCGCGGCCGCTTCGCCCGCTACGTCGACCATCTGCG
Organism: Brachybacterium sp. J144; assembly: GCF_036321705.1. Classification (NCBI taxonomy): domain Bacteria; kingdom Bacillati; phylum Actinomycetota; class Actinomycetes; order Micrococcales; family Dermabacteraceae; genus Brachybacterium; species Brachybacterium sp. J144. The sequence continues at coordinate 6,958 of NZ_JAZDCG010000013.1, forward strand.
CGCAGCCGCCGAGTCGCACGGCGTGCGTGATGTGCCCTTCCTGATCAACATCCACGGCACAGAGCAGGGCTCCGCGCTCGGCATCAGCCAGCTGGTCGAGACCTACTCCGGCCGACCCGGCTACCTCTCCGGCTCCGACCACTACGCCGGGGACATGACCCTCGACGTCACGACCGACATGTACGTGCTGAACGCCTTCCAGCAGGCGGTCCACGACGACGACCAGCCGCTGACCTCCCTCGAGTTCGAGGCCGGGACCGGCGACTACGGCGACGGCATGGAGCGCCTCGCCGAGCCCGCCACCGCCGACCTCAAGAGCCGCCTGTTCGTCGCCCAGGGCAACCGGATGCTGAACTACTACCTCTTCGCGGGCGGACACAACCCGCCGCTCGACGAGCCCGTCGGCGACGGCAACGACCGCCTCGCCTTCACCGGGCGCCGGCACGGCTTCGCGGCCCCCGTCGGCCCCGAGGGCCAGGCCTCCCCGACCCTCGCGCCCCTCGCCGCGGCCATGCGCCAGCTGGCGCTGCACGAGCGGCACCTCGCGAGCGCCGTCGAGGAGCTCGACGACCTCGCGCTCGGCCTCGTGCTCGACTCCTACGCGACCGAGCTGCGGCATCCGGACAGCGAGGTCATGGGCGAGATCGTCCGGGACCTCGAGCTGCACCGCGGGCCCGGCCAGCGCAAGGCCCTCGCCCGCTCCGCCCTCTTCCAGGGCTACCGCTTCGACGCGGTCGACGTCGCCTCCCCCCGACCGCGGTCGGGCGGCGCGGGACGGAGCGTCCTCATGCTCGCCTCCTCGCGACACCTCGACCCGCACGTGCAGCAGCAGCTCGCCGATCACGTCGCCGGGGGCGGCGGCCTCCTGCTGCTGGGCGTGCTGCCCGAACGGGACCTCGAGGGCCGGCCCTGCCGGATCCTCGCCGACTCCCTCGGCCTCAGCGCCGCGCCCGTGCGCCACGACTCCTCGCGCTTCCACCCCTCGGTGCACTGGACCGAGGATCGCGCGGTGCTCGATGAGACACGGGTGGGCTGGTTCCAGGAGCTCTCCGGTCCGGACGCCCGGCCGGTGCTGACCACCGTCGACGGCGAGACCTGCGGCGTCGAGGTGCGGCGCGGCGAGGGCCGGGCGATCCTGCTCGCCGCGGGTCTCCCCTCGCACCTGGGCCTGTTCGGCCACGCCCTCGAGCGTCTCGGCGCTGTGCCCGGGCTGCGCCTGCGCTCGAGCGTCCCGGGCGTCGTCGCCACGACCACCCGCGACGAATACGGCGGCCGCATGCTCCACCTGCTGAACGTCACCGGTTACCGGCCGGACGTCACGATCGAGCTCGACGGGGAGCGGATCGACCTCCGCCCCGCCCCGCACACCGGCTACCTGCTCGCGCGCGGGCTGGACGTGGGCCGCGCCCGGATCGAGGAGGCGAACGCCGAGCTCACGGCGATCTCCGACGAGCAGCTCTCCTTCGCCGAGCCCGCCGGGGAACGGCTCCGGGTGGTGCTCCGGACCGACGCGCCGGTCACGGCCGACGGGCCCGGCGCCCGCGCCGCCCGCTCCGGGCAGAAGGTGCTGGTCACGGCCGACGGCCCGGTGAGCGTGCACATCGGCTGAGGGGGGCTCCGGGCAGGCCCTGCTGAAACTCTGCGCCAGGCGTGACCTCACCGCCTGTGGGGGCTTCAGGTCACGCCACACGCGGAGTTTCAGCAGCCGGCTCCCTGCACCCAGCAGTCCGTCAGCACAGCGTGCCCCCGGGTCCGGCGCGCCCACCGCGGAGATCACGGCTTGTAGAGGTCGGCGAAGGGGTTCGGGATCGCCTCCAGCAGCTGCCGCGTGTACTCGTCGCGCGGGGTGCGGATCACGTCGATCGCTTCCCCGTGCTCGACCACGCGGCCCTGGTTCAGCACGATCACGTCGTCGGCCAGCATGCGGGCCGAGAGCAGGTCGTGGGTGATGTAGAGGATGCCCACGTCGGAGTCGGCGACCAGGCGCTGGAGCAGCTCGAGCACCTCGGCGCGGATCGACACGTCGAGGCTCGAGATCGGCTCGTCGGCGATGATCAGCTCCGGATCGGCGGCGAGCGCCCGCGCGATCACCACGCGCTGACGCTGCCCGCCGGACAGCTCGAAGGCGTGCCGGGACCGGTAGCGGCGGGCCGGGGTGAGGGCGACCCGTTCGAGCAGCTCGTCGATCGCCGCGCTCAGCTCCGCCCGCCCCATGGAGCGGTGGTTCTTCAGCGGCCGCGACAGGATGTACTCGAGCGTCTTGTTGGGGTTGAGCGACGAGTAGGGGTCCTGGAACACCATCTGCACGAGGGAGCGGTAGCCGCGCAGGGCGCCGCCGCCGAGGGTGCCGACGTCGAGCGGGCCCTCCTTCGCGTGGAACGTGATCGTGCCCGTCGTCGGCCGGTCCACGCCCGTGATCATGCGGGCGAGGGTGGACTTGCCCGAACCGGACTGGCCCACGAGCGCGGTGACCATGCCGCGGCGCAGCTGGAAGCTGACGTCGTCCACGGCGAGGGTCTCCCGCGTGCGCAGGCCCTGCCGGGACTGGAACACCTTGGTCACCCCGTCGACCTCGAGGAACACCTCGCCGCGCAGCGCCTCCTTGGTGTCCGCGACGGTCTTCTCGAAGGCGGGTCCGGCGAAGCGGACGGTGCGCGGCGGCAGGCCCTCCGTCTCCGGCGCCTCACGCTGCAGCCGGGCCACGTGGCAGGCCGCGCGGGGCGGGGTCCACGTGCCGTGGGAGTCGAGGCGCAGGCCGGTGACGGCGTCGTCCTTCCGCAGCGTCGGCATCTCCAGCAGCTGCGGGGCATCGGTCAGGCACTGCGCGATCTTCTCCGGGCAGCGGGGCGCGAAGGGGCAGCCGGTCAGCGGCTGCGAGAGGTCCGGCGGACGCCCCGGCACATAGGTGATCCGCACCGTCTCCTGGCGGGGGTCGCCGTAGGAGCCGAGCAGGCCCTTCGTGTAGGGGTGCAGCGGCTCGCGCAGCAGGTCATCGGTGTCGTGCTCCTCGACGATCCGCCCCGCGTACATCACCAGGATCCGGTCGGAGAGGTCCATGACGGTGCCGATGTCGTGGCTGATGAACAGCACCGCGAAGCCCTGCTCCGCCTGGAGCTTGCGGACCCCTTCGAGGATCGAGCGCTGCACGACCACGTCCAGGCCCGTGGTCGGCTCGTCGAGCAGCACGAACTTCGGGTCGTTGACCAGGGCGAGCGCGAGGTTGACGCGCTGCTTCATGCCGCCCGAGAGCTCGTGCGGATAGGCGCGGATGAAGCGGTGGTCGATGAGGACCAGGTCGAAGAGCTCCTTGATCCGCTCGACCACCTCGGCGCCGCGGCGGGAGGAGTGCAGCTCGATCGCGTCGCGGAACTGGTCCTCGACGCGCACCACCGGGTTCAGCGAGTTCATCGAGGACTGGAAGACGGTGGAGATGTCCCGCCAGCGGTAGGGGCGCAGCTCCTCCTGGCTCATCGCGGTGATGTCCCGACCGTCGAAGCGGATGGTGCCGCCCGTGATCCGGCCCGGCTTCTCGGTGAGCCGTAGCAGGGCCGTGCCCAGCGTCGACTTGCCCGAGCCGGACTCCCCGATGAGGCCCACGAACTCGCCGGGACGGATCGAGAAGGAGACGTCCTGCACGGCGTCGAGGGCCGGGTGGAGCTTCGGCTCGTAGCGGACGGTGAGGCCGTCGACCTCGAGCAGCGGGGCGTCGGGGGCGGGGCGGTTCTCGGCGAGGGCGGGGAGGTTCTCGGCAGGGCCGGTGCGTTCACGGCCGACGGGGGCCGCGGTCGCGTCGGCGCCGCCGACGGTCGACGCGGGCTGGTGCTCGTTGTTCTCGGCGTGCTCGCTCATGTCAGCCGTCCTCTCGCAGGTGCGGGTTCGAGATGAGGTCGATGCCGAAGTTGATCAGGGTCAGCGCCATGATCAGGCCCGACAGCGCGAGGCCCGGCACCAGCAGCCAGACCCACAGGCCCTGGGCGAGGGCGCCCTGCAGCTGCGCCTGGTAGAGCATCGTCCCCCAGGAGATCGACTCGGTGTTGCCGAGGCCGAGGAAGCTCAGCCCCGCCTCCGCGCCGATCGCCCCGGTCGCGGCGCCGAAGAAGCCGGCGGCCACCAGGGAGGTCATCTGCGGGAGGATCTCGCGGAAGATGATCGTGGGGGTGCGGTCCCCGGCGAACTTCGCCGCGGTGACGAAGTCACGGTGACGCAGCGTGATCATCAGCGAGCGCTTGGACCGGGCGGCGCCGGCCCAGGAGATGATGCCGATGATCAGGATCGTGAACCACACCGAGCGGACCTCGGAGTAGGCCATCAGGGTGATGATCAGCGGCAGCGTCGGCACCACGAGGGCGACGTTGGTGACCAGCGAGAGCACGTCGTCGATCCAGGTGCCCTCGAAGTAGCCGGAGGTCAGGCCGATGATCAGGCCGAGAATGGTGGCGAACAAACCGCCGAACAGGCCGACGATCAGGGAGACCCGGGTGCCCCAGATCAGCTGGCTGAAGATGTCCGCGCCCTGGGTGGTGGTGCCCATCCAGTGCTCCGCGCTCGGCAGCAGCACCGGCGCGAATGTCGTGTCGTCGCCGCGGTAGGGCGCGATCAGCGGGGCCGCGAGCGCGATCAGCACGTACAGGCCCAGCAGCACGATGCCGACGCGGGCCTTCTTCGAGGCCCAGAGGATCTGGAACCAGGAGGGGCCGTGGTCGATGCGGTCGGTCTGCTCCGCCTCGGCGAGGGCGAGGTCCGTCAGAACGCTCGCGTCGGCCGTCGCGGCCGACGCCCCGGGCAGCGGGGCGGGGTCGCCCGCCGGGGAGGCGCCGGCCGCCGGGCCGGAGCCGCGCTCGTCGGCCGGGCCGGACCCGCGCGCCCCGTCGGCGCCGGAGCCCTCCGGGCGGGGGTGGACGTCGTCGTGGTCCGCCATGTCAGGCCGCCTTCCGGGCTCGGGGATCGAGGACGCCGTAGAGCATGTCGGCGAGGAGGTTCGCGATCAGCGTGCCGACGATGGTGAACAGCAGCAGCGCCTGCAGCAGCGGGTAGTCCTTGCCGGAGGCGGCCTGCTGCATGAGCCGGCCCATCCCCGGGTAGTCGAAGGTGGTCTCGATGAGGATCTGCCCGCCGAGGATGCCGCCGAGCGCCATCGCGAGGCCCGTCACCGAGGGGAGCAGGGCGTTGCGGGCCGCGTAGCGCATCGCGATCTGCTTGTCCGGCACGCCCTTCGCGCGGGCGAGGCGGATGTAGTCCTCGCCGAGGTTGAGGATCATCGTGTTGCGCATGCCGAGCACCCAGCCGACCGGCCCCAGCAGCATCAGCACCGCCGCCGGCAGGATCGAGTGCAGAACCGCGTCCCCGAGGAACTCGAGGTTCCAGCCCGGCATCGACGCCTCGTAGCCGCCCGAGGTCGGGAACCAGCCCAGCACGTAGCCGAAGACGAACAGCAGCAGCAGGGCGACCCAGAAGGACTGCAGGGTGCCGATGAAGGTCGAGCCGAGCGTGACCACCGAGTCGAAGGGCGAGTTGCGCCACCAGGCGGCGAAGGCGCCCAGCACCGTGCCCAGCAGGAAGGAGAGCACCAGCGTCACCCCGACCAGGACCAGGGTCCACAGCATCGCCCGCCCGATCACGTCCGTCACCGTCGCCGGGAAGTACGTGTACGAGTAGCCGAAGTCGCCGCGGGCCAGCTGGCCGAGATACGCGAGGTACTGCTCGAAGAGGTTGCCCTCGGGCTGGCCGAGCATGATCCGCATGGCCTCGATGCGGGCCGGGTCGATCTCGGTGTCACGACCGGAGATCTGGCGGATCATCAGCTCGGCGGGATCGCCGGGCTGGAGGCGGGGGATCAGGAAGTTCAGCGTGATCGCCGCCCACAGGGTGAGCAGGAAGTAGCCGATCCTGCGCAGGAAGTACTTCACGGTGCGCTCCGTTCCGGGTCAGGGCACGGCCGGGGCGGGGACCTCACACCCCGGCCGCGCGGCTCAGGAGGCGCTCGGCGGCACCAGGCGGGTGATGATCATGAGCATCTCGGAGTTGGTCCCGTAGGGGTCCTCCTCCGAGGGCCAGCCCTCCGCCTTGTCGGTGCGGTAGATCATCCGCGCCGGGGCGTAGAACAGCGGGGTGACCGGGTACTTCGTCATCATGATCTCGACGAGCTGACCGGTCAGCTCCTTCTGCGCCTCGGGGTCGGTCTCCCCCGAGAGCTGGGCGATGATCTCGTCGGTCGCCGGGTCCTCCCAGCGGCCCACGTTCGCCTTGACGGTGTCCTCGGTGGGCACCTGGTCCGAGGAGAGCTTCGAGCCCAGGTTGCGGGCCACCTCGCAGCCGCCGTGGAGGTACTCGAGCAGCAGGTCGAAGTTGGTGTCCTTCTTCGCCTGGTCCACGGCCTCGGGCGGTGACGTCTGCACCGAGGCGTTGATCTTCATGGTCTGCAGGTTGCGGACGATCACGTCGGCCGCCGCCTGGTAGTCGATCCAGCCCGCCTGCACGAGGAACTTCGGGGCGAACGCCGAGCCGTCCGGGAGGGTGCGGAAGCCGTCGGCGCCGACGGTGTACCCCGCGGCATCAAGCAGCTCCTCCGCCTTCGCGGTGTCGAAGGGCAGCACGGTGTCCTGACCGGCGTAGGCCTCCGGCAGCAGGTTCTCGGCGTAGGGCAACTTGAGCCCGGTCTGCGAGGCGGGGGCCATCACCGAGTAGGTCGCCTTGGCGCTGATCTCGTCCTTGTCGAGGCCTTGCGAGACGGCCTCGCGGAACTTCTCGTCGTCGAACGGGGCCTTGGTGAGGTTGTAGGTGAGGACCGTCGAGCCGGCCGGGGCGTACCAGAAGTGGTTCAGCTCCGGGTCCTTCGCGGCGAAGGCCTGCTCCGGGTTCGGGATCTCGCCCCAATAGGCGTCGAGCTCGCCCGCGGCGAGCTTCAGCGCGGCGTTGGTGGCGTCGTAGTTGCCCTCGAGGATGAGCTCCTCGATGAGCACCTTGTCGGCCTGCCAGTAGTCCTCGCGGCGGGTGAGCTGCAGACGGCGGCCGTTGTAGGAGCCGAGGGCGAAGGGGCCGGTGCCGACGGGGGCCTCGTCGACGTACTGGGTCGGATCGCCGACCTCCCCCCACACGTGCTGCGGCATGATCTTCGCGGTGATCAGCGAGTCGAACTTCGCGGCCGCCAGGCCGGAGAAGCTGATCACGACGTCCTGGCCCTCGACCTCGACCGACTCGGCGGGGGCGCCGAAGACGTCGGTCCACAGGCCGATGTCGTCCGCGCCGGGGTACTCCTTGCGCAGGTTCAGGGTGAAGGCGACGTCGTCCGGGGTGAGGGGCTCACCGTCGGACCAGGTCACGCCCTCGCGGATGGTGAACACCAGGGTCTGCTCGTCGCGCCAGGCGAACTCGGTGGCGATCCACGGGACCACCTCGCAGTTCATCGAGCTGCGGATCATCAGCGGCTCGTAGAAGTAAGTGCGGGAGGTGACGTTCGGGGCGAAGGGGTTGAAGTTCGCGATGCCGGCGACGTTCTCCGCGACCTCGGACGGGAAGGTCAGCTGCGGGATCGTGGTGCCGTCCCCGGCGGGTGCGTTCCCGCCCTGGTTGGTCTGGATCCGGCCCGAGCAGGCGACGGTGCCGGCGACGAGGGCGGCGGCCAGCGGGCCAGTGGTGAGGAGGGTCCTTCTCTTCATCGAGTGCTCCTGAGATCGTGCCCGGCGTCCATGGGCAGAGGGTCCGCGCCGGAGGGTCTGCGCGGGTCGGTGGGGTGAGGCGATGGTGCGATCGGCGGGGAGAGCGGACCTCTTCATCAGTGAGCGAGGTCACTCCCCCGGGGAACGAGCACCCATGTTAGCGCTTACATCACGGATGTCAACGCTTACATCGCGGTCTGGACCCCCGGCACGGGAAGGGCGGCCCCGCGTGGCATCCTCGACGATGACGCGGACCCATCACTCCATCGGCCCCGCTCGAGCCTCGTGACCGACGACCCGGGAGGGCACCTCCGATGACCGCGCACGACCCGGCTCTGCCTGACCACCTCGCGTCACTGCGCGGGCAGTGGATCGAGGGCATCGCCGTGGACGCCGACCGCACCCGCCTGGTCACCAGCCGCGGCGCCGTGCTCCACGGCCCCGCCGAACCCGGCGGCGCGTCTTGGATCGGAGGGGACGGCCTCAGCAAGGACGACGGCCGGCTGCTCGGCGCGGTGGTCACCGCCACGACGCTCGCCCCCGAGGGCGTCCTCACCCTGGTGCTCGCCGACGCCGACGGGAACGATCCGCTCCTCGTCGCGATCCGCGCCCCGTGGGTGCTCGCCCTCCCCCGCGGCGCCGGCCTCGCCGCCCGCGCCGACGGCAGGATCGACGTACGGGAGGGGTCGGGACCGGTCCACGCGACCGCGGAGGCGATGGGCGCCTGGACGGAGTCCGAGCCGTGCGCTGTCGAGCGCGCCGTCCTCGAGGCGGCGGAGGACGACTGGGTGAGCCCCGGCGACGTGGTCTCCGCCCTCCTGCGCGCCGGCGTGAGCACGGATGAGGAGATCGCGCGGCAGGGCATCGCCGTGCTCAGCCGGCTCCTCGCCCGCGGCGACCTCGAGGCCGGGTGGATCGAGGAGGAGGGCTTCCGCCCCGCCGAGGGCGCGCCCGCCGACGTCATCGAGCACGTCGCGACCGTCTGGCACGCCCTCGCTGGGATCGGGCGTCGGCCGGGCCCCGGGCAGATCGCCTGGTTCCGGATCCCGGAGAGCGCCGGGGGCTCGGACAGCGCCGGGGACCCCGACGGCGTCGGGGTCTCAGCCGGCTTCTGAGGCGTCCGGCTCGAGCGCCGCCCCCAGGTCGCTCGCAAAGCGCTCCGCCTCCTGGTCGCCCAGGCCGTGCACTGTCACGCGCAGGTGCCGGGAGGGCTCCGCGTCCGGAGCGAGGCGGAACTCATCGCCGGTGCGAACACGCCAACCCCGTCGGGCGAGCTGCGCGGCGACCTCGCCCGCGGGCCGCGGCAGACCCACCCACAGGCTCATCCCGTCGGCCGCCGCGACCTCGGCCCCGACCTCCCGTAACAGTGCGGCGACCTGCGCGTTCCGTGCCGCGTACCGATCCCCCGCCCGCTCGATGAGCGCCCGGGCGCCGTCCTCGCGCAGCACCCCGTGGGCGAGGCGCTGCAGCAGGTGGCTGACCCAGGTGGTACCGGGGCTGAGCCGCAGCGCGAGCCGGTCGGCGGTCTCGCCGTCACTCGCGACGACGGCGAGGCACAGGTCGGGCCCGAGGAACTTCGAGACCGAGCGCACCAGCGCCCAGCGCCTATGCCCTGGCCCGACCACCGAGCGGAAGGGCACGCGGGCGAGGAGCGAGTAGTAGTCGTCCTCGATGACCAGCACGTACGGGTGATCCTCGAGGACGGCGCGCAGCTCCTCGGCGCGGCGCGCGCTGAGCGAGACGCCCGTCGGGTTCTGGGCGCGAGGAGTGAGCACCACGGCCCGCGCCCCCGCCTCGAGCGCGGCACGCAGCCCGACCGGGGTCATGCCCTCCGCGTCGACGGGGACGGGCAGGGCCCGGTAGCCGGCGTGGCGGACGGTCTGGATGCTCGCCAGGAAGCAGGGATCCTCGAGGGCGACCGCGTCGCCGCGCACCAGCGCCTGGTCCAGCAGCCGCTCGATCGCATCGACGGCGCCGCTGGTCAGGGTGAGGTGCGCGGCCTCTCCATCCGGCACGTCGGGGGCGACCCAGTCCCTCGCCCAGGCCGCGAAGCCGGGGTCGATGACGGGCTCGCCGTAGAGCACGAGGCGGCCGACCGCCCCGGCGAGCGCGCGGGTGAGATCAGGGATGAGAGCGGGGTCGGGGTTGCCGGTGCCGAGGTCGCGGAGCGTCTCCGCGGGAACGTCGGGGGCGAGGGCGGCGAGCGCGGCCGCGTCGGCGAAACCCTCTTGCGCGGCGGTGCGGGTGCCCGCGATCCGGGTGCCGGCCCGGCCCTGGGCGATCACGGCGCCGTCGCGGGCGAGCCGCTTGTAGGCGGCGACGGCGGTGTTGCGGTTGACGCCGAGCTGTTCGGCGAGGGCGCGGACGGGCGGGAGCAGGTCGCCAGGGGCGAGCTCGCCGCGCTCGACGAGGCCGCGGACGCTCGCGGAGATCTCGGCGGCGGTGGCGCCGGTGATCTGTGCGGGCGAGGGGGTCTCCACGGGAGCGAGTCTAGGGCGGGCCCGGGGGCACGGGCAGTGTCGCGACCCGCCCCGCGAGCGCCCGGAACCAGCGGTGCTCGTACTCGCTGCGCTCGACGGCGAGCGCCGTCCGGCACCAGGCGAGGACCTCGTCGCGCTGCCATTCCCCCTCGCGGATGAGCCTGGGGATGACGGAGGCGTCCAGGCGCGGGCCCGGACCGGTGTCGTCGCGCTGCGCTGCCGACGCTCCCTTGATCCCCGGGGTCTCGAAGAGCCGCGGGAGCGTCGTGCGGAGGAGGACGGGGTGCCTCCGGAGGTAGGCCCAGGGCGAGGGCCAGGCAGCCCAGCAGATCAGAATCAGCACGGCGCCCTGCTGCGTGGGCGGCTCGACGAGTCCGGACTGCGCCCAGTCGAACATCGCCTCGATGCCGCGGTTGCCGTCCCAGGCTTTCGGGTTTGTGAGGAACCGCGTCGAGAACGCCTCTACGAAGGCGGGGAGGTCCTCCGGGAACAGTCTCGGGAGGTGGTCGCGCGCCACGGGCCCGTCGAAGGTGCGCTGCCGCAGCGCCTGGGGGAGCGAGGCGGTCGCGAGCAGCGCCGTCTGCGCCGCGTACCCGTGCCGGCCGCTCAGGGCGCCGCGCCACCGACCTTCGGGGTCCCGGGCCCCGGTCGGGGCGCCGAGGATCGCGTTCGCGCTCCACATGACGCTCCTGCGCAGCGCCGTGCGCTCCTGCGCGGGGAACGGTTCGAGCAGCTCGACCACAGCGTCATGGTCCCCTCGCTGGAGGGCGGCGAGGAGGGCCGAGGTCGCATCGGGGAGTGACTGGTTCATCGGCCGCTCTCGTGAGGGGGACGGTGCATGTCGCGCTGACATTCTTCCTCCCGGCGAGGGCGCATCTCCATTCGTCCACTAGGTGTACTGCCCGGAGACGTTGATCAATCGCGAGAAGGGCGGGAGGTTTCCGCAGGCCGTGTGCGGCCGGTGATGGTTGTAGTAGTGCAGCCAGTCGTCCAGCTCGCCCCGTCGTTCGGCTTCGGAGGTGTAGCAGCGGGCGTAAGCCCATCCGTCGGCCAGGGTGCGGTGGAAGCGCTCGATTTTCCCGTTGGTCTGCGGCCTGTAGGGCCGGGTGCGCTTGTGCCGGATACCGAGTTCGGCGCAGGTGTCGCGCCACAGGTGTGAGCGGTACGCGCCACCGTTGTCGGACAGGACCCGCTCGACGGTGACGCCGCGGGCGTTGAACCACTCGACGGCTCGGACCAGCACGGCGGTGGCAGTGCGGGCGGTTTCGTCGTCGTGGATCTCGGCATAGGCGACGCGAGAGTGGTCGTCGATGACGGTATGGACGTAAGCCATGCCCATCAACGGGTCGTAGTGCTTGTTCTTCGGCTTGTCGGGTGTAGCGGCCCGGTTCTTGTCGCCCTGTCGCCGCCCGACGTAGCGCCATCCTCCGCCGTCGGGAATGTTGCCGAGCTTCTTCACGTCGACGTGCAGCATCGAACCTGGGTGATCGTGCTCGTAACGGCGCACCGGTTCTCCCGTGGCGCGGTCGACGTGCGACAGCCGGTTCAAGTGCACGTCTGTAAGGATGCGGTGGACCGTGGACGGGGCTATCCCAAGTCGGCTGGCCAACTGCACCGGCCCCTCCCGTAGTCGCAGGCGAAGACGGACGCAGCGCCTGGCAGTCTGCTGGTTGGTCTTGTTCGGTGAGTAATGCGGCCTGGATGACCTGTCCTGCATTGGCTCGCCGGTGCGGTAGCGGTCGGCCCAGCGCTTCACCGTGGGCCAGGAGACCTGGAACCTGGCGGCGACCTGGCTGATCGGCCAGCCGTCATCGACGACCAAGCGGCCGACGATCAGGCGGTGGCGAGGGGTGAGAGCGGCGTTCGCGTGGGACATGACGAGGCCTTCCTGGGGGCATGCGCCGCCCAGGAAGGCCAGTTGCCGCCGCGGGCGGCGAGATTGTGTGGGTCAGGGCTCATTGAGATGTGCACGAACTCGTGAGCCGTGGCACATGACGGTGTCGAGGGGTGTTCCCCGGCTCAGGCTCCTGGGTAGGAGTCGAGGTTCCACCAGTGGCCATCGAAGTCAGCGACACATGCGTTGCGCCCTCCGTGGGGGGCGTCGTTGGGCTCCGTGACGGTGGTCGCGCCGTGTGCCAGGGCTGCGGCGAAGAGGCTGTCCACGTCCTCATCACTGGCGACCACCAGGTTGCAGATCCCCGGCCCGTAATGCGGGTCATCGTCCCGAACAGAGCCGAGCATGATGCCCCCGTTGTCACGCCAGGCAAGTTGCGCATGGGCCACCAAGGTCGCGTCATCAGGATCCCGCACGATCATGGCGGTGGTGAAGCCGATGGCTTGGAGGAAGTCGATGCCTCGATCGGCGTTCGTATAGCGCAGGCAGTGGAACAGCTGTGGTGTCGTCATGGCTCTAGCCTCACGCCGGAAGCATGTCGGTGTCTTGAAGCAATGGGAAATCGTCCTTCGACTGGCGCAGCGTCCATCCAGTCATCGACTTCCATTCCCGGGACAGGTGCGGTTGGTCGCTGTAGCCGGCCATCGCCGCGACGTCCGAGGGCTGGGCGCCACGCTGGACCAAGTCTTTGGCATGGGTGAAGCGAGCGATGCGCGCCACCTGCTTGGGCGAGAGACCGGTCTCGAGGTCGAACAGGCTTGAGAGCCGCCGTCTGGACAGGCCAACGTCCTGAGCCAGGCCGGAGATGGGGATCGTGCCTCGGGTCCGATGGATCCGCGCGAGTGCCTCGACCAGGTCTGCGCGCGGTGCATGAGGATGCTGCTCGAGCCTCTTGGTGAGGAATGCCGCCAAGAGGTGGAACCGTCGTGGCCACGTTGACTGCCGCAGCTGGTCGAGCAGGTGCCTGGGCCACGAGAGATCATTTACATCAACCATCGAGCCGGCCAGTTCCCCGGCCGGCAGCCCGAGAAGCCGACGGGTCGAGAGCGGGTGGAGCGACAATTCGAGGCCCTGCTGGCGTCCCCTCGACTGGATCAGAGCCGGAGTGGTGTGCAGGCCGGAGACTAGTACGTCACAGAGATGCCGCGCGTCGCCATGAAGCCAGCCACAGTCGATGGGCTCTCCGAGCGACAGCACCACCGTGACGCCCATCGAGGGAACCCCGTGGTGGACGGTGTCGGTACTGGTGAAGTCGTACCCCACCCAGGAAAGGAGATGGGGGCGCAACCCTTGCGGGATAGCTGGCTGCCAAACGGGCATGCACCCACCCTAGGGAAGCCCCGGCCCAGAAACAGTCACTTGTCTGACGACCACTGTGGTGTCGCTACACGACCGCCAGGGCCGTGGCGGCTCGATCAACGTCTCCGGGCAGTACAACTAGGCGGCGTCACGGCGCGGGATTTGGCAGGGAGCACGGACCTCGCACCCTCGCGGCCCTCTCGTGACCACTCCCGCCACCCCGTGCTACCTTTTGGCCTAGATCAAAGTGGTGCAGGGAGGGGCGACGCGCACGGAGCGTCGGCCCGCGCCGCGCGAGCGACGAAGGAACACAGCTGTGACCAGTGACGTCACCCCTGCCCCCACCTCCTCCCCCGCTGCCGCGGCCGGCACCGGCACCGTCAAGCGCGGTCTCGCCGAGATGCTGAAGGGCGGCGTCATCATGGACGTCGTCACCCCCGAGCAGGCGAAGATCGCCGAGGACGCCGGCGCCGTCGCCGTCATGGCCCTCGAGCGGGTCCCCGCCGACATCCGCGCCCAGGGCGGCGTCTCCCGCATGAGCGATCCCGACATGATCGACGGCATCATCGCGGCCGTCTCGATCCCCGTCATGGCGAAGGCCCGGATCGGCCACTTCGTCGAGGCGCAGGTGCTGCAGGAGCTGGGCGTCGACTTCATCGACGAGTCCGAGGTGCTCTCCCCCGCCGACTACGTCCACCACATCGACAAGCACCGCTTCACCGTGCCCTTCGTATGCGGGGCGACGAACCTCGGCGAGGCGCTGCGCCGCATCACCGAGGGCGCGGCGATGATCCGCTCCAAGGGTGAGGCCGGCACCGGCGACGTCTCCGAGGCGACGAAGCACATCCGCACCATCACCGCCGAGATCCGGGCCCTCGCCGCGCGCTCCGAGGACGAGCTCTACCTCGCCGCGAAGGACCTCCAGGCACCGTACTCCCTGGTCAAGGAGGTCGCGGAGGCCGGCGCGCTGCCGGTTCCGATGTTCACGGCGGGCGGGGTCGCGACCCCGGCCGACGCCGCGATGATGATGCAGCTGGGGGCCGACGGGGTGTTCGTCGGCTCGGGGATCTTCAAGTCCGGCGAGCCCGCGAAGCGCGCGGCCGCGGTCGTGAAGGCGACGACCTTCTTCGACGACGCCGCGGTCATCGCCGACGTCTCGCGCGGGCTCGGCGAGGCGATGGTGGGCATCAACGTCGCCGACCTCCCCGCCCCGCATCGCCTGGCCGAGCGCGGCTGGTGAGCGGCGCGCCCCTCTCCACGGCCTCCGGGTCCAGTGCCACCGTGCCGTCGGCCGGCACCTTGTCGGACGGTGCCCCCGGCACCGGCCTACGGATCGGCGTCCTCGCCCTGCAGGGCGACGTGCGCGAGCACCGACGGGTCCTCACCGCCCTCGGGGCGCAGGTCGAGACGGTGCGCCGCCCGGCCGAGCTCGCGGCCGTCGACGGCCTCGTCATCCCCGGCGGCGAGTCAACGGTGATCGATCGGCTCGCCCGGCTCTCCGGCCTGCACGAACCGCTGCGGGCAGCGATCGCGGGCGGGCTGCCGGTGCTCGGCACCTGCGCGGGCCTCATCCAGCTGGCGGAGCGCCTGCGCGACGGCGGCCCCGGTCAGGAGACCTTCGGCGGACTCGACGCGACCGTGCGGCGCAATGCCTTCGGCCGGCAGACGGAGTCCTTCGAGACGGACCTGGTGGTGCCGGACCTCGAGGGTCCGCCGGTGCGGGCGGTGTTCATCCGTGCGCCGCTGATCGAGGAGCTCGGACCGGCCTCGCGTGCCGTGGCGACCCTGCCCGACGGCCGGATCGTCGGGGCGCGGCAGGGCGCGGTGCTCGGCCTCGCCTTCCATCCGGAGTCGGCCGGGGAGACTCGCTTCCACGAGCTGTTCCTGGAGTCCGTCCGCCGACGGTGAGTCCGGCCAATGGCGGGGGTTCCGGCCGACGGCGGGAGTCGTCGAGGGCGCTTCCGGCCGACATCGGGACCCGTCGGGGCGCCAACCCCGTCGGCCGTCCCGCGATCAGCCGCGCAGCAGCGGGGCGATCTCGACGGCCCAGGCGGCAGTGGCGTCGAGGTCGCGGAAGTCGCCGGTGGGCGTGCGCATCGACCGCAGCAGCAGCTGCTCGTGCGCCGGGATGCGGTCGAAGAGCACCCACCCGGGCAGGTTCCGCGTGGCGACGGGCGTGAGCGGGGTCTGCGCGAGGAAGCGGTCCAGGGCCTTCTGCCGACCCTTCTTCGCCGGGTCCGAGGCGGAGCCGGAGCAGGTGAACAGGGCGAACGGCGCGGCGGCGAGGGCGTCGGCGTGGCGCTGCGTCCAGCGGACGAAGCTCTTCTCGAGGCTCTCGGCCCGCACGGCGGAGCCCGCGACGACGGCGCTGTGCGCCCCCGGGTCCGGGTCGTCGGCGATGTCGGCGGCGACGGCGTGCAGGCCGACGCCGACGAGTGCCTCGGCGATCGTCTCGGCGAGGGTGCGGGTGGCTCCGGAGTGGGTCGCGTAGGCGACGAGCACGGTCATGGGCCCCATCGTGCCAGGGGCCGACGCCCGCCCGCGGGACCGAGGACCCTCGCCCGTCGGCGCCGTTCCCGCAGGTCACGATTCGGTGGTCATGACCGACTGGTCACTGGATCCGGCATTCCGGGCGGAGGATGATGCGTCCACGGCCGCTGCCGTCCGGGCCGCGACCGGGCCACGAAGGAGGCAGCCATGAAGAGGTTCCTCACGGTCCTCGCGAGTCTCGCGCTCTTCGTCGGTCTGGGCATGACCGCTCCGCTCGCAGCGGATGCCGCACCGTTCTGCGGCATCACCTGGGGGTCCCTGCAGAAGACTCGGGCCGGCATGTCCACGGCCCCGCTCACCGACCTGCGCACCGGCCGACACGCCTGCTATGACCGTCTCGTCGTCGATCTCGACGGCGCGGTCTCGGGCTACTCGGTCCGGTACGTCAGCGCGGTGCACCGTCCCGGCTCCGGGTCCGTCGTCCCCCTCGCGGGAGCCGCGGACCTCGAGGTCGTGATCCTGGCCCCGGCCTATGACGACCGCGGCCGTGCGACCTACTCTCCCGCCCGTCCCAACACCGCCGTGGGCGTCTCGGGATACACCACCTTGCGGCAGGTCGCCCTGGCCGGAAGCTTCGAGGGCGAGACCACGATCGGCCTGGGCGTCCGCGCCCGCCTGCCGATGCGGGTCTTCGTCCTGCCGGGTCCCGATGACGGGTCCCGGATCGTCATCGACGTCGCCCATCGCTGGTGAGCGGACGACCTCGCTGACCCCTCCCCGCGCCGCTCGGCTCGGGGCTGCTGGAATTCCGCGCCTGGCGTGATCTCACCGCCCCACAGGCCCTGAGGTCACGCCACACGCAGTCTTTCAGCAGGAGCAGCAGGGACCGGGCCGCAGAACCCCGGTCACAGAAGTGGCCGGCTCCGGACCGGGCGTCACCGGCGGCGGAGACCCCCGGAACACACGAAACGGCCGGCCCCTCCGGAGAGGGACCGACCGTCCGACGGCAGAGCCGATCAGGCGCCGGGCACCACGATCGTGCTCGCGTTCGCCCGCGCGTTCTCGAACCGCGCCTGGACATCCGCCCAGTTCACGATGTTCCAGACCGCCTTCACGTAATCAGCCTTCACGTTCTGGTAATCCAGATAGAACGCGTGCTCCCACATATCCAGCTGGAACAGCGGGATCGTCGCCACCGGCACCCCGTTCTGCTGATCGTAGAACTGCTCGATCACCAGGTTCCCGCCAGCCGGCTCATACGCGAGCACCGCCCAGCCCGAGCCCTGGATCCCCAGCGCCGCCGCGGTGAAGTGGGCGCGGAACGCATCGAAGGACCCGAAGAACTCATCGATCGCCGCCGCCAGCTCACCGGTCGGCTTGTCGCCGCCCTCCGGGGAGAGGTTCTTCCAGAAGATCGAGTGGTTCGTGTGACCACCGAGGTTGAACGCGAGATCCTTCGACAGCTGGTTCACCGTGCCGAAATCGTTCGCCTCACGCGCCGCCGCCAGCTTCTCCAGCGCCGTGTTCGCACCCTTGACATAGGTCGCGTGGTGCTTGGAGTGGTGCAGCTCCATGATCCGGCCCGAGATCGAGGGATCCAGAGCGCCGTAGTCGTAGTCGAGATCGGGAAGCGTGTAGTCAGCCATGGTCCGTCCTTTCGTGACGTCGATGGCTCGACCCTAGAAGTTCAAGCACGCTTCAGGTCAAGCGCCGTTCACCGTCGGCGGATCGGTCCCCGGAGCCGTCAGTCGATCCGCCCCCCGGACCGTGGGCCGATCCGTCGGCGGGACCCTCGGCCGAACCGTCGGCCGGGCCCGCCGCTCAGCTTTCCGCCGAGTCCTCGTCCTCGTCCTCGTCCTCCACGTGGAGCCGACGAGGCCCGGCACCGGTGGCCGCGAGGGCGTCGTCGGGGTTGAGCAGCGCGCAGGCCTTGAGGGAGAGGCAGCCGCAGCCGATGCAGCCGGTCAGCTCGTGCTCGAGCCGCTCGATGGCGCGTCGGCGATCCTCGAGCCGCGCCTTCCACCGGCGGGAGGCGCGCTGCCAGTCGGCATGCGAGGGGGTGGAATCCATGGGCACGTCGCCGAAGGCCTCGTCCACATCGGCCAGCGGCATGCCGAGCCGCTTCGCGACGGTGATGAGGGAGACGCGCCGCAGCATGTGACGGGGGTAGCGGCGCTGGTTGCCGGCGCTGCGCACCGAAGCGATCAGGCCCAGGTCCTCGTAGTAACGCAGGGCGCTCGCGGCGACGCCGGTGCGTCGGCCCATCTCGCCGATGGTCAGCAGCTCGTCCGGCTCGTGCGGGGTGTTCATCCGTGCCCTCCCTCCCCGGCCGGGGACGGCGGTCCGCCCCGGAACCTCAAGGATGCTGGAGATCCTAGCCGCCTGGCGACTCCGCGCAGAGGGTGCGGGCGCCGCCTACCGCCGTCCCGCCGCGCCCCCTCGCCCGTCGCACCCCCGACACGCCCGTTCACACGCGGCCTCCGGCTTGACCTCAAGGGCGCTTGAACTCCTACGCTCGCGGGTGGACTGTCGAGAAGGAGACCCCCGTGACCTATGTGATCGCCCTGCCCTGCGTGGACGTGAAGGATCGCGCCTGCGTGGACGAGTGCCCGGTGGACTGCATCTACGAGGGCACCCGGTCGCTGTACATCCAGCCCGACGAGTGCGTGGACTGCGGCGCCTGCGAGCCGGTGTGCCCGGTCGAGGCGATCTACTACGAGGACGACGTCCCCGACCAGTGGGCCGAGTACTACGACGCGAACGTCCACTTCTTCGACGACCTCGGCGCCCCCGGCGGCGCGGCCAAGATGGGCGTCATCGACAAGGACCACCCCCTCATCGCGGCCCTGCCCCCGCAGAACTGAGCCCACAGGCCTCAGCCCGTCGGCATGAGCCCGCACGCCTGAGCCCGCCGGCCCCGGCCGACCGGCGCTACGCCAGCACCAGCTCGATCCGCGGGTGATCCGCGAAGACCTCGAGCACCGTCTCGAAGTACGTCGGTCCCTCGCCCGCCTCGAGCGCCGCGAGGCGCCGACGCGCCGTCTCCGCGTTGTAGACGTCCGGCCGCGCGAGCTTGCCGAGCAGCTGCTCGCGCGTCGCCTCGACGCCGAGCGCCTCGCGCGCGACCGCGTGATCGGCCCAGACGATGCGCGCCCGATCGTGCCCGTGCAGGGTGCCGAAGCCGCCGTGCAGCAGGTCATCGAGCGCATCGAGGCTCGCCCCGAGCCGCCAGTCGACGCCGACCATCAGCACCCGGTCCAGCTCGGCGTAGAGCGAGGGGATATCGCGGATCCGCGAGCCCTGGAGGCGGAGCTGGAGCAGCCCGTCGGCGTCGGAGCCCGCCGCCGACGCGCCCACCCCGTCGGCGCCCCCTTCGCCGCCGGTCACCGCCGAGTCCATCCGAGCAGGTCCGCGATCTGCGCGGGGTCCCCGGCCCAGGAGAGATAGCCGCCATCGGCCACGAGGGCGATGCGGACTCCGGCGCCGGGCGGGGTTGGGGGCATGGCGGGTCCTTCGACGGGGCGGATCGGGAGATGGTCGGCGGGCGTGGGAGCATCCTGCCGTTCGGGCGGCCGACGGCGGGGCCTGCATCCTCTCGCCCGCGCCGACATATCGCCAGCGCGGCCCGTCATAGCCGCCTCCCCGATCCCCGCTCAGCGCCGCCCGAGCACCGCGACCAGGAAGTCCTCGGCCGGCGGGCGCAGGTCCCAGGTGGAGAAGCGGTGGTGGAGGTCGAAGCCGCTCGCGTCGGCGTCGGCAAGGAAGTCCTCGACGGCATAGCCGCGGCCGGAGCCGAAGCCGACCACGAGGCGGCCGCCCGGCACCAGGTGCTCCCGCAGCCGCTCGAGGGCGGGACGGCGCTCCGCCTCGGCGAAGAAGGCGACGACGTTCCCCGCGCTCACCGCGAGATCGGCGCGCACCCGTTCTCCCTGGTCGTCGAGCAGATCCAGGCGGGCGAGGTTCTGGGTCTCGAAGCGGGCGGCGGGGTGGTCGGCGCGGGCGATCGCGATCAGTTCCGGGTCGAGGTCGACGCCCACCACGCGATGCCCCGCGGGCAGCAGATGCGCCGCGAGCCGGCCCGTGCCACAGCCGGCGTCGAGGATCAGCGAGCCGCGCGCGGCCATCGCGTCGATCAGCCGCGCCTCCCCGAGGATGTCCTTCCCCTCGGCGGCGAGGCGGCGCCACCGCTCCGCATACCGCTGCGCGTGGGCGGCGTCGCGCGTGACCGCCGCGTCCCATTGGTTGCCGGGGGTCGCGGCGGGACGCGGGTCCGACGGGGTCGGGGCGGACGCGCCCGGAGAGGGGCTGAGGTTCGAGGCCATGCCCCCAGTGTGCCGCGCCACGAGGCGATGACGGACGGAGTCCGCGGACCCGTCGGCATCACCGCCCCAGGAGCTCCACGATCACGAGCTGCGTGAGCAGCGCCCCGGCCACCAGGTTCAGCACCAGGAACCGTCGCCACGCGGCGTGGGCGCGGCCGCTGCTCGCGTCGGTCAGCGCGAGGTGCGGCGCGATGTTCGCGAGATAGGGGATGACCAGGAGCGCGGCGAGGGTCCCCGGCCAGGGGAGGCCGAGCAGCAGCAGTCCGGAGGCGGCGTAGAGGCCCGCGGCGGTGCGGATCGTGGCCCGGGCGCCGAGCGCGGTCGCGACGGACCCGATGCCCGCCGCCCGGTCCGGCACGATGTCCTGGACCGCCCCGACCGCGTGCGAGGCCATCCCCCAGAGGAAGAAGGCGATCAGGGCGAGCACGGCCGGTCCCGAGGGCTCCGCGCCGGCCAGGGCGAGCCCCACGGCCGCAGGGCCCACGAAATGGGCCGACGAGGTCGCCGAGTCCAGCACAGCCCGCTCCTTCAGGCGGATCCGCGGGGCGGAGTAGCCGACGACGGCGGCGAGCACCCCCACGAGCAGCGCCGTCGAGGCCGCCGTCCCCCACATGGCCAGGGCGATGACGAACGGCAGGCAGAGCAGTCCCGCGGCCCAGAGGGTGAGGGCGTGCCAGCGCGTGTCCAGCACGACCCCCTCGACCCCGCCCTTGCGCGGGTTGCGCAGGTCCGACTCGTGGTCGAACACGTCGTTCACGCCGTACATGAGGAGGTTGTAGGGGATCAGGAAGAAGATCGTCCCGACGACGAGCACGGGGCCCGCTCCCCCGCCGCCCAGGAGGTACGCGGCCGCGAAGGGGTAGGCGGTGTTGATCCAGCTGAGGGGTCGGGAGGACCCCACGAGCTGCCGGAGGGCGGTGAGCGGGCCGGAGGCGAGGGCGGTGGTCATGCGCGCTCCTGGGGGGTGAGCAGCAGGTGGAGCGACGGCAGCAGCAGCCCCGCGGCGAGGGGCCAGGCCAGGTCCTCGACGGGTGCGAGGCCCAGGCGCAGCCCGCTGAGCTGCGACTCGTCGTACCGGAACAGGTCCGCGGCCACCATGAGGCTGTCGAAGACGACCGTGAGGACCATGAGCCCGACGACGGTGAGCGCGGTCGCCGCCCACCAGCGCGCATCCGGCCGACGTCGCACGACGGCCACGGCGGTCACCACCAGCGGTGGGAGGAGGAAGAGCCCCGCGAGGGCGGCGTAGGTCATGCCTCCGCCCCGTCCCGGTCGCCGGGAGCTTGGTCCCGCTCGGCGGGGACCGCGGCCCCGCGCCGTACGGCCGCCGCGGCGAGGCCCCGGGCGATCAGCGCCCGCAGCACCAGGGTGAGGTAGGCGAGGAAGCTCACGAACACCAGCTCCTCGAGCGGCAGCTCGGGGGCGAGGTGGATGCCGGTCATCGCCGCGCTCCCGCCGGTGCGGTAGTGGCCCGAGGCGATCGCCGCCAGGTCCCATAGGAGGAAGAAGGCCACGCCGAGGCCCAGCGCGATCAGCGCGGACCGCGCCCGTCGGCCGCCCGCAGCCAGCACCAGACGGAACCGCAGGTCGAGAGCGGCCATCCCGGCGGCGGAGCCCAGCAGGGCGGTGAGGTACAGCAGGCTCATCGGCGTCCCCCGGCTCCCGACGCCGACGGCGACGCTGACTCCGGTGGCGCCGCTGCGTCGGCCCGCGACGCTGACTCCGACGACGGCTTCGGCTCCGGCAACGGCCCGGAGGAGCGGTCCCCGCGCAGGCGCTTGACCACCAGCTCCGCGCTGATCAGGCACATCGGCAGGCCGATCCCGGGGATCGTGCCGGAGCCGGCGTAGAGCAGTCCGTCCACGTGGCGGGAGACGTTCCCCGCCCGCAGGAAGGCGCTCTGCCGCAGCGTGTGGGCGGGACCCAGCATGCTCCCCCGCCACGCCCCGAGATCCTCCGCGAAGTCGCCGGGACCCACGGTGCGCCGCACCACGATGCGGTCCGCGAGGTCGGGGATGCCGGCGTTCGCAGCCAGGCGGGCGATCGCGTCGTCGGCGATCCGCTCGACCGCCGCGTCGCCGCTGCCGTCGATCCCTCCCCTGCCGAGGGCGGGATCGGAGGGGACGGGGACCAGCACGAACAGGTTCTCGTGGCCGGACGGGGCGACGGAGGGGTCCGTGGCCGAGGGCCGACAGACGTAGCTCGAGGCCGGGCTGGGGACGCGGCCCTCGCGCAGGGCGCCGAAGTTCTCCCGCCAGTCGGCGGTGAACAGGAGGGTGTGGTGCTCCAGCTGGGGCAGCTCGCCGCGCACGCCGAGCATCGCCAGCACCGCGCCCGGGCCGCTGGTGCGGCGCTCCCACCACCGCTCGGGGTAGGTGCGCAGCGAGGGCGGGAGCATCGTGGTCTCCACGTGGTGGAGGTCGGCGGAGGCCACCACGCGGTCGGCGCGGATCGTGCGCCGGCCTCCGTCGGCCCCGACGACCTCGACCCCGCGCGCCCGGGCGCGACGGCGCCCGGCCCCGGGGCGGGCCGGCTCGGTGAGGATCCGCTCCGCCCGCGTCGAGGTGTGCACGCGCACGCCCTCGCGGACGGCGAGCGCGGCGATCCGCTCGATCACCTGGCTGAAGCCGCCCATCGGGTATCGGACGCCGCCGGTCAGGTCGAGCGCGCTCATCAGGTGGTACATGCTGGGCGTGCGGTCGGGCGACGAGCCGAGGAAGACCGCCGGATAGCCCAGCACCTGTCGCAGCCGCGGGTCGTCGATGCGGCGGGCGATGTGGCTCTCGAGGCTCCGCAGCAGCAGGCCCAGCAGCCGCGGCGCCCGCAGCAGCACGGCCGGGGCGAGCAAAGAGCGGGGGGAGTCGAAGGACGTGTAGAGGAAGTGCTCCAGGGCGAGGTCGTAGGTGCGGGCGGCCTCGTCGAGATAGGTGGAGAGCCGGCGGCCCGCCCCCGGTTCGATCTGCTCGAACAGGTCGGCGTTGCGGGCGGCGGAGGCGGTGACGTCCAGCGGCTCCTCGTGGCCGTCGAACAGGACCCGGTACCCGGGGTCGAGCGGACGCAGGTCCAGCTGCTCCGCGGCCGAGCTGCCGAGCAGGCGGAAGAAGTGGTCGAACACCTCGGGCATCAGGTACCACGACGGCCCGGTGTCGAAGCGGAACCCGTCGCGCTCCCAGGTGCCGGCCCGACCGCCCACCGCATCGCGCGCCTCCACCAGGTCCACGTCCCAGCCGTCCCGGGCGAGCAGCGCGGCGGTGGCGAGTCCGGAGATCCCGCCGCCGATCACGACCACGGAGCCGGGCGCGCTCATCCGCGCCCCCGCAGCACGGCCCGGGCGAGGACGATCGCCTTCTCGGGATCGGGCACGCGGACCCGGGCGCGCAGGATGTCCTCGGCGGGGGTGCGCCGCAGGCGGCGGGAGAGGGCGCGGAACAGCCCCAGGGCCGCCGCGACCGCCCGACGGGAGGAGCCGGGGAGCTCGGGCAGGGCCGACGCGGCGAGATCGAGGTCGGCGTCGACCGTGTCGAGCAGGCGATGCTTGTCCGCCTCGTCGAACGCCTCGGGATCCACCCCCGGCAGATAGGCACGGCCGAGCTGGTCGTGGTCCTCGGCGAGATCCCGCAGGAAGTTCACCGTCTGGAAGGCGGAGCCGAGCGCGCGGGCGGGGACGTCCAGGCGGGTGCAGGCCGCCTCGTCCCCCGCGAGGAACACGCGCAGGCACATCAGTCCCACCACCTCGGCGGAGCCGTGCACGTACTCCTCGAAACTGTCCTCGTCGTGGGAGGCGACGGCGAGATCGGCGCGCATCGAGGCGAAGAACGGGTCGATCAGCGCCGCGCCGATCCCGTACTGCCGCGCCGTCAGCGCGAAGGCGTGCACGACGAGGTTCGTCGACCGGCCCTCGGCCACGGCACGGGCCGTCTCCTCCGCGAGGTCCTCGAGCATCCGGGACCGTTCCGCGGTGGTGAGGCCGGGATCAGGATCGTCCACCGCCTCGTCGGCGACCCGCACCAGCGCGTAGATGTTGCGCACATGGGTGCGGGCGGGCTCGTCCAGCAGGCGTGTCGCCCAGCCGAAGGAGGTGGAGTATCCCTGGATCACGCGCGCGGCGCTGCGCTGGGCGACCCGGTCGTAGCGGGCCGACGCCGACGGTTGGAAAGCAGTGCGGCGGGGACGCTCGGGGCGCTCGGAAGGCGCGAGGAGCCGGTCGGGGGTCATCGGGTCGCCCCGTCGGCCGTGGAGCGGGATCCCACAGCGGCACGGGCGACGCGGGACGGGTCCGGGCGACGCACGGCCTGCACCACGGCCGCGGCCGCGATCAGCGCGGCCACCACGGCGGCCACCGCGGCGGCCACCGCGGCGACGGCGGGGGCGTGCGGCGCGTCGGTCGCCCGGCCCACGGCGATCCAGGCGAGCCCCCACACCATCGCCGCCGGCGCGGCGAGAGGCGCCCGCCCGGTCCGGGAGCGCCCGAGCCCGATCAGGGCCAGCGCGATCACGCCCACCACGAGGATCACCGCGATCGCGAGGAACCCCGGGACCCCGAATCCGTCGACCCCGGCCCCGGCGAGCGCCGCGGCGATGTTCGCGCAGGTCGCGACGCTGACCCAGCCGAGGTAGAGCCCGAAGGTACCGTCCACGACGACGCGCTCGAGAACGCCCTGCGCCGGCCGGAGCACGAGCCGGCGGAACAGCACGGCCAGCACCGCCAGCAGCGCGAGGATCACCAGCACGCTGACCCACACCCACCCCGCCTGCACCACGAGGATCCAGGCGGCGTTGAGCAGCAGCGACGCGATCGCCAGGGCCGCGATCCGGCGGGGATCGCGCGCATCCCGCCACTGCCACAGGGTGTACGCGGCCAGCCCCGCGTAGATCACGCTCCAGATCCTGAAGGCGGGCGCGGCGGGGGCGAGGTGCGTGGCGTCGGCGGAGAGCAGGCCGCCGGCGGCCTCGTCGATCGGGTCGCCGCCGAGTACTCCGACGCCGACGGCGGTGCCGAGCATAGCCACCGCGAAGGCGAGGGTCACGGCGAGGTGGCGGACGACGGGGGTCATGGGAGGTCCTTCCGGTCGTGGGGCGGGGCGGGGTCGGAGTCGTCGTCAGCGGCGGCAGCCTCGGCGGCACGGGCGATATTGCGCTGCATGCCGCCGAAGACGACGCCGTGGAAGGGCAAGACGGCCCACCAGTACGCATCGCCGAGCAGCCCGCGGGGGTGGTACACGGCACGCTGGTGCAGGATCGAGCCGCCGTCGCCGTCCTCCTCCACCCCGAGCTCGAGCCAGGCCTCCCCGGGCACCCGCATCTCGGCGCGCAGCCGCAGCAGGCGGCCCGGCTCGAGCCGCTCCACCCGCCACCAGTCCAGCGCCTCCCCCACGGCGAGCCGGTGCGGGTGCCGACGACCGCGGCGCAGCCCGGGCCCGCCGACGACCCGGTCGATCAGTCCGCGGGTCACCCACCCCAGTCGCCACGAGTACCAGCCGTGCGCACCGCCGATGCCCTCGATCACCGACCACACCGTGGCGGCCGGGGCGTCGACCCGGCGTCGGCGCTCGTCCCCGCGCACGATCCCGCCGGACCAGTCCGGATCCTCCGGCAGCGGCGCGGACGGGGCGCCCGCGGGGGTCGCGTCGTGCCAGGCGGTCGCGATGTCGAGCTCGCGGATGCGGATCAGCGCCAGGCCGATGGCCCGGTCGACGCCGGTCAGTCCGCCCTCGGGGTCGGGCACGAGGGCGCGGATGTCCTGCTCGGCGGCGACCGACTCGTGCACGAGGGACTCGACCAGGGGTCGGGCGATGGACGTGGGGACGGGGGTGACCAGCCCGATCCAGTGACTGGCCAGGCGCGGGGTCAGCACCGGCACCACCCGGATGCGCCGCGGGGGCAGGTCCGCGGCGCGGGCGTAGGCCTGCAGCAGCTCGGCGAAGGTGAGGACGTCCGGCCCCGCGACGTCGAAGCTGCGGTTGGGGGCGCCGTCGAGCCGGGCGGCCGCGACCAGGTAGTGGAGCACGTCGCGCACCGCGATCGGCTGGATCCGATTGCTCACCCAGCGGGGGGTGATCATGACGGGCAGCCGCTCCGAGAGGTGCCGCATGATCTCGAACGAGGCGCTCCCGGACCCGAGGATCACGGCGGCGCGGAGCACCACGGTCGGCACCGGTCCCGACAGGAAGATCTCCGCGACCTCCCGCCGCGAGGCCATGTGGGGCGAGAGGTGCTCCTGATCGGGGTGGATCCCGCCGAGGTAGACGATGCGCCGCGTGCCGGCGCGGGCGGCGGCGCGGGCGAAGGCGCGCGCCCCGGCGCGGTCCCGCGCGGCGAAGCTGCGTCCTCCGCCCATGGTGTGGATGAGGTAGTACGCGACGTCGACGCCGTCGAGCGCGGTCCGCAACGAGTCCGGGTCCTCGACGTCGGCCTCGACCACCTCGACCTCGCCGCGCCACGGGCGGCCCTCGAGCCGTTCGGCGCTGCGCGCCATGGCGCGCACCCGCAGCCCGGCCTGCAGCAGGGCGGGGACGAGCCGGCCGCCGATGTACCCGCTGGCTCCGGTGACGAGGACGAGCGGGGCGTCCGTCGGCTGGTCGGCGCTCATGCGGGCAGTCCGTCCACGGCGTGCAGCGAGGGCTCCCCGGGCAGGAGCAGGTCGGTGGTGCGGAGGATCCGGTCCGTCGCCGCCCTCAGGACCTCCAGGAGCGGGGCGGGGAGGCCGCGCTCGGCGGCGCGCTCGAGGCCCCGGTCGAGGTGCCAGTGGGCGAGGTCCTCGACCCAGGCCCGTGATCCGGTCTCGACGAGGAGGTCGCGTGCCCGGCGGGCCTGGGCAGGTCCGAGGTCGGTCCGGCCCAGCATGGGGCGCAACTCCGACCAGGCGGGGGTGGTGGCGGCGTGGGCGATGAGGGCGGTGCGCTTCCCCTCGCGGAGATCTCCGAGGGCGCTCTTGCCGGTGCGCCGCTCGTCGCCGAACATGCCCAGCAGGTCGTCGTGCAGCTGGAACCCGATGCCGAGCAGTCCGCCGATCTCCTCGAGCGCGTCGATCGTCGCCGTCGGGGCGTCGGCCAGCAGGGCGGCGGCGTGGAGCGGGAGGCGGAACGAGTAGTCGGCGGTCTTGAGCTCCGCGACAGCCAGCTCCTCGTCGGGTCCCCGCATCTCGCCCGGCGCCTGCAACGGCAGGCGCACATCGGCGAACTCACCGGCGACGGTGACGTGCACGCAGCGCTCGACGCGATCCAGGAGGGCGTCGACCACCTGCGGCGGGGCGTCGCAGCGGCGGATGGCGCGCAAGGCGGTCATCAGGCCCAGGTCGCCGGTCAGGATGCCGCCGGCCTCGCCCAGGCGTCGGGCGCCGAGGGCGTCGGCACCGGCGCGGCGGGCCGCCTCGGCGATGCTCCCGGGCACGCTCGGCGCACCGCGGCGCAGCAGATCGCCGTCGATCACGTCGTCCTGCACCACGAAGGCGGTGTGGAGGATCTCCAGCGCGGCCCCTACCTGCACGGCCGCCGTGGTGCGGGTTCCGGCGAGGGCGGCGTGGGCGTCGAGCAGCAGCGCCGGCCTCGCCCGCTTGCCGCCGCGGACGGCACGGCACAGCGCCTGCCACAGCGCGTCGTGGTCCGCGAGCTGGAGGGCCCCGGCCCGGCCGGCGCCCTCCGCGAGCAGACGATCGATCTCCGCGTCGACGGCTCCGTGGGCGATGACGGTCATCCTCGCACCGCCGGGGCCGCCGCGAGGAGGGGTCCGAGTCGCGCCAGCTGCTCGGCCGCCCACGGGCTGATGATCCACGGAGCGGCGCCGACGAGGGCCGTGAGCTCGGCGGGATCGACCCAGCGCAGGTCCATCACCTCGTCGGGATGGGGCATCGGTTCCGCGGTCGCGCGTGCGAGGTACACGGGGCAGATCTCGTTCTCGACCACGCCGGAGGCGTCCTGTGCGCGGTACCGGTAGCCCGGCAGCACGCACTGCACGTCGTGCACGGCGAGGCCCAGCTCGTCCTGCGCCCGGCGGGAGATCGCCGCGAGATCGTCCTCCCCGGGGCGAGGGTGCCCGCAGACCGAGTTGGTCCACACCCCGGGCCAGGTGCGCTTGGTCAAGGCACGCCGGGTGAGCAGCACGCGGCCGTCCTCCCGCACCACATGGCAGGAGAACGCCCGGTGCAGGGGAGTGCTCTCCGTGTGGACGCTCGCACGGGGGGCAACGCCGCGCGGGGTGCCGTCGGGGTCGACGAGCACCACCACGTCCTCCGGGTCGGAGATCGGTGGAGCCGGGTGGGACATGCGGCCTCCTGAGATGCGCTGAGGGACGTACGAGGGACATGCCAGCGACACGCCACGCGATGGACCGAGCGGCACGCCCAGCGCTTTGCTTAGCTTATCTATCAAAATGGACTGTAGCATCCAGCCATGCGCGATGCCCCTGATGAGGCGGACGAGGCCCTCGGGGCCGGGTACTGGTACCCGGAGGCGGACTCCGCCACCGCACTCCTCTCCGCCCTGCGCCGGTTCCGTGCGGCCGACCACGACATGCGGCGACGGATGAGCTCCGACATGGACATGAACACCACGGATCTCGCCGCGCTCCGCCATGTGATCGCCCATGAGCTGCGAGAGGACCCGATCACGCCGCTCCGCCTCGCGCAGCTGCTGGACATCTCCGGCGCCTCCACCTCGAAGCTGCTGGACCGGCTCACCGCCTCCGGTCACCTCGCGCGCGCTCCGCACCCCCGCGACCGCCGTTCCCGCATCGTGGTGGCCACCGACGCCGGGCACGCCGAGGTGCGCGAGCGGCTCAGCCGGATGCACCGGCGGATGCTCGAGATCGCGCAGGACGTCCCCGAGCCCGCCAGGCGCGCCGCCGCCGACTTCCTCCTGGCCATGGCGGAGCACCTGGAGACCGAGCCGCCGGACTGATCACCGCGGCGACGAGCTCGACCTCGGCATCCGAGCAGGAGCTGGTGCCGCCGACGTGGACGTGCTCTCCACCGTCACGGCGACTTCGTTGCCCTCGAGGGTCGCCCGGTCGCCGCCGGAGACCCAGGACTGGTTCGGAGACCAGGAGCGGGCGGAGCGGACCGGCGGCGGATCGAGCCCGACCCCGACTCGTTCCGACCTCGAGGCCCCAGCCTCCGCGTGTGGCCCCGCGCGCGACCCCAGCACCCGGTCTCCGCGACCGGGCACCGCGATGGGGCTCCACGGTCGGGCTCTGCGACCGACCACGCGGTAATACGTGTCGGTCACCCCGGCGGTTACCGACACGTATTGCCGCGTGGGGGCACGGGGTCGCCGTGGTGCGCCCGGGGTGGGTGCATCCCCCGGACCAACGCCGCTTGTCACCGCTGTGGGGACCGCCTGGTCGGCAGCGCCGCGCGCGCCCGCTCGCGGACAGCACGAAGGCCCCACCTCACGGTGGGGCCCTCGCGACGAGTCACTGTCTCACGGATTCTCGAGTGGAGACTAGGGGGGTCGAACCCCTGACCTGAAGCTTGCAAAGCTACCGCTCTACCAACTGAGCTAAGTCCCCGTATTCAGTTGTGATCCCGCAGGGGGATCAGTTCTGGGAGGCGACGGGCGCCGTAACGGCCTCGTGAGCGTCCTGCTCGGCGGAGATCCGCTCGGCCTCGGACCACAGATCATTGCGAATCCGATCGGACTCGATCTTGCGCCAGGCGAGCAGCCCGGCCGCGGTGGTCCCGATCAGGACGGCGACGGCGGTGATGAACCTCTTCATGAGTCCTCCGTACCTCGAAGTGGGCCTAACTGGACTTGAACCAGTGACCTCTGTCTTATCAGGACAGCGCTCTAACCGACTGAGCTATAGGCCCGTGGGCGGATCTGCACAGTCCCTTGCGGGGGTGAGTGCCGACGGCCACCGACGTGCAACTCTACAGCGCGCCCGCCGAGCACGTCCAACCGATGCGGACCGGTGTACGGGAGGTCACAGCGTCGAGCGGGGCCGGGCGGCGAGCAGGGGCGGTCGCCGTCGGGTGCAGCCGGTGACGCCGGTCGCCGTCGGGCCCCTCTCCGCTGCTCCCCATCGGGTCCGCGTCGGATCCGCTCCCGATCCCTCCCATCCGCTCGGCCGACCGCTCCGAACCACTCCCGTGACGCCCCCCGGTGTCACCGACGGAGAACGAAGGAGACGGTCATGACGACACGCACGATGCTCCCCCGGCTGGGAGCCCTGGCTGCCACGGTCGCGCTGATGAGCGCCTGCTCGGGCGGCATGGGCGAGGACCCCTCCGTCGAGGAGGGCCAGAACCCCCCGGCTGCTGAGCAGAGCGAGGCCTTCGACGGCGGCGGCGCGGCGATGGATCCGGCGGCGAACTTGGTGGGCCCGGGCTGCGCGGACTACGCGGAGATGGTGCCGGACGGCGCCGGCTCCGTGGAGGGCATGGCCCAGGACCCGGTCTCCGTCGCCGCCTCCAACAACCCGATGCTCACCACGCTGACCTCTGCGGTCTCCGGCGAGATGAACCCCGACGTGAACCTCGCCGACACCCTCGACGGGGACGAGTTCACGGTGTTCGCACCGGTCGACGAGGCCTTCGCGGCGGTGCCCGCGGCGGACCTCGAAGCCCTGGCCGCGGACCCCGACGCGCTGACCGCGGTGCTCACCTACCACGTGGTGCCGGAGCAGATGAGCCCCGACGAGATCGCCGGGACCCACATGACGGTCCAGGGCGAGGAGCTCGAGGTCACCGGTGAGGGCGACGCCCTGATGGTCGGGGACTCCGCCGTGATCTGCGGCGGCGTGCAGACCCAGAACGCCACCGTCTACCTCATCGACACCGTCCTGATGCCGCCGTCGATGGCGGAGCAGGGCTGATCAGGGCACACTGCTCACAGTCCACGGAGGAGCGGCGATGCCCCCTGATCCCCAGGAGGAGCCCGGCTGGGGCGTGATCGGCGGCGCCGATCGCGCCGATCCGCCCTGGCCGGAGCTCCTGCACCGCGTCGCCCTCGGCGACGAGGACGCCTTCTCGCGCCTGTACGACGAGGTCGCGCCGCTGCTGCTGGGTCTGATCCGGCGCGTGGTGCGCGATCCCGCGCTCAGCGAGGAAGTGCTGCAGGAGGTGCTCGTGGAGATCTGGCGCCAAGCCACCCGCTTCGATGCGGGTCGCGGCTCGGCGCGGAGCTGGCTGTGCACCATCGCGCACCGCCGGGCCGTCGACACCGTCCGCGCCACCGAGGCCTCGCGGCGCCGGGACTCGGACGAGGGGATGCGGATCATCGAGGAGCAGGTCGTGGACGTGCAGGAGGAGGGGATCATGAGGGTGGAGTCGCAGCGGGTGGAGTCGGCCCTGCGATCGCTGACCTCGGTGCAGGCCGATGCGATCCGCCTGGCCTACATGGGCGGCTACACCCATCGGGAGGTGGCCGCCCTCCTCGACATCCCGGTCGGGACGGCGAAGACTCGGATCCGTGACGGGATGATCGTCCTGCGGGACAGGCTGGGGGTGACCACGTGGCCGAGCGACAGCACGACATGAGCGGCGTCTGGGCCCTGGATGCCCTCGACGACGCCGAGCGGGCGGAGGTCGAGGCCTACCTGGCGCAGGACGCCGAGGCGGCGGCCGAGGCCGCCTCGTTCCGGGAGACCGCCGCCGAGCTCGCCCAGGGGCTCCCTCGGGTCGCACCCTCGGCCGATCTCAAGGCCGCCGTCATGGCGCAGGTGTCCCGGACCCGGCAGCTGTCGCCGAGCACTCCCGCGGAGGCCCCTGGGCCGACGTCGTCGGCCGCCGAGCCACCCGAGGACCGGCGCCCGGCGGGCGAGGTCGTCTCCCTGGAGCGTCTCCGCGCCGCGCGTCGGCGTGCCCTCTGGGCGGGGGTCGCCGCGGCGGCCCTGCTGCTCACGAGCGTGGCCGGGCTGGGGCTCTGGGCCTCCGAGCGCGCCGAGCTCCGGCAGGCGGAGTCGAGGATCGAGGCCCTGGAGGCCACATCGGCCGACGCCGCGCAGGAGCAGCAGATGGTGCGCACCATCATGGCCTCCGACGACGCCGCCCACGTCACCGTCGAGTCCTCCTCCGGCGGGGCGCTGCAGGTGCTGTATTCGCGGGACCAGGAAGCCATGGTCGTCCAGGCGGGCGGTCTGCCGGACCTCCCGGAGGACCGCACCTACCAGCTGTGGATGATCGATGAGGACGGAGCCCATGACATGGGAGTGCTGACGGACGCCGACGGGACGGCGCTGCTCTCGGGCCCGATGCCCGCCTCGGCACAGATCGGTCTGAGCGTCGAGCCGGCCGGCGGCTCCCCGGAGCCCACCGACGTGGTCGCCGTGGGAGAGCTGTGAACACCGGGCAGAGCGATCCCGGCGGCACGGTCGCACCGGGCGGCCGCTCCGCCCCGAACGACCGCTCCGCCCCAGCCGGCCGGCTCGCGCCCGTGCTCGCCGGTCTCGTCTCCGGGCTGCTGCTGGTGGCGGTGGCGGAGCTGGTCGCTCTCGGCTTCAGCTCCTCGTCCGCGCCCTTCGTGGCCGTCGGCTCGGCCTTCGTCGACATCGTCCCGCCCTGGGTGAAGGACCTGGTCATCTCCCTGGTGGGCACGTGGGACAAGCCCGTGCTGTTCGCCTCGATGGCGGTGGTGTACGGGGTGCTGACGGGGCTGATCGGGTGGATCGGCGCGCGTCGCCCGGCCCTTGCGGGCATGCTGCTCGCCGGACTCGGCGTGCTCGCCGCCGTCCTGGTCCTCACCCGGGCGCAGAACAGCGTGCTGGACCTGGTCCCCACCCTCGTCGGCACCCTCGTCGCGGTGCCCGTCCTGCGGCTCCTGCTGCGGGCGCTGCGAGGGTCCGGCGCCGACCAGGAGGAGCCGGACCAGGCGGCCTGGTCCCGCCGACGCGCCCTCGTCTTCACGGGCGGCGTGGGCGTCATCGCGCTGATCGGCGGCGGCGTGGCACGGGGCCTGACCTCGGCACGGGAGCGGGCCCGCACCATCGCGCAGTTCGTGCTCCCGACGCCGGCGACCGCGGCCGATCCCATCCCCGAGGCCGCCCAGGTGCAGCTCGAGGGCATGCCCCCGATCCTCACCCCCGTTGCCGACTTCTACCGGATCGACACCGCACTGTCGGTCCCCCGCGTGGACCCCACCACCTGGGAGCTGAGGATCCACGGACTGGTGGACCGCGAGGTCACGCTGACCTTCGAGGAGCTGCTCGCCGAGCCGATGGTCGAGGCGCACGTGACGCTGGCGTGCGTGTCCAACCCCGTCGGCGGCGACCTCGCCGGCAACGCCACCTGGCTCGGCGTCCCCGTCGCGACCCTGCTGGAGCGCGCCGGGGTGAAGGACGGCGCGGACATGGTCCTCTCCCGCTCGGTCGACGGCTTCACCGCCTCGACCCCGCTGGAGGCCCTCACCGACGGCCGCGATGCGCTGATCGCCGTGGGGATGAACGGCGCGCCGCTGCCCGAGGAGCACGGCTACCCGGTGCGCATGGTGGTGCCCGGTCTGTACGGCTACGTCTCGGCGACCAAGTGGCTCACCGAGCTGAAAGTGACCCGCTTCGCGGACGACGTCGCCTACTGGTCCACCCGCGGCTGGTCGGAGCGAGGCCCCATCAAGATCGCCTCCCGCGTCGACGTGCCCCGCTCCTTCGGGGACCTCACCCCGGAGGCCGACGGCGCCGTCATGCTGGGCGGCACCGCCTGGGCGCAGCAGCGCGGGATCTCGCGCGTGGAGGTCCAGCTGGACGACGGGGAGTGGCGCGAGGCGGAGCTCGGCGCGGCGATCTCGGAGGACACCTGGGTGCAGTGGTCGCTGCGCTGGGAGGACGCGAGCCCGGGCGATCATTCCATCTCGGTCCGCGCCACCGACGGCGAAGGTGAGCTGCAGACCGACGAGCGCGCAGCCCCCGCCCCCGACGGGGCGAGCGGCTGGCACACGATCCGCTTCACGGTCGCGTAGCGGCCGACGGGGGCGCCCCGCGCGGGATCAGCGGCGGGGCAGGCCGTCGGGGATGTCGAGGCCGTGGGAGGCGAGCAGCGCGCGGACGTCGCCGGGGTCGGCGGCGAGACGTGCACAGACCTCGTCGGCCGGGCCCTCGAACGGATCGGGATCCACGAGCACCGCGAGCCGCTCGAACAGCTGCTGCTGGCTGACGTGCAGCGGGAGCGGGCGGAGCCGACCGATCACCCCGTGCCGGCTCGCATACACCTCGACCTCCGCCGGGGCCTCGTCGGCCGCGAGGGTGAGCTCGAGCCGTGCGGCAGGCAGGGTGAGGCGCTCGTAGTTCGGCTCAGTCGCGTCGAGCGCGGCCAGCTGCTCCTCGCTCACCCAGATCGCCCGCAGCTCGGTGCGCACGCCGGGGGCGGCGTACGGGGCGGCGGGCACATAGCCGCGGCGGGAAGCGTGGGCGCTGTGGCCGACGGCGAGACCGGTGACGCTCGCTGCGACCAGGCCGGTCGCGACGGCGGCGTCCCCGCACAGACCCGCCCGCTCGTATCGCTCGGCGAGGACCTGCGGGGCGGCGAGCGAGCCGACGGTCAGCAGCAGGCGGCGGTCGGAGCGCGGAGCGGCCCCGGCAGAGGCGAGGGCCTCGTCCAGGGCGGCGGGTCCGTCGGCGGGTCCAGCGGCTGGAGTGAGCGGACGCACCGTGCCGTCACCCTGCAGGAGGGCGAGGGGAGGCAGCTCGACCGGCCACGGGTAGGCCTGAGGGGTGAGGTCGGAGGCGTCGACGGGCATGCTCCGAGGGTAGCGCCGGGCGGCGCGAGGGTCGGCGGAGCGCGGGGGGCGGGTGGTGGCTGAGCGCGGATCGGCGGCGGAGCGCGGCGGCCGGCGGCGCACGGACGGACGGGCGGAGCGTGGCGGGCCTACGCTGGGGACCATGAGCGAACAGCGTGCGATCGCGGCCCTCGAATCCTCCGGGCTGGAGTACGAGATCACCCGTCACGGACGCGTCGGCTCCCTCGCCGAGGCGGCGGCCGCCCGCGGCGTCGAGCCGCGCGACATCGTCAAGACCCTGGTGGTGCGCCGCGGCGAGGGCGACTACCTGTTCGTGCTGGTCCCGGGCGATAGGGAGATCTCCTGGCCGCTGCTGCGCGCGCTGCTCGGCGTGAACCGGCTGTCGATGCCGGACAAGGACGTGGCGAAGGAGGTCACCGGCTACGAGCGCGGCACCATCACGCCCTTCGGCTCCACCACCGCCTGGCCGGTCATCGCCGACGCCACCCTCGTGGACGAGCCCGGCCGACGCATCTCCCTCGGCGCAGGCGCCCACGGCAGCGCCGTCACGCTCGACGCCGCCGCGGCCCTCGCCCACCTCGACGCCCAGGTCACCGAGGTCACCGAGCTCCAGGCGCCCTGAGGTCCGCAGCCCTCGCCACCGTGCCCCGAACCCCTGCCCCAAACCCCCGCCGCCCCCGCCTTCACCAAGAACTCCGACGTCGGGCCCCACACCCAGCCCGCGTCCATTACCCCCACGAACTTGGGGGAATAGACGCTCCATTCCCCCAAGTGTGCGGGGGTTTCGGGGCGGGTCGGGGTCTGGGGGCGGCGATCCCGGGGAATCGGCGTCCCGGGGTTGGGGTCCCCCGAGCTGGCGACCCCGGGGCGAGTCAGGTCCCGTCCCGGGGGGGGGCGACGCGAGGGCGCGGGTTCACTACGGTGGAGTCCTCGGCGGGGACGACCGTCCTCGCCCCGTCCGGAAGGAAGCCCCATGGGCACCATCACCGTCGGCACCGAGAACTCCACCCCCGTCGAGCTGTACTACGAGGACCACGGCTCCGGCCGCCCCGTCCTGCTCCTCCACGGATACCCGCTCGACGGGCACAGCTGGGAGCTGCAGACCCGCGCCCTGCTCGAGGCGGGCCACCGCGTCATCACCTACGACCGGCGCGGCTTCGGGAAGTCCTCGAAGGCGACCACCGGGTACGACTACGACACCTTCGCCGACGACCTCCACACCGTCCTCGAGACCCTCGACCTGCGGGACGTCACCCTGGTCGGCTTCTCGATGGGCACCGGCGAGCTCGCCCGCTACGTCTCCCGCCACGGCCACGAGCGGATCTCGCGCCTCGCCTTCCTCGCCTCCCTCGAGCCCTTCCTGCTGCGCCGCGAGGACAACCCCGAGGGCGTCGAGCAGGAGGTCTTCGACGGGATCAGCGCCTCCGCCCGCGAGGACCGCTACGCCTGGTTCCGGGACTTCTTCGCGAATTTCTACAACCTCGACGAGACGCTCGGCTCCCGCATCAGCCAGGAGGCGGTCGACGGCAGCTGGAACGTCGCCGTCTCGAGCGCGCCCACCGCCGCCTACGCGGTCGTGCCCACCTGGCTCGAGGACTTCCGCGGCGATGTCGAGGCGGTGCGCGAGAGCGGCCTGCCCACACTGATCCTGCACGGCACCGGGGACCGCATCCTCCCCGTCGACGCGACCGGCCGACGCTTCCGCGACCTCGTCCCTCAGGCGCAGTACGTCGAGATCGAAGGTGCTCCGCACGGCCTGCTCCGCACCCACGCCGACGAGGTCAACGCCGCGCTGCTGCCGTTCGCCGGCGCCTGAGCATGGCCCCCCGCCGACACACAGCGGCGCCTGAGGGAGCATGTTCGCCGGAACATGCTCCCTC
>NZ_JAZDCG010000014.1:0-140368 GCF_036321705.1 Brachybacterium sp. J144
CATTGCCGACCCCCTTCCCAAGACCCCCCCCCCCCCCCCCACCGTGGTGCGGGGTGAGGCGGGGCCGGGCCGCGGGGTGGGGCGGGGCCCCGGGGGTCACTCGTCGGTGAAGGTCATCCGGAGGCCGCCGAGCAGGGCGGCGACGAGGTTGTAGAGGAAGGCCAGCAGCGTGCCGAGCGCGGTGATGATCACGACGTTCACCACGGCCACGATCACGCCGTAGGAGAAGAACTTCTCGAACTCGAAGAAGGTCATGAAGGGCAGCGGGTCGCCGCTGTTGAGGTCGCGACCGAGCTGGTCGATGGAGGCCCACAGGCCCACCGCGTCCACCAGGTTCCACAGCAGCGCGACGGCCACCACGGTCGCGATGCCGATGGCGATGCCGATCAGCAGCGACAGCTTCATCACGGAGAACGGGTCGATCCGCGAGAGGGTCAGACGCACACGGCGCGGGCCGCGGCGCTCCCCGGTCGAGGGGCTCGCCGCCGCCTTGACGGGGCTGCGGCTCGCGCCCTTCGCGGCGTTCCCCGAGCCCTTCGAGGTGCTCCCGGAACCCTTCGCGGAGCTCCCGGAGCCCTTCCCGGTGCGGGACGAGCTCGCGGAATCCTCGACCACGGGCATCTTGGACGTCTCCTCGGCGGACGTGGTCGTCCTCGAGTCGCTCGAGCTCATGGGGGTCACTCCTCGTTCTCGTCGTCACCCGCGGGGGACGGGGCGGACGGATCCGAGCCTAGATCATCGCTGTCCGCGGGCGCGGAGGCGTCGCCGTCGGCCGCGGAGATCTCCACAGCATCTCCGTCGGCCCCGGCGGCCCCGGCAGCTTCTTCGAGGTCCTCCTCGGACTCGGGACTCGTGGTGACGAGCAGGATGCGGTCGCCCGCGTCAGGCTTGGCGAAGGTGACGCCCATGGTGGTGCGGCCCTTCGGCGGCACCTCGGCCACCTTGGAGCGGACCACGCGGCCGCGCTCCATGACGACCAGCAGCTCGTCGGTCTCGTCGACCACCGCGGCGCCGACCAGGTGGCCGCGGTCGTCAGGCAGCTTGGCGACGCGGATGCCGAGGCCGCCGCGACCCTGCACCCGGTACTCGTCGACCGAGGTGCGCTTGGCGAAGCCGCCGTCGGTCACCGTGACCACGAATCGGTCAGGACGGACCACGTCCATGGCGAGCAGCTCGTCGTCGTGGCGGAACTTCATGCCGGTGACGCCGGAGGTGGCGCGGCCGGTGGGGCGCAGCACCTCGTCCTCGGCGGGGAAGCGCACGGACTGGCCGTTGCGGGAGACGAGCAGCAGGTGGTCGTCGGCGTCGACCGCGCGGGCGGCGATCACGCGGTCCGGGCGGGTGCCGTCGGGACCGTCGACGTCGCGCAGGTTGATGGCGATGATGCCGCCGGTGCGGTTCGAGTCGAAGGCGGTCATGGCGGTCTTCTTCACGAGCCCGGATCGGGTCGCGAGCACGAGGTACTGGGCGTCCTCGTAGCTGTCGATCGCGAGGACCGAGGCGATGCGCTCGTCCGGCTGGAACGCCATGAGGTTCGCGATGTGCTGGCCCTTCGCGTCGCGCGGAGCCTCCGGCATCTCGTAGCCCTTGGCGCGGTAGACGCGACCCTGGTTGGTGAAGAACAGCAGCCAGCGGTGCGTGGTGGTGGTGAAGAAGTGCTCCACCACGTCGTCGGCCCGCAGCGAGGCGCCGCGCACGCCCTTCCCGCCGCGCTTCTGCGCGCGGTACTGGTCGGCGCGGGTGCGCTTGACGTACCCGCCGCGGGTGATGGTGACGACCACGTCCTCCTCGGGGATGAGGTCCTCCATCGACATGTCGCCGTCGAAGGGCAGGATCCGGGTGCGGCGGTCGTCGCCGTACTTGTCGACGATCTCCGTGAGCTCCTCGGAGACGATCTGCCGCTGCCGCGCCGGGTCGGCGAGGATCGCCTCGTACTCCTCGATGAGGGCCTGCAGCTCGTCATGGCGCTCGATGATCTGCTGCCGCTCGAGGGCGGCCAGGCGGCGCAGCTGCATGGCGAGGATGGCGTTGGCCTGGACCTCGTCGATCTCCAGCAGCTCCATCAGACCGGTGCGCGCCTGGTCCGCGTCGGGCGAGCGGCGGATCAGGGCGATGACCTCGTCGAGCGCGTCGAGCGCCTTGAGGTAGCCGCGGTAGATGTGGATCTGCTCCTCGGCCTTCTTCAGCCGGAAGCGGGTGCGGCGCACGATGACGTCGATCTGGTGCTTCGTCCACTCGCGCACGAAGGAGTCGATCGACAGGGTCCGCGGCACGCCGTTCGCGAGCGCGAGCATGTTCGCGGAGAAGTTCTCCTGCAGCTGGGTGTGCTTGTAGAGGTTGTTCAGCACCACCTTCGCCACGGCGTCACGCTTGAGGGTGATCACCAGGCGCTGACCGGTGCGGCCCGAGGTCTCGTCGGTGATGTCGGCGATGCCCTGGATCTTGCCGAGCTTGACCATCTCCGCGATCTTGCGGGCCAGGGTGTCGGGGTTGACCTGGTACGGCAGCTCGGTGACGACGAGCGCCATGCGCCCGTTGATCTCCTCGGTGGAGACCACGGCGCGCTGGGTGATGGAGCCGCGGCCGGTGCGGTATGCCTCCTCGATGCCCTTGGTGCCGACGATCGTGGCGCCGGTCGGGAAGTCGGGGCCCTTGATGAACCGCAGGCACGCCTCGAGCAGCTCCGGCTTGGTCGCCTCGTGATTCTGCAGCAGCCACTGGACGGCCTCGGCGACCTCGCGCAGGTTGTGCGGCGGGATGTTCGTGGCCATGCCCACGGCGATGCCGGCGGAGCCGTTGACCAGCAGGTTCGGGAAGCGGGCGGGCAGCACCGAGGGCTCGTCGACGGTGTTGTCGTAGTTGCCCTGCATGTCCACTGTGTCCTGGTCGATGTCGCGGACCAGCTCGAGGGCCAGCGGCGCCATCTTGCACTCGGTGTACCGGGGGGCGGCCGCGCCGTCGTCGCCGGCGGAGCCGAAGTTGCCCTGGCCGAGGATCAGCGGGTAGCGCATCGACCACGGCTGCACGAGGCGCACCATGGCGTCGTAGATCGCGGTGTCGCCGTGGGGGTGATAGTTGCCCATGACCTCGCCGACGACCTTCGCGCACTTCGAGAAGGAGCGGTCGGGGCGGTAGCCGCCGTCGTACATCGCGTAGACGATGCGGCGGTGCACGGGCTTGAGGCCGTCGCGCACGTCGGGCAGCGCGCGGGAGACGATCACGCTCATCGCGTAGTCGAGGTACGAGCGCTGCATCTCGTGGTTCAGGTCGACCTGGGTGATCCGGTCGACCTCCCCCTCGTCGAGGGGGTCCACGAGGGTCACGGTGCGGTCGGCGGCCTCGGCCGCGCTCAGCTCGGTCGCGCCGTCGGGCGTCGGGCCGGCGGGCGGGGCGGGGGTGCCGGCGGCCGACGGGAAGTCGGCGGACGGGGTCTGCTCGGAGCCATTCTCGGGAACGGTCGGGTCCTGCGGGGTGTCGCTCATGGCAGGGAGGGCCTTTCGGGTGGGGCCTGGTCTGGGGACGGGTCCCGGGCGCGCGGGGCGCTGCGCCGGGGCCGACGGTCAGATGTCGAGGAAGCGGACGTCCTTGGCGTTCTCCTGGATGAAACGGCGCCGGGACTCGACGTCGTCGCCCATCAGGACGGAGAAGATGGTGTCCGCGTCGGCGGCCTCGTCCACGGTGACCTGCTTGAGGGTGCGGGACTCGCGGTCCATGGTGGTGGACTGCAGCTCCTTCCAGTCCATCTCGCCGAGGCCCTTGTAGCGCTGGATGCCGTTGTCCTTCGGGATGCGGCGCCCGGCGGCACGGCCGGCGGCCATCCGCTCGTCCCGCTCGGCGTCGCTGAAGACGTACTCATGTGGGGCGTTGGACCACTTCAGGCGGTACAGCGGCGGCATGGCGATGAACACGTGGCCCATCTCGATGAGCGGCCGCATGTAGCGGAACAGCAGGGTCAGCAGCAGGGTGCAGATGTGCTGGCCGTCGACGTCGGCGTCGGCCATCAGGATGATCTTGTGGTACCGCAGCTTGGTCGCGTCGAAGTCCTCGCCGATGCCCGTGCCGAAGGCGGTGATCAGCGAGCGGACCTCCTGGTTGTCCAGGGCCCGGTCGAGCCGCGCCTTCTCGACGTTGAGGATCTTGCCGCGGATGGGGAGGATCGCCTGCGTGCGCGGGTCGCGGCCCTGCACGGCGGAGCCGCCCGCGGAGTCGCCCTCGACGATGAAGATCTCGCACTCGGAGGGGTTGCGGCTGGAGCAGTCGCGCAGCTTGCCGGGCATGCCGCCGGTCTCCAGCGGGGACTTGCGGCGCGTCGCCTCGCGGGCCTTGCGCGCGGCCTCGCGGGCGAGCGCCGAGGCCTGGCTCTTGGCGACGATGGCCTTGGCTTCCGCGGGGTGGGACTCGAACCAGTCCTGCAGCTGGTCGGTCATCACCTTGACCATGAAGGTGCGGGCGATGGTGTTGCCCAGCTTGGTCTTGGTCTGGCCCTCGAACTGGGGCTCGCCGAGCTTCACGGACACGACGGCGGTGAGGCCCTCGCGGATGTCCTCGCCGGTGAGGTTGGCGTCCTTCTCCTTGAGGATGCCCTGGGCCTTGCCGTAGCGGTTGACGATCGCGGTCAGCGCGCTGCGGAAGCCCTCCTCGTGGGTGCCGCCCTCATGGGTGTTGATGGTGTTGGCGTAGGTGTGCACGGACTCGGAGTAGGAACCGGTCCACTGCATCGCGACCTCGACGCTGATGTGGGCGTCGGTGTCCTCGGCCTCGAAGGAGATCACCTCGGGGTGGATCACCTCGGCGCGCTTGGCGGAGTTGATGAACTCGACGAAGTCCTGCAGGCCGCGCTCGTAGCGGTAGGCGACGGTGCGGGGTCCGGTCTGCTTGCCCTCGGCCTCGAGCTCGACGTCGACGAGGTCGGCGTCCTCCTCGTCCTGCGGGTCGGGGGTGCGCTCGTCGGTCAGCGCGATGCGCAGCCCCTTGTTGAGGAAGGCCATCTGCTGGAACCGCTTGCGCAGGGTCTCGAAGTCGTAGACGGTCTCGTCGAAGATCTCGCCATCGGCCCAGAAGGTGATGGTGGTGCCGGTCTCCTCGCTCGCCTCGCCCTTGTCCAGCGGGGCCTCGGGCACGCCGCGGGAGTAAGCCTGGCGCCACACGTGGCCGTCGCGGCGGATCTCGACCTCCATCCGGGTGGACAGGGCGTTGACCACGGAGGAGCCAACGCCGTGCAGACCGCCCGAGACGGCGTAGCCGCCGCCGCCGAACTTGCCGCCGGCGTGCAGCACGGTGAGGACCAGCTCGACCGCGGGCTTGTTCTCGGTGGGGTGCATGGCGACGGGGATGCCGCGGGCGTGGTCGACGACGCGCACGCCGCCGTCGGCCAGCAGGTACACCTCGATGGAGTCGCCGTGACCGGCCATGGCCTCGTCCACGGAGTTGTCGACGATCTCCTGCACCATGTGGTGCAGGCCACGCTCCCCGGTGGAGCCGATGTACATGCCGGGGCGCTTGCGGACCGCCTCGAGTCCCTCGAGGACGGTGATGTCCGAGGCGTCGTAGTGCTCGGGGGAGCGTGCCGCCTTCTCGCCCGCGCTGAGTCCGGGATCCGGTGCCGGCTCCGCCGCGGGGACGGGATCCGGCACGCCCTGGGGCGCATCCTGCTCGGGCATGGGTCGGTCGCTGTCGCTCACCTGGTGTGGCTCCTCGCTGTCCTCGGTCCCCGATCGGGAGAGCGACCGGGGGCGGTTCGACCGGGCACGGGGAGCGGCCCGCGGTCCGACGCGCGAACGGCCCGCGGAGTCCTCGCGCGCACGCGCGCGCGGGCCCCGGAGGCCGCTGTGCTCGAACCGACGGCTTCGCAGTCCACCGGGACGTCAGGGACGTCGGCCGAACCTCCGCCGATTCTATCGGAGGAGGGGCGTGAAACCTATTCGACGCCCCGTTCCTGTGGAGAAGTCACCGCGGAGAGCCTCCCAGGCGGCCTGGAACGGCCTCTGGACGGGGTCCGGGGGTCCTCGGACGAGGTCCCGTACACCTCCCGACCCCCTCGCGCGGCACAGGCGCGTCTGCGATCGCGACCCCCAAGACGATGACTGGACGGTGACCAAGCCGTCACCGAGCCGCCCCCGAGCCGCAGGGGAATCCGCCGCCGGATCAGAGCGCGGCGAGGACCGCGGCCGTCTCCAGAGCCGCCGCGACCGCCTCGCGCCCCTTGTCCTCGCGGGATCCGGGAAGCCCGGCGCGATCACGCGCCTGCTCCTCGTCGTCGCAGGTCAGCAAGCCGAAACCGACGGGGACGCCGTGGTCCAGGGCGACCCGGGAGAGCCCGTCGGTCGCCGCCGCGCACACGTAGTCGAAGTGCGGGGTCCCGCCGCGGATCACGACGCCGAGCGCCGCGACCGCGTCGTGGGTGCGGGCGAGCCGGTCCGCGACCACCGGCAGCTCGAAGGATCCGGGGACGCGCACCACCGTCGGCTCGACGCCGGCCTCGCGGGCCGCAGCGAGCGCGCCGGCGAGCAGGCCGTCCATCACCTCGCGGTGCCAGGAGGCGGCGACGACGGCGAGTCGGGTGCCGGGGCGGGCGGTGAGCTGCGGGGCGGGGGCGCCGTGTCCGCTCATGAGGGGTCTCCGTTCGTGAGGGTGCGGGTCGAGGGGAGGCCGATCAGGCGATGTCCCAGGCGGTCCCGCTTGGTGGTGAGATAGGTGAGGTTCTCGGGGGTGGGGTGGGGGTCGAGGTCGACGACGCCGTGCACGTCGACCCCGCCGGCGCGCAGCGCCTCGACCTTGTCGGGGTTGTGGGTGAGCAGGTCGACCGCGCCGACGCCGAGGTGCGCGAGGATCCGCGGCACGACGGAGAAGTCGCGGGCGTCGACGGGCAGGCCCAAGTCGAGGTTCGCCTCGACGGTGTCGCGGCCGGCATCCTGCAGGGCGTAGGCCCGCAGCTTCTGCGCGAGGCCGATGCCCCGCCCCTCGTGGCCGCGCAGCAGCACGAGCACGCCGCGGCCGCGGTCGGCGATCCGGGCGAGGGACTCCTGCAGCTGCGGGCCGCAGTCGCAGCGGTGCGAGCCGAGCACGTCCCCGGTGACGCACTCGGAGTGCACCCGGGTGAGGACCGGCCCCGGCGCGTCGACCTCGCCGAGGACGAGCACGAGGTGCTCGGCGGCGCCGTCGGTCACGGCGAGCGCCGAGAAGAGGCCGTGCGGCGTGGGCAGCGGGACCGGTGCGGTGACCTGCAGGGCGGATTCCTCGACGACCAGCAGGTCGGTCTCCTCGATCTCCCGGCGATGGGCGACGAGGGCCTCGATCGAGATCAGGGCCAGGCCGTGCCGATCGGCGAAGTCCCGCAGCGCCGGACCGCGCATCATCGTCCCGTCGTCGTGGACCAGCTCGACGATCATCCCCACGGCCTCACGTCCCGCGAGGCGGGCGAGGTCGACCGCGGCCTCGGTGTGTCCGCGACGCTCGAGCACCCCGCCCGGTCGAGCGCGCAGCGGCAGCACGTGCCCGGGGCGGATGAGATCGGCGGCGCAGGTTCCCGCCCCGCCGAGCACGCGGAGGGTGCGGGCGCGGTCCGCGGCCGAGATGCCGGTGGTGAC
Source organism: Brachybacterium sp. J144 (assembly GCF_036321705.1). Lineage (NCBI taxonomy): Bacteria > Bacillati > Actinomycetota > Actinomycetes > Micrococcales > Dermabacteraceae > Brachybacterium > Brachybacterium sp. J144. Next base: position 7,587 of record NZ_JAZDCG010000014.1, read on the forward strand.
ACCGGCGGCGGCGTCGACGCTCACGGTGTACGCGGTGCGCAGGGGGTCGGTGCTGTGCTCGACCATGAGCGGCAGCTCGAGCCAGTCGGCCCGTGCGGCCTCCATCGGCGCGCAGAGCAGCCCGCTCGAGTGGCGCACCGCGAAGGCGATCAGCTCGGGGGTGGCGCACTCGGCGGCGAGGATCAGGTCGCCCTCGTTCTCGCGATCGGCATCGTCGACCACGACCACCGGTCGACCGGCCGCGATCTCCTCCACGGCACGGCCGACGGGGTCCAGACGCAGGCCGCTCATCGGTCCGCCCCCGTCGGCAGCAGCCCGCCGGCGAGCCGCTCGACGTACTTCGCCAGCACGTCCACCTCGAGATTGACCACGTCGCCCACGGTCCGCCGGCCGAGGGTGGTGCGGTCGAGGGTCTCGGGGATCAGGCCGATGCTGACCTCCGCGCCGGTGATCCCCGCGACGGTCAGGCTCACCCCGTCGACGGCGAGGGAGCCGCGGTCCACGACGTACCGCTCGAGGCCGTCCGGGAGCTCGAGGCACAGGAGGGTCGTGCCGCCCGCCTCGGTGCGACCGGTGATCCGGCCGACGCCGTCGACGTGTCCCTGGACGATGTGTCCGTCGAGCCGCCCGTCGGCCCGCACGCAGCGCTCGAGGTTGACCCGGTCGCCGGGTGCGCGGGAGCCGAGGGTCGTCGCGGCGAGGGTGGTCGCGATGACGTCGGCGGTCCAGGTGGTCCCGTCGTGGGAGGTGACGGTCAGGCAGCAGCCGTCGACGGCGATCGAGTCGCCGAGGCGGACCCCCTCGAGCACACGGGGCGAGCGGATCCGCAGACGCGCGGGGCGGCCTGGGGCCGACGGATCCGCGGGGACTTCCTGGGGGTGCTCGAGGGATTCGATCGTGCCGAGCTCCTCGATGATTCCGGTGAACATGACGGTCCTTTCGGGGGTCACGCCGCGCGGGGGCGCAGCAGGAGGCGGAGGTCGGTGCGACCGTCCGCCGAGGTCAGGGGGCGGGCCTCGACCAGGTCGAGGTCGAGCCGGTCGGCGAGGGTGGTGATGCCGAGGTCCGCGACGGCGGGGGTGCCGGCGCCGAGGAGGGTGGGGGCGAGGTGGACGATCAGCTCGTCGACCAGCCCCTCCGCCAAGAAGGCCGCGGCGAGGGTCGCGCCGCCCTCGACGAGCACCTGGCGGACGCCGCGGGCGAAGAGCTCGGCGAGCGCTGCGGCGGGATCACGGGTGGGCAGCGCGAGGGCCGGGCCCGCCGCCGGGTCGGGGGCGAGCAGCTCGACGCGGGCCGTCCGCCCCATGACGGCGCGCAGCGGCTGGCGCCGAATGGGGGCGCCGTCGGCCGTGCGCGCGGTGAGCCGGGGGCGATCCGCGCGGGCGGTGCCGGTGCCGACGAGCACCGCGTCGCAGCGCTCCCGCAGCTCGTGGACCTCGGCGCGCGCGGCCTCCCCGGTGATCCAGCGGCTCGTCCCGTCGGCCGCCGCGATGCGGCCGTCGAGGGTGAGGGCGAGTTTCCCGGTGACGAGGGGGCGGGAGTGGATCAGCCCGTGCTCCCAGCCGCGCAGGAGCTCCCGGGCGCGGTCGTGGAGCGGCCCGACGGGGAGCAGCTCGACCTCGATCCCGGCAGAGCGCAGACGCTCGAGTCCGCCCGCGGCGAGGGGGTTCGGGTCCCGGCGGGCGATGACGACGCGCCGGATCCGGGCTGCGAGCAGGGCCTCGGTGCAGGGTCCGGTGCGTCCGCGGTGGGCGCAGGGCTCGAGGGTCACGACGGCGGTCCCGCCGGGGGCAGGGCCGCTGAGCCGGGACAGCGCGTCGACCTCGGCGTGGGCGCTGCCCGCCCCGCGATGCCATCCTTCGGCCAGCACCTCGCCGTCGGCGGAGAGGATCACGCAGCCCACGCGGGGGTTCGGTCCGGCCGGGACGGGATCGCTCCCCGGCGGGCCGGGGGCGAGGTCGAGGGCGCGCTCGAGCGCTCGCTCCTCGGCGGGGGTGATCATGTGCGCTCCTCCGGTCGGTCGCTCACGGACCGGACGAAGGGGCGTCGGGACGTCGCCCTGCACGGGGACCGCGGCGTCCCGCGAGGGGACGCCGAGCGGTCGCCACAGGGCGACATCGCGTGCGCTTCCCATCCGGACTCTCACCGTCGGTCCAGGAGTTCCACCTGGTCAACCGAGGGCCAGAGGCCATCGGGTCGCGGACTGTCACCGCCGGCTCGGAATTTCACCGACCCCAGTGCACGCGAGCTTCTCAGCTCGTCACCGACCACGGTAGCAGTCCGGACCAGGGCGCCTCGCGGGCATGACCGGGGACGAACGGCGGCGAGAGCGGGTCACCCGTAGGTGTCGCGCGGTCCCCTCCAGGTCACGGTGCGGCGGCCCTTCTTCCAGGTGCGCTGGGAGGCGGCCGGGCCGGTGACCCGCAGCTCGGAGACCACGTGCGAGCCGACGTGCTCCTCGATCGTGGTGATCAGCTGCGGGGTAAGCAGGCGCAGCTGGGAGGCCCAGGCGGAGGAGGAGGCGCTCACCACGAGCACCCCGTCCTCGAAGGAGACGGGGCGGCAGTGGGTGCTGATCCGCTCGCCGACGATCTCGTCCCACTCCTCGAGCACACGCCCGGTGTTCATCCCCGCGGTCCAGCCCAGGTTCCCGAGGACCTTGCGCAGCACCGACTCGATGCCCTGCGGGTCGCGGGGATCGGGCCGGGCGCCGGAGTAGCCGGGCGCCCTCGTGGAGCGATCGCGCACGTCACGGGCCTGTGTCTTCGCCGAGATCGGGTAGAGGCCGCGGTCGCGGGCGGCGGCGCGGGAGCGGTTCACGGTGCGGCGGGCCAGCTCGAAGGGGTCCGACGGCACGGGGGGCGCAGGCGGGTCGACGGGGTCCTCGTCGGCCGCGGGTCCGCGATCCGCCCGAGGGCGATCCGGCCGGGCGGGGACCTCACGGACAGGGACCTCACGGGAGCGGTCCTCCCGGACGGGATCCTCGTCCGTCGGCTCCGGCCGGGGCGCCCCACTCCAGGTGGAGAGGTCGTACGGATTCGCGAGCCGGGGACGGCGCGAGGCGGCCGGGCGCTCGGTCATCGGGTGCTCACCAGGAGCCGCTCGTCCGCGGGACGGCCGCGCCGAGGGTGACGTCGACCAGGTGGATCTCGCCGGTGAGGGAGTCCGGGATGTCGCTGTCGTTGGCGGTCGTGATCAGCACCTGCGAGGCGCCGGTGACGATGCGGCCCAGGCGCTCGCGCCGGTGCACGTCGAGCTCGCTGAAGACGTCGTCGAGGATGAGGATCGGCTCCCCGTCGCCGAGGTCGCCCTCCTCGAGACGCAGCAGGTCGTAGCTGGCGAGCCGCAGGGCGAGGGCCAGCGACCAGGACTCGCCATGGCTCGCATAGCCCTTGGCGGGGAAGTCGTGCAGGCGGATCTCGAGGTCGTCGCGATGGGGGCCGGCGAGGGTCACCCCGCGGTCGATCTCCTCCTCGTGGCGCTCGGCGAGCAGCGCCAGCAGGGCGTCGTGGATCTCCCGGGTGCCGGGCAGCTCCCCGGGCGCGGTGCCGAGATGGTCCAGGACGGCCGACCGGTAGGCGACGTCGGCGGGGGACGTCACCTCGCCGCGCTGCCCGGGCGGCAGGTCGAGCGACTGCTCGGCGCCCTCGTCGGTCGCGACCCGCAGGTAGGAGTAGCCGAGATGCGGACGCAGCCGGTTGACCAGGTGCAGTCGCGCGCGCAGCAGCTCGGCGCCGAAGCGGGCGAGCTGCTGGTCCCAGACCTCGAGGGTGCTCGCCGCGGACTCCGCCGGGTCGAGCCCGCCGACGCTGCGCCCGCTGCCGCCGCGGCGCATCGAGCGCATCTGCTTGAGGAGGTTCGAGCGCTGCTTGAGCACGCGGTCGTAGTCCGCCTTCACGCCGGCGAAGCGCGGGGCGATCTCGAAGAGGAGCTCGTCGAGGAAGCGGCGTCGCCCCTCGGGATCCCCCTTGACCAGGCCGAGGTCCTCGGGGGCGAAGAGCACGGCTCGGACCTCGCCGAGGAGGTCGCGGAGACGGGAGACGTTCTGCCCCTGGACCCGGGCTCGATTGGAGCGGCCCGGAGTGATCTCGAGGTCGACCTGGAGGGGCCGCCCGGCGCGAAGGAGGCTCGCGCGGATGATCGCGGTCGCCGAGCCGCGGTGGACGAGCGCGGCATCGTGCGGGACCCGGTGGCTGGACAGGGTCGCGAGGTACCAGAGGGCCTCGACGACATTGGTCTTGCCCTGGCCGTTCGGACCCACCAGGACCGTGATCCCGCTCTGCACAGGCAGCTCGAGGCGCTGGTAGGAGCGGAAGTCGGTGAGATCGAGGGCGGTCAGCTGCACGGAGAAGGAGCTCCCGCGCTCAGATCCGCATCGGCATGATCAGGTACTTGTACGAGGTGTCAGGGGCTCCCTCGAGGGAGTCCTGACCGCTCATCACCGACGGCTTGATGGAGTCGGTGAAGGTCAGCCGCGCGAACTCGGTGCCCAGGGCGCCGAGGCCGTCGAGCAGGAAGCCGGAGTTGAAGCCCACCACGAGATCCTCACCCTCGAGCTGTGCCTCGAGCACCTCGCTCGCCTGGGCGTCGTCGCCGGCGCCGGCCTCGAGGGCGACCTGGCCCTCGGTGAAGGACAGTCGCACGGGGGTGTTGCGCTCGGCCACGAGGGAGACGCGCTTGACCGCGTCGATCAGCGCGCCGGTCGCGACGACGGCGGTGATGGCGGTGGTGTCGGGGAAGAGGCGGCGCACGGGCGGGTACTCGCCGTCGACCAGGGTCGAGGTGGTGCGCCGGCCGCCGGCCTCGAAACCGATCAGGTTCGCGGAGGAGTCCTCGGTCAGGGCGATCTCGACGCTCCCGCCGGTGGACATCGAGCGGGCCACCTCGTGCAGGGTGCGGCCGCGCACGAGGGCGGTGAGCTCCGTGCCCGGAGTCGAGGGGTTCCAGGTCAGCTCGCGCAGCGCCAGGCGGTAGCGGTCGGTGGCCATCAGAGTCATGGTCTCGCCCGCGATCTCGACCTTCACGCCGGTGAGCAGCGGGAGGGTGTCGTCCTTGGAGGCGGCGACGGTGACCTGGGAGATCGCCTCGGCGAAGACGTCCGCCGCGACGGAGCCGGCGACCGGCGGCATGGCCGGCAGCTGCGGGTACTCCTCGACGGGCAGGGTCGCGAGGGCGAAGCGGGCGCTGCCGCAGCGGACCTGGAGCTTCGTGCCCTCGAGGGCGATCGAGACGTCCTTGTTCGGCAGGGCGCGGACGATGTCCGAGAGCATGCGCCCCTGGACCAGGACCTCACCGGGCTGCTCGACCTCGGCATCGAGCCGGATCTGCGCGCTGACCTCGTAGTCGAAGGTCGAGAGCTGCAGCTCGCCGCTCGCGTCGGCGACGATCCGCACGCCCTGCAGGATCGGCATCGCCGGACGGACGGGGAGGGTGCGGGTGGCCCAGGTGACGGCGTCGCCGAGGACGCCGCGGTCGAGGTGGAACTTCACCGTTGCCACTCCTTCGCAGTGGTCGAATGCCAGATCGGGGGACAGCGTATCGGTTTCCTCGCGATGCCGCCGACACACCGGTCGTGATCCTTGACAGTCGCGGCTCTCGGCGCCCGCAGGCTGCTCGCGCGAGTCGTCGGATCCGTGCGTCTCGGTTCCGTCCCGCCGCGTTTAGGCACCGTCCGCGCATCCACATCCCCGACGAGCACTGAACTACAGTCCTCTTCTTCACAGCTGTGGATCCTGTGGATTCACCGCAACACTGCAGGTCGTACGGAGAACGACAAGAGTGGACGGATCGTTGATCGGCGAGATCGGTCCGTGGGCGGGTTGTGCATCGATCGGCCAGGACCACCGATTCCTGTCATTCGCCCGTGCACAACCGCTCCTGCGCTTATGCTTCGCGATCCACACTGTCCACAGGGTTATCCACAGTTGGGGAGAACTGGTCGCTGACCTGGCCTGTTCTTCTCCAATTGCTCGCTGCTGCTCTCCGCTGCGCTCCGTTGCCCCTTGTCGCTCCCTGCGGGGCCCTCACCGGCTCAGCGCGCGGAGTTCGAGCTCTTGATCCGCGCCGTGAGCTCCGTGACCTGGTTGAAGATCGCCCGACGCTCCTTCATGAGCTCGCTGATCTTCTTGTTCGCGTGCATCACCGTGGTGTGGTCGCGCCCGCCGAACTCCTCGCCGATGCGGATCAGCGGCATGTCCGTCAACTCCCGGCACAGGTACATGCCGATCTGCCGCGCCGAGACCAGCCGACGCGACCGGCCGGTGCCGATGATCTCCTCGACGCTCAGCCCGTAGTAGGTGGCCGTCTGCGCGATGATCGTCGCCGCGGTGATCTGGGCCCCGTCGTCATGGGAGAGCAGATCCTTCAGGACGCTCTCGGCGAGGGTGACGTCCATCGGCTGCCGGGACAGCGAGTGCAGCGCCTGAACCCGGATCAGCGCCCCTTCGAGCTCACGGATGTTGGTGGCGATGTGCGAGGCGATGTACTCGAGGACCTCGTGGGGCACCTCGCCGGTGTTCTCCTGCGCGACCTTCTTGCGGAGGATGGCGATGCGGGTCTCGAGGTCCGGCGGCTGCACGTCGGTCATCAGGCCCATCTCGAACCGGGAACGCATCCGGTCCTCGAAGCCTCCGAGCTCCTTGGGCGGCAGGTCGGAGGTGATCACGATCTGCTTGTCCGTGTTGTAGAGCGAGTTGAAGGTGTGGAAGAACGCCTCCATCGTCTCCGGCGCCCGCTGCAGGAACTGGATGTCGTCGATCAGCAGGATGTCGATGTCGCGGTAGCGGGCCTGGAACTCCTGGGCCTTGCCGAACTGGCCGGACTGCACCGAGTTGATGAAGTCGTTGGTGAACTCCTCGGAGTTCACGTAGCGCACCACCACGTCCGGGTAGAGGCTCTGGGCGTAGTGGCCGACGGCGTGGAGCAGATGGGTCTTGCCCAGGCCTGAGCCGCCGTAGATGAACAGCGGGTTGTACGCCTTCGCCGGGGTCTCGGCCACGGCCGACGCCGCAGCCTGCGCGAACCGGTTCGAGGAGCCGATCACGAAGGTGTCGAAGGTGTACTTGGCGTTGAGCCGCGAGTCCTCGCCGAGGGTCGAGGTGCCCGACGGGGCCCGCCGCGGGGCCGGCCCGGGAGAGGGTGCCGAGGAGCCGGTGACCGCGGAGAAGCCGTCGAAGGCTCCGGGGAGGTCGGCGGCGGTCCCGCGGCCGAAGCGGGAGACGGGATCCTCCGCACCGGACTCGGCGCCGGCCGACGCGGCGGAGGAGGAGCCGGGCATCGCGGCCCGGCCCGGCTGATCGCTCGCGGGCAGCACCGACCCGCTGTCCCGATCGCGGCGGAACGGGGTGCTGTGGACACCGCGGCCGGAGTTGTCCACAACGTCGTCCACAGGATGTGCACGTCCGACCGAAGGTGCCGAGGTCGCAGCGCCGCCGACGGGGTTCGCGGCCGGCGGCAGCTCGTCCTTGTCGTCCTCCTCGAGCAGCAGCGACTCGTCGACGGTCACCGCGAAGCGGATGTCGCGACCGGTGGACTCGCTCAGCGCGGCCTTGAGGGAGCCGGCTATCCGGTTCTCGAACAGCTCTTTCGCCGAGACGGAGGGCGCTGCGAGCAGGGCGGTGTCCGCCACGACGGCCATCAGGCGGGAGAGGGTCAGCAGGGCGATGACGCGCTGCGAGACCGTGCTGTCGCGACGCAGGGTCGAGAGCGTGCGCTCCCAGATCTCGTCGACGTTCGTGTCCGGCATGCTCTCTCCTGGCGTTCAGCGGTCCGGCCAGTTTTCCACAATGGCCCGCGGATTGTGGACCGAGCGTGTGGACGGAGCGGGTGAGGTCGGTCCCCTTCGCTCAACCAGTCACCGGCAGGTGGCGTGGAGCACAGGGGTGACCGCGCATAGCGCCGTGCCGGGGTCGTCGGCCGCACGAAACGCCGCACGGGATGTCAGGGAGAGTGAGAATCGGGCCACAACCAGGCGCTGGGAGCCTCCGAGCGTTGACCCTCCCAGGGGTCGCCCCTAAAATCGTGCAGTCAGCGCTGCGCGCCGTCCCGATCACGGTCCCCGGGTCCACTGCGGATCCACTCCGGTGTCGGATCGGTCCTTCGGCAGCCGCCCCGCCCCGGCGGGTGCGCCCGGACAACCCGTTCGTGCAGCAGACGACCAGACCACTTCGAGGGTTGCATCCCGCGCCCACGACCGAGGAGAACCGATGACCAAGCGCACCTTCCAGCCGAACAACCGCCGTCGCGCCAAGAAGCATGGCTTCCGCGCCCGCATGCGCACCCGCGCCGGCCGCGCCATCCTGAACGCCCGTCGCGCCAAGGGCCGCTCCGAGCTCTCGGCCTGAGGTCCCGGAGGGACGTGACCGGCACGGACGCCCCGTGACCTGGTCCCGTCACCGGCTCCGCACCGGCGACGAGTTCCGCGCCGTCACCCGAGGTGGCGTGCGCAGCGCCCGATCCCACGTGGTCGTGCACCTTTCCCTGCTGCCGCAGGGGACGGGGGCACCCCGCGTGGGATTCGTCGTGTCCAAGAAGGTCGGCAATGCCGTGATCCGCAACCGCGTCACCCGTCGGCTGCGCGAGATCGTGCGGCCCCGGCTCGGCGAGCTGCCGGCCGACGCGGCGATAGTGGTGCGCACACTCCCGGGCATCGCGGAGCTGCCCTTCGCCGAGCTCGAGGCCGAGGTCGACGGGGCGCTCGGCGCCGCCTCCCGCAAGCTCGCCCGCTCGCTGGAGCCCCGCTCCTCCGAGCAGCGGAGCGAGGATCGGCGATGAGCGGCGGACCCGTCGGCGCGATCCTGGGCCTGCCCCGTCGGGCCCTGCGCGTGCTGGTGCACGCCTACCAGCACGGCCTCTCGCCGTACACACCGCCGGCCTGCCGGTACGACCCCGTCTGCTCGCAGTACGGCATGGATGCCCTGCGCGTGCACGGTGCGCTCAAGGGGACCCTCCTGACCACCTGGAGGATCCTGCGCTGCAACCCCCTGACCCGGGGAGGGCCCGACCCCGTGCCCGCCCCCGGCATGTGGACCAATCCACGCCGACTGCGGCACCCAGCCGGGCAGGGCCTACCCTTGTCCGAGACCCCCGACCAGAGCCGTCACCTCGCATGAACGACATGCGCATCCGTGCGGCAGGAAGACCAGGCCGATGAACCCCCTGTATCCGATCGAATGGGCCGTCGCATGGCTCATGGTCCAGTTCCACCGACTGCTGTCCCTCTTCATGGAGGCGGACTCCGGGATCACGTGGGTGCTGTCGATCGTGGGCCTCACGGTGGTGGTCCGCACACTGATCATCCCGCTGTTCGTGCGCCAGATCCGCGCCTCCCGGGCGATGCAGATGGTCTCGCCCGAGCTGCAGGCCGTGCAGAAGAAGTACAAGGGCAAGACGGACCAGGAGTCCCGGCAGAAGATGGCCGAGGAGACCATGGCCATCTACCGGGAGGCCGGCGCGAGCCCGTTCTCCTCCTGCCTGCCGATCCTGTTGCAGATGCCGATCTTCTTCGGCCTCTTCCGCGTGCTCTTCAACAAGCTGCCGCAGGCGGCGGCCGGTGAGCCCTTCGGCCCGCTGACCACCGAGCTCGCGCAGTCCGCGAGCAGCTCGACGATCATCGGCAATGTCACCATCGCCGACTCCTTCCTCAGCCCCGGCGCCGGTGACCTCACGACCCGCATCCTCTCGGGCGTCATCATCGCCGCGATGTGTGCGGTCACCTTCTTCACGCAACGCGAGCTGACCATGAAGAACATGCCCAAGGCGGCCCTCGAGGGCCCCATGGCCAGCACGCAGAAGATGATGCTGTACATGCTCCCGTTCATCTACGTGATCACGGGACCGGGCATGCCGATCGGTGTGCTCATCTACTGGCTCACCACCAACGTGTGGACCTTCGGCCAGCAGTACATCGTCATCCGCGCGACCCCGACCCCCGGGTCCGACGCCGAGAAGGCCCGCCAGGAGCGGATCAACGCCAAGCGTGCGAGGAAGGGCCTCGAGCCGCTGGACTTCACGCCGCCGAAGAAGGTCGTCGAGCCGGATCCCGAGCCCGAGCGCAACCTCCGCGTCCAGCCCTCCTCCAAGAACAAGGGTGGCAAGAAGCTCTCGGACCAGGAGAAGCTCGAGCAGGCCCGAGCCGCCCGCGCTCAGGCCGCCGAGGAGCGCCGCAAGGCCCAGGAGGCCGCCGGCGAGGTGCCGGGCGTGACCACCAAGCCCGAGCAGAAGCGCTCGAAGAAGAAGCGCAACCGCTGACCCCCGCCGGCCCGGGAGCATCGACGCTCCCGGGCCCGCACCCTTTCCCCGATCGGAGATCCGCAGATCTCCCCACCCGCCCGGAGGACCCCGAATGACCGAGAACGCCCCCGAGACCGTCGCCGCCCCCGAGGGAGCGGAGACCGAGCTGACCGCCGCCGAACAGGCCACCGAGGAGCAGGCCACCGTGGAGCAGGCCGCCGCCGTGGAGTCCGCTCCCGAGGAGACCACTTCCGAGGACTCCGCCCCGTCGGCCGACGCGGATCCCGAGGAGGAGGCCGACGACGACTCCGCCACCGCCGGGGAGACCGCGGAGGAGCGCGTGCGCCGTCTCGAGGAGGAGGGCGACATCGCCGCCGACTACCTCGAGGAGCTGCTGGACATCGCCGACCTCGACGGGGACATCGACATCGACGTGGACGGCGACCGCGCCTCCGTCGAGATCCGCGGCGCCGACCGTCTCGCGGAGCTGAACCGGCCCAAGGGCGAGCTGCTCGACGCCCTGCAGGAGCTGGCCCGGCTCGCGGTCCAGACCCGCACCGGCAGCCGCTCGCGGCTCATGCTCGACATCGGCGGCTTCCGCGCCGAGCACAAGGACGGCCTCGAGGGCCTCGCCGAGACCGCGATCGCCGAGGCGAAGGAGACGGGTGCCCCGGTCCCGCTGCGCGCCATGAATCCCTTCGAGCGGAAGGTCGTCCACGACGTCGCCAAGCGCGCGGGCCTCCGCTCCGAGTCCGACGGTGACGGCAAGAACCGTCACGTCGTGATCTACCCGGCGAGCTGAGGTCCCCGGTGCTGCCCCTCCCCGACACGCTGCGCCCGACGGCCGAGCGGCTGTTCGGCGACCGCCTCGAGCTCGCCGAGCGGTACACCGACCTGCTCGCCGAGCAGGGGCCCGAGCGCGGTCTCATCGGACCGCGCGAGGTCGAGCGGCTCTGGGAGCGGCACGTGGTCAATTGCGCCCTGCTGACCGACGCCGTCGAGGAGGGGACCTCCACCCTCGCCGACATCGGCTCCGGCGCCGGGCTCCCCGGGGTGGTCATCGCCATCGCGCGGCCCGAGCTGTCGGTCACCCTGATCGAGACCATGCAGCGGCGCACCACCTGGCTCGAGGAGGTCGACGCCGAGCTCGGCCTCGGCCTCGAGGTGGTGCGCACCCGGGCCGAGGAGCTGCACGGGCGGCGCACCTTCGAGGTCGTCACGGCCCGTGCCGTCGCGGCGCTGGACAAGCTCGCCCGCTGGTCGCTGCCCCTCGTGGCCGACGGCGGGAGCCTGCTAGCGCTGAAGGGCGGCTCGGCGGCCGAGGAGATCGAGGCGGCGCAGAAGACGCTGCGGAAGCTCGGCGGTGTCGATCCGCGCATCGATCGCTACGGGGTGGGCGAGGTCGAGGTTCCCACTACAGTGGTCCAAGTGCGTCGCCGGGTGGAAGCGACCAAGAAGGGAGAGGCACGTGGCTGAGCAGCGCGAGGGGACCTCCCCGGGAGGCGGGACGATGGACGACACCCCGCTGATGCGCGAGCTCAAGCGCGACCACGACCGTCGGCGGAAGCTCGAGGGGCTCGAGTTCACCGCACCCGCGGAGACCCGCATCATCACGATCGCGAACCAGAAGGGCGGGGTCGGCAAGACCTCGACCACCGTGAACCTCGCCGCGGCCCTGTCCATGGGCGGGCTCGAGGTGCTGGTCATCGACGCCGACCCGCAGGGCAACACCTCCACTGCGCTGGGCATCGAGCACCACGCGGAGGTGCCCAGCATGTACGAGGTGCTGGTCGAGTCCGCGCCGATCAGCGACGTCGTCCAGCCGGTGCCGGACATGGAGCGGCTGCACTGCGCCCCCGCGACCATCAACCTCTCCGGCGCCGAGATCGAGCTGGTCTCCCTCGTCGCCCGCGAGAACCGACTGCGCAACGCGATCCGGGACCACCTCGCCCACCGGGCGGAGGAGGGGTTGCCGCGGCTGGACTACGTGCTCATCGACTGCCCGCCCTCGCTCGGCCTGCTGACGGTGAACGCCCTGGTCGCAGCGCGCGAGGTGCTTATCCCGATCCAGGCCGAGTACTACGCCCTCGAGGGGCTCAGCCTGCTCCTGAACAACATCGAGCTGATCCGCCAGCACCTCAACCCGGATCTCGTGGTCTCCTCGATCATGCTCACGATGTACGACGCCCGTACCCGGCTCGCCGCCCAGGTGGCGCAGGACGTGCGCGACCACTTCCCCGAGCAGACGCTCGAGACGACGATCCCGCGCTCGGTCCGCATCTCCGAGGCTCCGAGCTACGGACAGACGGTGCTCACCTACGATCCGGGCTCGAGCGGTGCCCTGGCCTATCGGGCCGCCGCCCACGAGCTCACCACCCGCCCCGTTCCCTGACCTCGAGCATCACCGGGCCGGCGCCGTCGCCGCGCCCCTGGCGCTCATCCCCGACAACACACGACCTCCGGAAGGACACGGCCATGACGCAGAAGCGAGGACTCGGACGAGGGCTCGGCGCCCTGATCCCGGGTGCGGGATCGACGCCCGTTCCGGCGCCCGAGGGCGAGCTGCGCACCCGTGTGCGACCGGCCACCGAGGAGCCCGAGCGGTCCAGCTCCCCCCGCCCGGTGGACATGTTTTTCTCCGGTGAGAAGGTCACCTCCGAGGAGGAACGCCCCCAGCGCGAACGGGGTCGGTCCCAGGACCTCGCGGGCGAGATGGCCAAGGCCGCGGCCGCCCGGCGCGGTCGCGGCACGACGGCCCGCGGGGCCGGTGCTCGGTCCGGTTCCTCTGCGAAGGCTGCGACCGACGGGGAGGGCGGCGCGGAGACCGCGGCCCCGGCGACCACTGCCGAGGCGCCGACGGCGAAGACCCCCACGAAGAAGACGTCCACGCGGAAGTCGTCCGCCGGCCGTACCTCGACCGCGAAGAGCTCCTCGACGGCCGGATCGCCGACGTCCCGCAGCGGGAGCACGAAGAAGGCGGCCGCGACGAAGGCGGCTGAGAAGAAGCCGGAGAAGGATTCGGCGGCGTCCACCCCCTCCGCATCGGGAACCAAGCGCTCTTCCACGCGGTCCGCAGCCTCCACGAAGGCTTCTGCGGAGAAGCCCTCGGCGCGTCCGGCCGCGACAGGCGAGGACAGCCCCGTGGTCGACGTCGAGGAGGTCGTGTATACCCCCACCCGCGACTCCCAGGAGCCGTCCCGCGAGGCCGCGCAGTCGGCGGAGCAGTCCTCCGAGGAGCCGACGGACTCCGAGACGGAGACCATCGCAGCGACAGAGGCGCCGGCGGTCGAGGAGTCGCTCGCCGAGGGGTCGACACCCGAGCCGGAGCAGCCGTCCGAGGCACCGCAGGATGTAGAGCCTGTGCGCCAGGAGCTCGTGAGCGTCCCCGGTGCGGAATTCGCCGAGATCCCGATCCATGAGATCCGGGAGAACCCGCGCAACCCGCGCACCATGTTCGATGACGACGAGCTCGACGAGCTGGCCTACTCGCTGCGCGAGGTCGGCGTCCTCCAGCCCGTTGTCGTCCGCCCGATCTCGGTCACGGAGGACGGGGAGTCGTTCGAGCTGGTCATGGGCGAGCGACGCTGGCGCGCTGCCCGGCTGGCCGGCCTCACGTCGATCCCCGCGATCATCCGGGAGACCAGCGATGACGACCTGCTTCGGGACGCCCTGCTGGAGAACCTCCACCGCTCGCAGCTGAACCCCCTCGAAGAGGCCAACGCCTATCAGCAGCTCCTCGAGGACTTCGGCTGCACCCAGGACGAGCTGGGCGAGCGCATCGGACGCTCCCGCCCGCAGATCACCAACACGCTGCGGCTGCTGCGTCTGCCCGCCCTCGTGCAGCGACGGCTGGCTAGCGGCGCCCTGAGCGCCGGGCACGCCCGCGCCCTCCTCTCGCTCGACGATACGTCCCTGATGGAGGAGCTCGCCCAGCGCATCGTCACCGAGGGTCTCTCGGTGCGTGCCGTGGAGCGCCTCGTGGCACGAGGCGGCGAGCAGACCGCGACCCGCACCATCCGGCGCAGCACGTACGACCCGCACGTCGTGGACCTCACCAGCCGCCTCTCGAACCGCCTCGAGACCCAGGTGCGCATCGACGTCGGCAAGCGCAAGGGCAAGATCACCCTCGAGTTCACGAACCTCGAGGACCTCGAGCGCCTCGTGGAAACCATGGGACTGGATCTGCCCCTCCCCGAGACGGGCGCCGCGGGCGACTGATCCCCCTCCCCATGAGAGGATCAGCCCGCGGCTGACGGTCGCGACGAGAGCGGCTCGGCCTGCGACTGACGCCCTCTCCGTGGGTTCCCGAGCGACCCTCTGCGCCAGAGCCTCCTGCTGTACTGCAGCGCTACGTTCGGCAGCCAGTGTCGGTGCCGGATATGCCCGTAAGGGTGCGATGGTCCTCGGGATGTGAGGCCTCGACGCGCTGTCGTTCACTTATCCTGTCGAGGATCGGTCCTCCCTGCTCGAACCGACTCTGTCGGATCGCCAAGCACTTAGCCCGGACGATGGTTCCGCGCTGCAGCTCGTCGGCGGTGGGGGCGGGGGAACCGTCATCGTCAGGATATGACACTGCGACGGCGGGTGTCAGTTCATGGAATTGTTTCGTCTCCCTCCTGCTTCTCCGGCACTCCGCGGGCAGCTGGTGCACAGAGTTGTGCACACTGTGGATCACCCGGTCTTTTTCCTGGTCAAAGCGCTTCACGAGAGCTTCTCCACCGACGTATCCACAACTGTGGACGGTCCGTGTCGGGATCTTCTTGAGACGACGCGTGTGGGTGTTCGCTATCTGGCGAGCTCGCGACCACCGGCGGTCTCGGTGCAGCGGACGGTGCATGGACGGTGTCGTGAGCGATCGACCACATGTCGTTCTGGTCCCCTATTCACGCCGCTCGGCGCCGTTCCCCGTGAAACAGGTCAGCACATTCGGTGTTGTGGCGAATTCGTGCCGTCAGGCACGACGCGTGCCTGGAGCAGGCACACAGAGATTGGCTGATGCTCTCGTTGGCCGTTTCACGCGAAACCGATGTTGGGGCTCGAAGGCTCGGGGGTCACCAATCTGCAGCGAGCTGGTCGCCCTCGTTCTGTCGTCGGCACAACCATGTCTGCCGCCTCTCCCGTGTCGGTGCCAAACGGCGAGCGTTGGCGGTTCACCGAATGGTGCGTTCTACGGGAAACCAGTTCTGGGGGTGCCGGCGCTTTCCTATGGCGAGGGATGCCGGAGGGGCTCGTGGGTCGGAGTAGCTAGGGCGTCGTGCGGTGCGCATAATGCAGAGAACCTGCAGGTCATCGCGATACTCCTCGAAGTGTTTCCTCCCTTGCCGGGGTTCTGCTGCAGGGGATCGTTAGCGGCTCTGAGCGGTGCGCGGAGACCGCTTCGTTGTTTGCCCTCCTCCTCCTCCTCCTGAGGCAGCGCTGTGGCAGGAGGTGCCTGTACGTCGCAGCGGATGCGTGGGGAGGAATCCACTCACTTCCAGGAGCCGTTTCCCGTGAAACTGTTGTCGGCCACTCGGCCTCTGGCCGGTCGGTGCCTCCTCTCGGGACGCATGAAAGACGGGCTCGTGCGCGTTGGCCGTGTGCTACGACGCCTTGTGTCATGGATGGGTGCGCGGACGTAGCAGGGAATCCCAGGGGAACCGAACTCACCGTTTCACGGGAAACGTCCATTACGTGACAGAAGCCCTTGCGGAGCGATAGCGAAATTGGACAGCGAAGACGAGACTGAGGTTTCCCGTGAAACGCAGGTGGACGTGTTCGCCGCTCGCTGAGTCGAGCGGCTGGGGCGCAGGGGACTCCCGGCCGTCGTGCAAAACCTTCCATCGCAATGCTGGGTCGTGGAAGGGACATGTTCAGTGGATGTGCTGGGTCGTCCGCCGGTGCGGGCTGGTGTCGCTCGGGCCGGCCGCTCCGTGGGAGGCGGAGTTTCACGTGGAACCCGGGGCTTCGCCGCCTGAGGGCTGTGTCGGCGAGGACTCCGCGGCTTTCACCGCACGTCATGAGTGGTCCCCTCTGCCGTAGGTCAGCGTCTTCAGTTCCGATCTATCCGCGCCCATGGGAGTGCCAGGTCTCCCGTGAAGCCGCGACGCATGCAAATGGTGGACCGGTGTGGCGTCCGTCGTCGCGAGGGCTGGCGCAGTGTGCAAGGAGCTTCGATCACGCCTCGAATGCAGAGGTGGAGTCCCGTCCCTATCTGCGGCAGGGTTGCGACGATCGTGGGAGGGATGAGCGCTGATGAACTAGCTGCCAAAGTGGTTGGCCGTGGTCGATCTCGCCCGGGAGGCGGACGCGTAGCGGCCACGGGGCAGAACGCATGCGGCGACACATGATGAATGCGCTCTTGGGCAGTCCTGTTTCACGGGAAACGTGGCAATACTTCAGGCGGAGTTGCGGTGGACTCGGCGTCTGGCTTCTATGAGTCCTGATGCGGTGCCGACGGAGCCAAGGGAGAGCCATTCCCGCAGTCGAGTAGAAGAAGTAGGGCCGTTTCACGGGAAACACGACGAAGTGACGCCGAGGCGAGTCGCCTACCCTCGCGCAGTTCCTCATCGTCTACCTCATCGGCATCGTCTATAACACCGGTGTCCCCCAGGGGAGGTGGCATCCGCGGAGGCGCGGTGGTCTCGGCAGCTATCCGCAGCGGAGTCGGGTGACTCTGTCTGAGGCCCGACCGATCGCGACGGTAGAGGAGTGTGTTTCACGTGAATCATGGGTCGAGGGCCGAGCGCCTCTAGACCAGCCGTGAAGGTAGTCGGTGGGGGCCGTCAGCTCCACCCGAGGTGGCATCGCGTGTAGCGAGCGGGGGCTTTGTTTCACGGGAAACTCGCTTCATAGGGGCGAGGGCTGGACTCCAAATGTCCGAGGCGCAGCGCTAGGTGCAGGGAGGTTCACAACTGACACTGCATCGTCCTCCTCCGATTCTAGTTCGGGACATGACCTGCTGCGGGACTACCGGACGGAGTGGACAACAGGCCAGGTCAGCGTGAGAACTCAATCACCTCACCCTGGCGAGCTCCCTGCAGACAGCACCCTCCCACCTCACGATCGTGCGGCCACGTTGCTCTGTCATGCGGTTCCACGCGGAACGCCGATCTCGCCCACATCGTCGGTGAACGGCAGGTGTCCAGCTGCTGGCGCGTTCCCCCTAGCGGCCCGAGTAGGCCTGCACTCGAGTCAGATTCTCGAGGTCGCTGGTCCACGTGGAACCCGTCTTGCTCGACGCGACATCTCGGCTGACCGGCATGGCCGGTCACGTGGAGCCTGCCGCCGTTCGCCGCCAAGACGAGATCCAGCGACACGCAGCAGGAGGGACGTCCCCGAGGCTGCTCGTGGCGTCGTCGAAGAGGTCGGAAGGACCCGACCCGGGCGTTGCGACGCAGCCCGCGGTGGCGGTCGCGTCGCGTTATGCACAGTGTGCGTAACGTTGTGGACATCGCATGCGTGCCGAGCGGGATCGTGCCCACATTTTTCCAGCATGACAGGAAGGGGCTCGGCACTGAGCGCCCGCCATGAGAGTGAACCTGCAGGTCAGGGCCATATGTGTCACTCAGAGGCGTCTCATCTGACAAGGGCAGTTGTCCACATCTGACTGTGGATAACTATGTGGAGAGAGCTGTTCAAGGGTGTGGATAACGATGTGGAGGACGCTGGGGACAACTCATCTCTGCACGTCACACCGGGCGGTTGCAGACAGCTTGACAGGACTCCGAGTGACCGCCGCGGAGAGCCCTCGAGTTCCGTCGAGCACCGACTCGTACCCCGAGCGCCGTCGACCGTTCTCGAGGACAGTCGAGCCCGTCGGCCGATACTCGTTCAGTCCGCGCGTTGCCCGCGGACCGCGCTCGGACCGAACTCTTCGTCGATGAAATGCTTCGGCAGAGCGCCGGCTCTGCGCCGAACGATCCTCCAGATCCCGGGCAGGCCTGCCGTTCCGCCGTCGACGCCTGTTCCGCTCAGATCGCGGATCGTGGATTCCGTCATGGCTGGTGCGGCATGACCGTCGGCCTCTTTGGTGGTTTGGTCAGGAGCCTCGTCTCCGGAGACCGGCGCGATCTCGTCGGCCCTCTTGCGTCCGGTGCCCTCCCCCGGGGCATCAGCAGGGACCAGCGCGAGCCAGGTCGGCATCAGCTCGACCCCGAGGAGATCGAGCACCTCTGGAGCGGGGTCCTCGAGGACCAGCGTCGTGACCGTCGGACCCCAGCGGCGAGCGAGCTCCCGCAGGACGGTCGGAGCCGGACGGGACGGGGCCGCCCACGGCGCCCACACGAGCACCACGGCACGCTCGGCACCCGAGGGTCCCGACGACACGATCTCGTCGCCGGGACCCTCGGACTGCAGCGGGCGGGGAGCCGTCACGCGCCGCCCCTGCTCACGCCTGCTGTGCACACGACCAGGGAGGTCAGGCGACGACGCCCTCGGCGGCGGCAGGAGCGTTGCTCGTGCTCGCGGCGGCGTCCTGATCGGCGAGCCAGCGCTCGGCGTCCAGTGCCGCCTGGCAGCCGCTGCCGGCGGCGGTGATCGCCTGACGGTAGGTGTGGTCCACGACGTCGCCCGCCGCGAACACTCCGGGTACGGAGGTGTAGGTGGAGCGCCCCTGGCAGACGATGTAGCCCTGGTCATCCAGCTCGAGCTTGCCGCGCAGCAGGTCCGTGCGCGGCAGGTGGCCGATCGCCTCGAAGACGGCGCCGGTGGCGAGCTCGCGCTCGACCCCGGTCTCGGTGTCGCGCAGGGTCACGGACTCGACCTTGTCGGTGCCGTTGATCGACACGATCTCGCTGTTCCACGCGAAGGACAGCTTCGGATCGGCCTCGGCGCGGCGGGCCATGATCTTGGAGGCGCGCAGCTCGCCGCGGCGGTGGACGAGCGTGACGGTCTTCCCGAAACGGGTGAGGAAGGTGGCTTCCTCGACCGCGGAGTCACCGCCGCCGACCACGACGATGTCCTGGTCCTTGAAGAAGAACCCGTCGCAGGTCGCACACCAGGAGACACCCTTGCCGGAGAGTTCCTTCTCGCCGCTCACACCCAGCTCCTTGTACGCGGAACCGGTCGAGAGGATGACGGTGCGGGCGCGGTACACGGTGCCGTCGTCGAGCGTGATGGTCTTGACGTCGCCCTCGAGCTGCAGATCGACGGCGTCGTCGTACACGATCTCGGCGCCGAAGCGCTCGGCCTGCTCCTGCATCGCGGCCATCAGTTCGGGGCCCTGGATCCCGGCGGGGAAGCCGGGGAAGTTCTCCACGTCGGTGGTGGTCATCAGGGCCCCGCCGGCATCGAGCGCCCCGGCGATGACGATCGGCTTCATCTCCGCGCGCGCGGTGTAGATCGCGGCGGTGTAGCCCGCGGGGCCCGAGCCGACGATGACGACCTCGTGCACGCGTCCCTCCGCCGGGTTCGCGGCAGGGGTGGCGGTCGGCGCGGGCGTCGCGGAGGTGCCGAGGATGTTGAGGGCCTGGATCGGCTGGGTCATGGGAGGAGTCCTTCCGTGGAGGTCGGTGCGGTCCGGGACGGGGCCGGACGGGGTGCGGGACGGGCTGAAGGGCGGGGCGGGGACGGTGGGGTGCGGCGCGGGCGGTAGCTCAGAGCGAGCCGATCATGACATCCCCGGTCCACAGACGGGTGGTCGAGGGGTCGGCGCCGTCCTGCGTCCCACAGCTGGGCAGGACGACGGTCGCCGAGACGGTGCCCCCGTTGGCGCGCAGCGTCTCGCGGTCCACGGGGCCGTGGACCAGGAGCCAGGCGCGGGTCCCGTCGGCGCTCCATGCCACCTCCTCGATGATCAGGATCGAATCGCCGATCCCCTGCTCGGTGAGGCACAGCCCCGCGTCGAAGCTCGTGGACGGCTGCATCACGCCGCTGTCGATCAGGCGCTGCACCTCCGGGCCGATGCCCGTCTCCGTGACAACGGGAAGACCCGCCGAGTTCATCCCGGACGCGCCCGAGGCGTCCACGGATGTGACCGAGCCCCCACCACCGGAGGTCGACTGCTCGAGGGCGACCGCGAGCTGGAGGCCGAGCGCGGCGGTTGCGACGAGCGCGACGATCACCATCGGCAGGGGGATGTCCAGCACCATGGAGCGCTGCAGACCCTCGCCGCTGCGGCGCCGGGTCGTGCGATGCGTCGGGCGCGGGGTCATTCGACGGCGATCTCCGCGATGCGGGCGCGGAAGCGACCGGACTCGTTGCTGTCCGGCGGCAGCTCGGGCAGCCAGATCGCGACGCGCTGCACGTCGATCGGCTCATCGGGCTGGAGGCGCACCTGTCCGTCGCCGGCGAGGGCCCCCGTCGCGAGGACGTCGCCGAGGGTGCCGTCGTCGTTCACGGCCCGCAGTTCGATGACGCCGCCGGTGTTCCGCGCGGTGGTGACGGTGACGGCGGTCAGACGCGACGGCTCGGCGAGGTCGACGTAGAGGCCGACGCCCTCCTTGAGCCCACCGTAGTCGGGGCTCGCGTAGTGCTGGGTGGACCAGTACGTGCCCGGGTCCCCGTCGGTGATCCGGTCTCGCTGATCGGCGTTGTCGGGATCGCCGTCGTGGCCGACCTCGAACAGCTCGACCCCGGCGAGCTGGGGTGCGGGGAGCGTCGGCTCGGCCGTGTCCTCCGCCGTCGGTTCGACGGGCGCCTCGTCGGTCTCCTCGGGCGCTGCGGTCTCCGAGGCGACCGGGGAGGTGTTCAGCGGGTTCGCCATGCGGTCGCGCAGTCCCGCCGTCACCGAGGTCAGCGCGACCACCATCGCGACGATGACCAGCAGGATCGCGCCGATGATGATCCACTGCGCCTGCCGCGAGCGCTGCTCGGCCGGGTAATCGCCGTAGACGTAGGAGTCCCCGCCGTCCTGGTCGACGGCCACGGCGACGACGTCGCGAAGGAGCGAGCTGCGGCTCATCGGCACGGTCGTCTCGACCGGCTCGTCGAGCGGCGACCGCTCGCGGCCGCGGATCACGATCGGCCCCTCGGGCGGGGTGGGCCCGGAGTCCTCCGTGGCGGCCTGCGGCGCCGTGGCGTCCGCGGCGGGCACCGCGTGCGGGACGTCGGATGCCTCGTGCGGATCGGCCGCGGTCATCGCGGTCGGCGGCAGCGCGGCGGTCTCGAGGCCCTGATCGGCCGCGGCCGGCGCGACGGGTGCTGCTCCCGCGGCCGACGGGGCGAGAGGCGCGAGGGGTGAAGCGGTCGCCGCGGCTGTCGGGGAACCGGATCCCGCATCTCGGGATCCGGTGGCCCCGGGCCAGTGCGTGCCCGAGGTGCGGGCGGGGAGATCCGAGCTCCGTCCGGGCACCGCATCGGGGCCGACGGCCGCACCGGCGGCAGCCATCCCCGCGGCTCCCGCGGCGGCGATCCCCGCGGCGCCGGCGGCACCGGTCGGGATCGCCTGCGCGGCATCCGTCGCCTGCGCGGGATCCGTCGCCTGCGCGGGATCCGCGGTGTCGTCGGCGGGGACCACCGGCTGGGGGCGGGCGATCTCGAGATGACCGGGGAAGGCGCTACCGTCCCGCTTGCGGTCGAGGTGCAGCTCCTGGACCAGCCCGCGGGCTCGGGAGGCGGTTTCGGCGGACGCCGAGGGGGCGCTGCGGGGGGCGTCGGCCGCGGGACCCTCGGCGGCGCCGGCTCCGGGTGCGGCCGCCGACGAGTCGGCCGACGGCGCAGGGGCGACGGGCGGGGCGGGCGCGGCGGGCGGCGGGGCGACGGCACCCGCGGCGCCGAAGGGCACGGCCGCGCCGACGGTGGGACGGGCGATTGTGTCCTCGTCGAGGCTGTCGTCGACGGGCGCGTTCGCGCGGGTGGAGGCCGGTCGCGCGATGGTGTCTTCATCCACGGCGTCGTGCGACGCCTCGGACGGTGCGGCGGCGGGGCGCACCACGGTGTCCTCGTCCACGTCGTCGTCGATCGAGGTCGCGGCGAGGGCGGCGCCCCCGGCCACGGCGCCCGCGGCACCGACCGCGATGGCTCCGGCGGCGGGATCCGGCCCGTCGGCCTCGGGGCTCGGCGACGTGGGCGCCGGCTCCGCGGCTCCGGCGGGCGGGGTGGCCTCAGCGGCATCGGCGGACGGGGCGGGGCGTACGACGGTCGCCGCGTCGTCGGGAACGGCCTCCGGCTCCGCCGCGACGGGCACCGGGGCGGTCGCGGGCTCCGGCCTCGGGGCCGGCGCGGCGGCGCTCGGGTAGGCCTCGAGCGTCACCGGGATCGACTGCCACGGCTCGAGGGCCGCGATCAGCGAGCGGGTGGTCTCGGGGATCTCGTCCCCGGACTCGTTCAGCACCAGATCGCACAGCAGGTCGAGGTCCTGCGGGATCTCGGTGTCCACGAGGGTCGACGGCCGGGGGACGTCCCCGTCGGCCCCGTGCTGCGGCGCCTTCCCGGTCAGCGCCCGGTACAGCAGAGCCACCAGCGCGGCCGTGTCCTGGAAGGAGGCGATCTCGCGCGAGCGGTCCAGCCCCTCGTGGGCGGCGGCCTCCACCCCGATGCCGAGCACCGTCACGGTCCCCGCGGCGGTGTCCACGAACAGGCGGTTGGAATCCAGGAACTGGTGGCGGACACCCCGACGCCGCGCGACCTCGAGCCCCGTCGCCGCCTCGCCGATGATCGAGCGGGCGGTCTCCGGATGCAGCGGTCCGCCGCTCAGCAGAGCGGCGAGCGGCGGTGCGGACGGCAGCGGGTACTCGACGACCGTGATCGGCTCGTCCGCCCCGGTCGCGGTCCCCGCCTCGCGCGGGTCGTCCAGCACCACGATCTCGCGAACCGGCATCAGGTGCGGGTCCTCGACGAGATAGGCGCGGCGGACCGCGTCGGCCGCTTCGAGGGCTGCGGCTCCGCGCACGACGAAGAGCGTCACGCCCTCGCCGGTGGCGACCGTGCGGGCGCGATGCCATGACGCCCCGTCGGCGACGCCGCGCAGAGGGATCGTCCCCTCCAGCGTCCAGCGCGCCGCGAGCGCGTCCTGGTTCGAATTCGAGTTCACGGACCGTCCTTCTCCTCGTCCTGCGGGCTCCTGCCCGTCACGAGCGGATCCCATGCTACGAGGTCGCCGTGCGGCCCCGTCGCAGGATCCTCCCCAGCAGCCGCTGACCGTGGCGGACCAGCGCCCGCACCTCGTGCACGCCCAGCAGCCACGCGAGCGCGGCGAACACCGCGGTCATCACCACGCCGATCACGGCGCCGAGCAGCACCGCGAGCAGGCGGTGGACCCACAGCAGGTCCCCGAGCAGGAGCACCAGGCCGCTGCCGACCGCCCACGCGACCGCCGCGGCGGCGGCGAGCTTCGCGAGCCCCACCGCGCCGGCGCGCCAGCTCGGCGCCGTCGCCCCGAGGGCCGTCGCCCGTCGGCGGAGCATCCACGACCCCATCCCCCAGGCGACGAGGTTGCCGAGGCTCGAGGTCGACGCCGCGGCCGCCGCCGCCCACTTCGGATCCACGAACCACAGGATCAGCGGCATCGTGACCAGCGAGATCACGGCGATCGGGATCTGGGTGAGGAAGGGGGTGCGGGCGTCCTCGTAGGCGAAGAAGTACCGCTTGACGAGGTACTGCGCCGCGAAGGGCATGAGGCCCAGGATGTAGGCGACCAGCACGGCGCCGTTCGCGCGGGCGCCGATCTCCCCGGTGCCGCCGCCGATCACCCACATGATCGGTCCCGAGAGCGCCACGAACACCGCGGTGCACAGCATCATCGGCACCGCGAGCAGGCGGGAGGTCTCCCCGTACTGGGTCAGCGCCTGGGTGTGCTCCCCGTCGGCCGCATGCCGGGAGATCGCCGGGAAGGCGGCGGTGACCAGGGTGACGCCGATGATCCCCTGCGGGAGCATGAACGCGAGATAGGCCCACTCGATGGTGAGCAGCGCCGGGTACTGGGCGGCGAGGTCCGGCTGGTCCTGGAACCTCTCCGTCATCTCGACGGCACCGCCCGTGGACCAGCGGGTCGCCCAGATGCCCAGCTGGCCCAGGCACAGCATGGCGAGGGACCAGAGGCCGATCCGGCTGAGCTTGCCGAGGCCCAGGCCGCGGAAGCCCCAGCGGGGCCGCAGGTGCAGGTCCAGGGTGCGGATGTGCCAGAAGAGGAAGAGCACCTGCGCCGCGGAGCCGCCGACGTTGATCGCCGCCATCGCCACGATCATCTGCAGCGTCCACTGGTCCGGGGAGCCGACGGTGCCCCAGATGCCGAAGAAGATCGCGGCGCCGATGATCCCCACCACGTTGTTGAGCACCGGCGCCCACTGGTAGGGCCCGAAGTTGTCGTGCGCGTTCAGCAGCTGGCCGCACATGACGTAGAGGGCCGAGAAGAGGATCTGCGGCATCATCCAGTAGCCCAGCTGCACCGCGAGCGCATAGGTCTCCGGGGGCAGCACGCCGCTGGTCAGGGTGATCAGCAGCGGCACCGCGACGATGCACACCACGGTGATCGCGGCGACGACCGTGACCACGAGGGTCATCAGGCGCGAGATGTAGTCGCTGCCGCGGTCCGGGCGCTTGATCGCCCGCACGATCGCGGGCACCAGAATCGCGTTCAGGGTGCCGCCGCCGACGAGCAGCCACACCGTGTTGGGCAGGGTGTTCGCGGCGCTGAAGGCGTTCGCTGCGCCGGACATGGAGCCGGCCAGCACCATGCCGAAGAGGAAGTTGCGGACAAAGCCCAGCAGCCGGGAGACCACGGAGCCGGATGCCATGACGACGCTCGCCTGCAGCAGACGGGAGCGGCTGGAGACGCTGCCGTGGCGGCGGTGGCGCGGGATGTGGCGGGTGCGCAGCTCGCGGCTCATCGGGTCTCCTCGGGGCGGTCGTCGGGACGGGGGGTCGGGTCGCCAGGGGCGGGGTCCTGATCGGGATCGGGGTCGGGACCGTGCGCGGGACCGGGGTCGGGCGGTGATCCCGGGTCCACCGCGGGGGTGGAGCGGCCCGTGCGGGCGAGCTCCTCCGGATCCTCGGGCACGTGCACCGCGGGGGCGCGGGTCGAGGCGCCGACGCGACGGGCCCGGGCGATGCCCACCACCACGAGCACGCCCATCGCGATGACCAGCACCAGGGTGGTCCAGTTCTCCCACGCGGGGTTGACCGTGAGCGGCACCTCGGTCGCGTCGGTCAGCGCCCGGCCGTCCTCGGTGGTGAGCCGGGTGGTGAGGGTGACGGTGCCGTTGGCGATCGCCTCGACGGGCACCGTCGTGTCGATCTGCCCGCGGGCGGGGACGGTCACCGTCGGGTGCTCCTCCACCCGCACGAGCGGCTTGTCGGAGGAGACCTCGGCGCGGACCGTGATGGGGGTGTCGAGCTCGTTGACGATCGTGACGGGCACGCCGGCCGAGTCGGAGATCAGGTTGTAGCCCGAGGCGGGGTCCAGGTGGATCCCGGCGCGCAGGTCCGCGGCGGCGGTGCGCGCCCCGGCGGCGCGCTCGGCGGAGACCTCCGGGTGGCCGCGCCAGCGCTCTGAGGTGGCGGCGAGCACCTCGAGGCGTGCCGCCTCGAGCGAGGTGTCGTCCTCCATCACGGCCGCGAGCACGTCGAGTTCCTCCCACGCGGCGGCGAGCTCGTCGACGGTCCCGGGGGTCAGCAGCTCCGCGTCGACCGCCTCCTGCTGGTGCTCCCAGCGCCCCTCGGCATCGGGGGCGGAGGGCCGGACGGACTCCGCGGGGAGGTCGCCGATCGCATAGAGCTCGCCCGACTCGTCCTGGGGGTCCTGGGTCCAGGTCTCCTGCTCGGCGGCGGAGATCAGGGCGTCGGTGCGGCCGACGGTGATCCACGGCGCCTCGCCGAGGGCGTCGAGCACCGTCGCGGTCGCGGCCGGGTCCAGGGTGACGTCGGGATCCGGGGAGATCAGCAGGTGGCGCGGCGCCGTCGTGAACTCCGAGGCGATCGTGGCCGTCTCGGCGAGCATCCGCTGCCGGGTCTGCTCCGCATCGCCCTCGCTGGTGAGGGTCTCGAGCTCCGCGGAGAGGCGGGTGTCCGGGGCGAGGACTGTCAGCGGCGAGCCGGTGCCGTCGCCGAGATCCACCGCGGCGACGGAGCTCGGGGTCAGCGAGGAGGACGGATCGGGGCGCAGCGAGCTCGCGGGGACCAGCGCGGCGGAGGCGCCGGCCTGCTGCAGCGCGAGGAGCGACTGACCGGTCGCGGACTCCGCGGCGAGGGAGAGCACGGTGCCGTGCTCCTCGAGGCCCTGCTCCGCCCATACCCGTTCCGCGGCCGAGGTCGCCGCGGCGGTGAGGGACTCGTCGCCGGCGGCCTGCAGGCTCACCAGGTCGGCGCGCGCATAGGGCATGCCGAGCACGGTGCGTTCGCCGACGCCGCCCGTGAGGGTCTCCGCGAGGGAGGCGCTGGGGGCGTCGGGGGCGAAGGTGCGGGGCGCCGAGGGCGGGGCCTCCTCCGTCGGCTGGCCGTCGGTGCCCACGGCGGTGGCGTCCCCCTGCGCGACCTGCGGCGGATCCAGCAGGGCTGGATCCAGCCACCAGTCGACGTCGGGCCGCACCGCCAGCTCCCGCAGCGCGGCGAGCTCCCCGGAGTCGACGGAGGTCGCGAAGGACTCCGGGGCGGTGACCGCGGCGGAGGCGTCGGCCGCGGAGACCGGTAGCAGCACCGACTGGGTGATGGAGTCCTCGGCGCCGTCCGGTCGCCACACGAGGAAGGAGCGGAGGGCCGCGAGGTCCTCTCCGTCGGCGGCCACGGTCAGCGAGACCCGGCGCGTGCCCCAGTAGTACGGCTCCGCGGAGAAGCCCAGCTCGTCCGCGGAGAGGGTCACCGAGAGGGTCGCGGACTCCCCGGGGGCGAGGCGCGGCACCGCGGCGGAGGTCGCGAGGGGGGTGCCGACGGTGTCCGGTGAGGTGTCGGCCTGCCATTCCGCGAGCAGGTCCCGGTCGGTGACCCGCGCCGAGCGGGTGCGCAGCTCGAGCTCCACCGCGCTGAGCGGCTCAGAGGAGGTGTTGGTCACCTCGACCTGCGCCTGCACGGTGCCGCCGGGGGCCAGGGAGGTGGGCGAGAGCTCGACCAGGTCGAGCGCGACGGGGTCGTCCGCGCCGGGCGTGGGCGGGACGGCCGGGGCCGGAATCGCGCCGGTCGCGGCGGCCCCGGTGCCGGTGGTGGCGGCCCCGACGGGGGTCGCGGCGGCCGTGGACCCGGCCGTGCCGGCCACGGCAGGGGTCGTGACGGCGCCCGCCAGCACCGATGAGGCAAGCAGGAGTGCCGTCAGCAGCGCCGCGAGCACCGGGCGCACGGACGGCGGGGACGACGGCATGGTGACACTGTATGCGGCCGCTACCGTAGGAACCCCGGGCGCCACGAGACCTCCACGGACCGTGCCGCCCCGTGTCGTCCGCCCCCGGCCCGGAACAGGAACCGCCCGTGACCGATCCCGTCGACGAGTCCGCCCAGCGCCTCGCCACCGCCCGCACCCGCGCCGCGTCCATGTTCGCCGCCCTCCCCGAGGAGGTCCACGAGCTGGGGCGCCGCTTCGAGGCGGCCGGGCACGAGCTCGCCCTCGTGGGCGGGCCGGTGCGCGACGCGGTCCTGGGCCGCTCGAGCGCGGACCTCGACTTCACCACCTCCGCCCGTCCCGAGCAGACCGAGGCGATCCTGCGCGAGTGGACCCACGACGGCGCGATCTGGGACATGGGGCGTGACTTCGGCACCCTCGGCGGCGTCCGCCACGGCGTGCGCGTCGAGATCACCACCTACCGCACCGAGTCGTACGACCCGACCTCCCGCAAGCCGCAGGTCGAGTACGGCGACACCCTCGAGGGCGACCTCTCCCGGCGGGACTTCACGGTCAACGCGATGGCCGTGCGCCTGCCCTCCCTCGAGCTCGTCGACCCCTTCGACGGGCTCACCGACCTCTCCCGCACCCTGCTGCGCACCCCCGTCGGCCCCCAGCAGTCCTTCACCGACGATCCGCTGCGGATGATGCGAGCGGTCCGCTTCGTGGCGCAGCTCGGCTTCCGCATCGAGGACTCCACGGCCGACGCGATCGAGGAGCTCGCCGAGCGGATCACCATCGTCTCCGCCGAGCGGGTGCGCGAGGAGCTGGTCAAGCTGATGCTCGGCGCCCATCCCCGCGGCGGCCTCGAGCTGCTCACCGAGCTCGGGCTCGCCGCCCACGTGCTGCCCGAGCTGCCCGCGCTGCAGCTCGAGATCGACGAGCACCACCACCACAAGGACGTCTACGAGCACTCGCTCACGGTCCTCGACCAGGCGATCGATCTCGAGAGCCCCGCCGGCTCGGGCGGACCCTGCGAGGGACCCGACCTGGTGCTGCGGCTGTCCGCCCTGTTCCACGACATCGGCAAGCCCGCCACGCGCCGCTTCGAGCCGGGCGGGGCGGTGAGCTTCCGCTTCCACGAGACCGTCGGCGCGAAGATGACGGTCCAGCGGATGAAGGCCCTCGCCTTCGACAAGGACACCACCAAGCGGGTCGCCCGGTTGGTCGAGCTGCACCTGCGCTTCCATGGGTACGCCGACGCGCCGTGGACCGACTCGGCGGTGCGCCGGTACGTGACCGACGCCGGGGACCTGCTCCAGCACCTCCATCGGCTCACCCGCGCCGACGTCACCACCCGCAACCGGCGCAAGGCCCGAGCGCTCTCGCGGGCCTACGACGAGCTCGAGGCCCGCATCGACGAGCTCGCCGCCCAGGAGGAGATCGACAGGATCCGCCCCGATCTCGACGGCAACGAGATCATGCGCCTGCTGGACCTGCCGCCGGGCCGCGAGGTGGGCGAGGCGTACCGGCACCTGCTCGAGCTGCGCATGGAGCATGGGCCGCTGGGCGCCGAGCGGGCGGAGGCCGAGCTGCGTTCCTGGTGGGAGTCCCGCTCCGGCTCGTGAGGGTCCTGTGGAGGCTCGCCGCCGCGCTGTGAGCGGCGCCGCATGGAACGTGCACACCCTGTGTGCTTCGACGCCAGGTCGTTCCGTCGTAAGGGGGGGCGTGCCCATACTGAGGGACTGCGCCTCCTCGCGGGGTGCTACCCGTCCGTGCCCCCGAAGGACTAGGAGCAGCCCGTGAGCGACTCTCGACGCTCGTCCCGCGGCTCGTCGGATCGAGCCAGGAAGCAGACCGGCGGCGCACGTCGCGCAGCCGGAGTCCGGCGGTCCTCGTCGTCCTCGAAGCCGTCCGGCAGCTCGCCGAGCGAGGAGCCCCGCGGCACCAGCCGCACGGGCCGACGCGCCGACGGCGCCGCTGCGGCAGGTGCCGCGGCCGGCGCGGGCGCGACCGCGAAGCGCTCCGCCGCAAAGGGCTCCGGAGCGAAGCCCGCGACCGCGAAGAGCGGCGCCGCGAAGAGCTCGTCCGGCGGAACCGCCGGCGGCCCCTCCGTCTCCCGGCGCCATGCCCGCTCCGCCGGCGGGGGCGCGAAGGCCGGGGCCGCGAGCACGGCCGCCGCGGGGACCGCCGCCGCGAAGCGCTCCGGGGGGAAGCCCCGCCGGCCGCGCGCCACCAACTTCCTGAACTACCCGCGCGCCGGGGCGAAGAACCCTTGGCGCTGGATCCCGTCGTTTCGGATGATCGCGGGCTTCGCCGCGCTGCTGGTCATCGCCGGCGTCGGCGTCGCCGTGTGGCTGTACAACGACACCGAGGTGCCCGAGCCCTCGGACTTCGCCCTCGCGCAGACCACCCGGGTGTACTTCGCCGACGGCGAGACCGAGATGGGCCGGTTCAGCGAGATCAACCGCACCGAGCTCTCCTCCGACGAGATCCCGCAGAACGTCAAGGACGCGGTCGTCGCGAGCGAGGACTCGAGCTTCTACGACAACCGCGGCATCTCCCCGCGCGGCATCGCCCGCGCCCTGATCAACAACCTCTCCGGCGGAGCCCGCCAGGGCGGGTCCACCATCACCCAGCAGTACGTGGAGCGGTACTACACCGGCACCACCACCAGCTACGTCGGCAAGGTCCGCGAGATGGTGATGGCGCTGAAGATCGACGAGGAGCTGTCCAAGGACGAGATCCTCTCCCGCTACCTCAACACCATCTACTTCGGCCGCGGTGCCTACGGCGTCGAGGAGGCCTCCCAGGCGTACTTCGGCAAGCCCGCCGCGGAGATGACCGACGCGGAGGCCGCGCTGCTGGTCGCCGTGATCCCCGCCCCGTCGGCCTACGACCCGGCGGAGAACCCGGAGAAGGCGACCGAGCTGTGGGACCGCGTGATCACCCGCCAGGTGAACCTCGGGCAGATGACCCCGGCCGAGGGTGACGCCCTCCAGTTCCCCGAGACCATCGACCCCGCGAACGAGAACTCGCTCGGCGGCACCAAAGGCTACCTGCTGGCCCAGGTCCGCAAGGAGCTCGTGGCGCAGGGCTTCACCGAGGACGAGATCAACACGGGCGGGTTCACGATCGTCTCCACGATCGACCCGATGATCCAGCAGAACACCGTCCAGGCGATCGAGAACCTCCCGGACGACCGGCCCGAGAACAACCACGTCGGCACCGTGACCATCGACCCCTCCACCGGGGCGATCCGCGGCATGTACGGCGGCGCGGACTACGTCACCCAGTCCCGCAACGACGCGACCCAGTCGCGGATGCAGGCCGGCTCGATCTTCAAGACCTTCACCCTCATCGCCGCCCTCGAGGACGGCTACCCGCTGGACTCGCGCTGGGACGGGAACTCGCCGAAGTCCTTCGACGTCCCCGGCGGCTGGACGGTGAAGAACTTCAACGACGTCGACTACGGCCGAGTCACCCTCGAGAAGGCGACCACCAGCTCGATCAACACCGCCTACGCGGAGATCAACTTGGAGATCGGCCCCGAGCGCACGCAGGAGACCGCGATCGCGCTGGGTTTGCCGGAGGACACCCCGGGCCTGGATCCGGTGCCCTCGAACGTGCTCGGCTCCGCCTCCCCGACGGTGCTCGAGATGGGCGAGGTCTACGCGACCATCGCCTCGGGCGGCGTCCACCGCAGCTCGTACATCGTCCAGTCGGTCACCCGTCCCGACGGGTCCTCCGCCTACGAGCACGAGGTCTCGGAGACCCAGGCGCTCGACGAGGAGGTCGCGATCAACGCGACCGTGGCCCTGCAGGGCCCGCCCACCTCGGGCTCGGCCCGTTCCCTCCAGAACGTCATGGACGGCCGCCCCGTGGCCGGCAAGACCGGTACTTCGGAGAGCTTCCGCTCGGCGTGGTTCGTGGGCTTCACCCCGCAGCTGGTCACGGCGGTGGGCATGTTCCAGCCCTCAGCCGACGGCACCTCCGAGGAGGCGCTGACCGCCTTCGGCGGCGAAGACTCCATCACCGGCGGCACCTTCCCCACTCAGGTCTGGGGCGACATCATGTCGACCTCCCTGGAGGGCCAGGAGAAGCTGGACTTCCCCGACGAGGTCACGCTCGACAACGAGAAGCGCTCCCGCAGCACCCAAGCGCCGCGCGAGCCCGCCACGCAGCAGCCGACCGAGGAGCCCTCGGAGGAGCCCACCACCGAGGAGCCGACGACCGAGGAGCCCACCACGGAGGAGCCCACCACCGAGGAGCCCTCGGAGGAGCCCACCACCGAGGAGCCCACGACCGAGGAGCCGATCGAGCAGACCACCGAACCCGGCGAGACCCAGCCCACCGAGGGCACGGACACGCAGGGCCAGGGGCAGGGCACCGGCGGCCCCGGCAACGGGAACGGCAACGGAAACGGCGACGTGACCGGTCGCGACGACGGGGAGACGGACGCCGCGGGCGAGACCGCGCAGACCACCACCGGCGGCGACTGATCGTGCGGACGGGCCGGCGCCGATCGCGCCGGCCCGTCGGCCGCTGTGATCCGCCGCGCACGTCCACAACCGCCCTGGCCCGGCTCCGGACCGCCGGGTAGGCTGGGGCGGTCCGTGCCGCGCATCGCCGATGCCGCGCCCGGATGGCATGAACCCTCCTGCCACGGAGAGACCGTGGCCGCAGAGACCACAGGAGGTGGGTACCAGACATGCGCAAGTACGAAATGGTCGTGATCCTCGACCCGTCCGTCGACGAGCGGACCGTGAGCACCACGTTCGAGAAGCTCGTCCAGGTCGTCCCGGCCGAGGGCGGCACCGTCGACAACGTCGACGTCTGGGGCAAGCGCAAGTTCGCCTACGAGATCGACAAGAAGTCCGAGGGCATCTACATCGTCCTCACCTTCACCGCCACCTCGGCGACCGCTCAGGAGCTCGACCGCCAGCTGGGACTCAACGAGTCCGTGCTGCGCACCAAGCTCATGCGTCTCGACGCCAAGTGACCTCGCGTCGCTGACCAGCGCACCAACCCATCCGACCCCGGAGCAGAGGAGCACCCATGGCGAACGACACCGTCATCACCGTGATCGGCAACCTGACCGCTGACCCCGAGCTGCGCTTCACGCAGTCCGGTGTGGCCGTCGCGTCGTTCACCATCGCGTCCACCCCCCGCACCTTCGACCGTCAGTCGAACGAGTGGAAGGACGGCGAGGCGCTGTTCCTCCGCTGCTCCATCTGGCGCGACGCCGCGGAGAACGTGGCCGAGTCGCTCGAGAAGGGCTCCCGCGTCATCGCGCAGGGGCGTCTCAAGCAGCGCTCCTACCAGGACCGTGACGGCAACCAGCGGACCTCGGTCGAGCTGGACGTCGACGAGATCGGTCCGTCCCTGCGCTACGCCACCGCGAAGGCCACCAAGGTCCAGCGCGGTGGAGGTGGCGGCGTAGGCCGCGGCGGCTTCGGCGGCGGCAACCAGGGTGGTGGCCAGGGCGGCTACGGCGGCGGCCAGCAGGGCGGCGGCCAGGGCGGCTACGGCGGTCAGCAGGGCGGTTACAACAATGCGCCGCAGGGCGCTCCCGACGCCGACCCGTGGGCCGGCGGAGGCAACCAGGGCGGGTACGACGACCCTCCCTTCTGATCGGTCCCCGACCGGTCTGACCGGCCCCGCGCCGGTCGATGCACGACACTGATCCACTCCATCCCGGGTCCATGCCCGGGCTCCCCTCAGAAAGAAGGAGCACCACGATGGCCAAGCCTGTTCTTCGCAAGCCGAAGAAGAAGCAGAACCCGCTGAAGGCCGCCGGTCTCGAGACCGTCGACTACAAGGACGCCGCGCTGCTGCGCAAGTTCATCTCCGACCGCGGAAAGATCCGCGCCCGTCGGGTCACCGGCGTCTCCGTCCAGGAGCAGCGCAAGATCGCGAAGGCCGTGAAGAACGCCCGCGAGATCGCGCTCCTGCCCTACTCGACCTCCGGTCGCTGAGCGAGGAAGGCGTAGACATGACCACCAAGCTCATCCTCACCCACGAGGTCTCCGGCCTCGGTGCCGCCGGTGACGTCGTCGACGTCAAGGACGGCTACGCGCGCAACTTCCTGATGCCCCGCGGTCTCGCGACCCCGTGGACCAAGGGCGGCCAGCGCCAGCTCGACCAGATCCGCGCCGCCCGTGGCAAGCGCGCGATCGCCTCGCTCGAGGA
The DNA here is from genome assembly GCF_036321705.1 of Brachybacterium sp. J144. NCBI lineage: Bacteria > Bacillati > Actinomycetota > Actinomycetes > Micrococcales > Dermabacteraceae > Brachybacterium > Brachybacterium sp. J144. Next base: position 41,170 of record NZ_JAZDCG010000014.1, read on the forward strand.
CGCCCAGGCGCTCAAGGCGACCCTGGAGTCCAAGCCCGTCGTCATCGCGGAGCGCGCCGGCGAGAACGGCCGCCTCTTCGGTGCCGTGGCCTCCAAGGAGGTCGCCGAGGGCGTGAAGTCGGCGTTCGACAAGGACATCGACCGTCGCACCGTCGAGTTCCCCGCCCCGATCCGCGCGCTCGGCGAGCACAAGGCGACCGTCCGTCTCCACGACGACATCTTCGCCAACCTGCTCATCCAGGTCGTGGCGGCGAAGGGCTCGGCCAAGGCCTGATCGTCCAGGGCCCGCGCAATAGCCCGTTTCTCAACCACTTCCGCCTCGGAAATGGTTGAGAAACGGGCCATTCGCATTCCCGGCGAGGGCGGTCCTGGCCGGTCCGCGAGAGTGCCTCGCCTATCCTCGTGCGGGTGAACTCCCCGACCCCCACTTCCACGTCGGTCCCCTCCGACGACCACCAGGGCCTCGCCCGTACCCTCGGCCATGGCCAGATGGCGATGATCGCCATGGGCTCTGCCCTCGGCACCGGGCTCTTCCTCGGCTCCGGAGAGGCGATCGGCTACGCCGGCCCCGCGGTCATCGTCTCCTTCGCGCTCGGCTCCCTGATCGCGGCGACCGTGGCCCTGTCGATGGGCGAGATGGCCTCGCGCCACCCGGTGCGCGGCGGCTTCGGCACCCTCGCCGCCCGTTACCTGTCCCCGTTCTGGGGCTACCTCAGCCGCTGGCTGTACTGGATCGTCACCGTGTGCGTGACCGGGGCGGAGCTAGTGGCCTGCGCCGCCTACCTCGCCTACTGGCTGCCGGGCGTGCCGATCTGGGCGGGGATCCTGCTGTTCGCGGCGGTGATCATCGGGATCAACCTGTTCAGCGTCGGCTCCTTCGGCGTGGTCGAATTCTTCCTGTCCTCGATCAAGGTGATCGCGGTGCTGGTCTTCCTCCTGATCGGCGCGGCACTCGTGCTGGTCGGGGTGCCGGGCGCACCGGCCGCGGGGTTCGTCGAGCTCACGGCCGACGGGGGCTTCGCCCCGATGGGCTGGAGCGGTGTGTGGGTCGCGCTCTCGGTCGTGATGTTCTCCTTCGGCGGCATCGAGCTGCTGTCGATCACGGCCGCCGAGGCGAAGGATCCGGCGCGTTCGATCCGCACTGCCGCACGGACCACGATCGTGCGTCTGGCCTTCTTCTACGTCCTGTGCATCGGGATCGTGCTGTGCCTGGTGCCGTGGCGGGAGGCCGCTGGGACGGGTGGTGAGGTCGCGACCTCGCCGTTCGTGATGGTCTTCGACCGGATCGGGGTGCCCGGCGCCGCCCATGTCACGAACCTGCTGGTGCTGATCGCGGCGCTCTCGGCGGCGAACGCGAACCTGTACGCGGGCAGCCGGATGATCCACTCCCTCGCCTCCGACGGGCTCGCTCCCCGCTTCGCCGCGCACACCACCGCGCGGAAGGTGCCGGCGGTCGGCATCGCGCTGAGCTCGGTGGGCCTGATCGGTGCGGCGCTACTGGCCTTCTCCGGGGTGGGCGGCGTGTTCGGCTACATGATGAGCCTGGTCGTCTTCGCGGTGATCCTGGTGTGGGTGCTGATCCTGCTGACCTTCCTCTCCTTCCGACGCCGCGGGATCACCGGGGCGACCTTCCGGATGCCGGGCGGCTCGGTCACCGCCGTGGTGGGCCTGGTGGGTCTGCTGGCCGTGCTCGCGACCGTCGCCGTGCGGCCGAGCATGCAGGTCGCGGCGATGGTGGGCGTCCCGGCGGTGATCGTGGCGAGCCTGCTCTACCTGGTCGTGGGGCGCCGACGCGTCGATCCGCGGGACATCGACGAGGCCTTCGAGGAAGCGGAGTCGATGCGCTGAGAGGTCTTCGTCACTGTGCGGCCCGGCGGTTTGGGGCCGGGGTTCTCGGAGGGTAACCTAGGGGAATCTTCGGTCTCGGTGTGTATGGCACCCGGTGCCGGAGCCACGCGCAAGTGGCGGAATTGGTAGACGCGCACGGTTCAGGTCCGTGTGCCGGAAACGGCGTGGGGGTTCAAGTCCCCCCTTGCGCACCGCGGAGAAACCCCGGTTCACCCAGGTGAGCCGGGGTTTTTCGTCGTCCGGGTGGCGGGCGCGGCAGTGGCCGACGACAACCGACGGGTGGGCGCCCGCCGACGGGGCCTAGCCCAGCCCGCGCCGCCCCGCCGGCCCGTCCGGCTCAGAGGATGAACTCCAGCGGGTCGAACTCGTCGATCTCGATGATGCGGACCCGCGGCAGACGGCTCGTGAAGGCCTGCACGTCGTACTCGAGGTCGTGCAGCTCCACCCCGGGGATCTCCCGCAGGTCCCCCGACATGAACTCGGTGAAGCCCACGATCGCGGTGCGCCGCTCCTCGTCCTCCGCGAGCGCCTCCATCTGCGGGACGAAGTCGCTGTCGTGGCTGACCAGCATGACGTCGGCCTCGCGCGGCACGAGGGCCTCGGCGGTGCGCTGGATCGCGATGTCCACGACCTTGCCCTCGCCGCGCAGCGGCACCGGGGTGTAGCCGAGCGCGATGAGCGCCTGCACGAAGTTCAGCGGAAGGCTGTCGGAGACGGCAAGGAAGAACAGGCCCTTGACCTCCTGCTGCCAGGCCGACTCCGCATGCTGCAGCAGCTTGTTCCAGCGCGGCCGCTCCTCCGGCTGGGGCCGACGGCCCAGCACCGAGCCTCCCAGGGTGGCATCGATGTTCTCGCCGTCGACGAGGAGGTACGTGGTGCGCTGCGTCATGGGGACGAGCCTACGCGGCGGGCACGTAGCCTGGAGGCGATCAGGAGGTGGCCATGCTCCCGCTGCAGCAGACCTACGCGGAGGCGCTCCCCGAGCTCTCCGTGCCGTGGCGGGCGGATCTCCCGCCGGATCCGGCGATCCTCTGGCTGAACGAGTCCCTCGCCGTCGAGCTCGGACTGGACCCTGACTGGCTGCGCGGTCCCGAGGGTATGGCCCTGCTCACCGGGCAGATCGACGGCACCGTCGCCCAGGCGTACGCCGGCCACCAGTTCGGCAGCGCGAACCCGCAGCTCGGCGACGGCCGGGCCGTGCTCCTCGGTGAGCTGATCGACACGACCGGCCGACGGGTTGACCTGCACCTGAAGGGGTCCGGCCGCACCCCCTTCGCCCGCGGCGGGGACGGGAAGGCCCCGCTTGGGCCGATGCTGCGCGAGGCCGTCATCGGTGAGTTCCTGCATGCCGCGGGGGTGCCGACGACGCGGGCCCTCGCCGTGCTCACCACCGGGGAGCGGATCGCGCCGCGGCAGGGGGTGACGCCGGAGCCGGGCGCCCTGCTGGTGCGCGTTGCCGCGAGCCACCTGCGCGTCGGCACGGTGCAGGCCGCCGCCTGGCATCACGGCCCGGAGGTCACCGGGCGCCTCGTCGACCACGTGATCACCCGCCACCACCCGTCGGCCGACGGTCCGCTCGGGCTGCTCGCCGCGGTCACGGGCGCGCAGGCCGAGCTGGTCGCGCAGTGGATGCTGCTCGGCTTCGTCCACGGCGTGATGAACACCGACAACATGGCGCTCTCCGGGGAGGGGATCGACTACGGGCCGTGCGCGTTCCTCGACGTCCACCGGAACCAGGCGGTCTTCTCCTCGATCGACCGCGGCGGCCGCTACGCGTACGGCAACCAGCCGGGGATCGCGCTGTGGAACCTCTCGCGCTTCGCCGAGGTGCTGCTGCCGGTGATCGATGCGGAGGACCCGCAGCGAGCCGTCGACGCGGCGACCGCGGTGCTCGAGGGCTTCGAGCCCGCCTACCGGGCGGCGCATGCCCGCGGACTCGCGGCGAAGCTCGGCATCCCCGTCGGCGCGGCAAGTGCGACGGGCCCCGCTGGCGACGCCATCCCGACCGCCGGGCACGCCGCCGCCCCGGCTGCCGGAGGGGACGACGTGACGGCTCTCGGCGCGGACCTGTTCTCCCTGCTGGAGGCGCAGGCGATCGACCACACGGGCTTCTTCCACGCCCTGACCGACGGGGACCCGGAACCGCTCTTCACCGACCCCGATCCCTACCGGGAGTGGGCGGTGAGGCGCGAGACGCTGCGCGGGACCGGCCCCGATCGGGCCTCCGCCGCCGACGCGATGGCAGCCGCGAATCCAGTGGTCATCCCGCGGAACCTCGCCCTCGACAGTGCGCTGCGCGCCGCGCACCTCGGCGATCCCGGGCCCGTCCTCGACCTGCTCGAGGCGGTCGCGGAGCCGTTCGCCCCGGTCCCCGGCCGGGAGCACCTCGAGGGTGCGGGCGAGGGCGGGGACGACTTCCTGACCTACTGCGGCACCTGAGCGCTGGCCGCCAGGATCGCGCGGTCCACCGCGGCGCGATCGCCGAGATGCCTTGCCACGTCATAGCTGAAGGCGTCGTAGCGGAGCGAGCCGCCCTCGTCGACGAGTGCCTTCGCCGTCTCGGGGGAGGTCAGTGCGGCGAGACGCGTCAAGGCCCGGTGATCCCACATGGCCTGGGCGAGCACCCGATGGCGGAGCGACAGCCACGGCGTGCCGTCGGGCCCCGGGTAGACGGCGAAGGCGTCCCCGCCGTAGAAGACGCCGCCCGCGCAGGTGTCCGCGAACGGATCGATCGGGCGCAGCGCGAACTGGGACCATCAAAAGGTGTAGCCCCAGTGCAGGAAGCCGGGCGCGTCGAAGACGAACAGTTGCCGGCCGAGCACCCGGGAGCGCACCGAGGGCAGGGCGATGAAGCGGTTCGCGACCTCACGGTTCTGGGCGACGCAGTAATAGACCCACGGCCGGTGCCCGGCGGCGAGGAACGGCTCGACGTGGTCCGTGGCGACGATCGGGGTGTCCACCAAGCCCTGCTGGGCGTACTCGAGGGAGCTCAGCGCGTCGACCACCTCGGCGCCCTCCAGCAGATCCGCGACCTGGTCCTTCGCTGCGCGATAGGCGTCGAGGTGCTCCGCCGAGGGCTCGTCGGACACGTGCCACAGCACCCGCCCCTCCCAGTGCTCGGCGAGATGGGTGCGCAGCGCGGGGATCAGCGTCTCGAGCAGCCGACGGTAGGAGGGATCGGTCGCCGGGACGTGCCAGCCGAAGCGGTGCTCGGGGCCGCCCGGCGTCCCGACCTCGATCGCCGGGGTCGCGCGCGCTCCCCATTGGGTGAACAGGTGCGCGATCTCGAGGCAGGTGATCCTGAGCCGGCGACAGAGGTCGAGCCAGCCGTCCAGGTTCGTCATGTCCAGGACGTACTCGCCGTCGACCTCGGCGATGCCCACGAGCTGCACCGTCGGCCGACGATGCCCCTCCGCCGTGTCGAGCGGCGGCGTCCAGGAGGGGGTGAGCACGGAGGTGACGCCCATGTCCACGGCGGAGGCGAGGAAGGCCTCGATCAGCTCCCAGTGCCGCTCCGAGTACACCGGCACGCCGTAGTGCTCAGCGAGGGAGTCGGCGTGGAACCAGTGGGTGTTCACGAGCGCGAGCGGCGGCAGGGAGAGGGGGTGGATCCGCAGGTCGGCGGTCTCCTCGGCGAGTACGGCGTCGTCGGCGGCACGGAGCACCGTGAGCCGCAGGGTGTGGTCCCCGGCGAGGGCCGGATCGTCCGCGCGCACCTCGATCCACAGCGACTCCCAGGTCTCCGCGGCGAGCGGGAAGGGCTCCTCGCCGACGGGCTCGAGCAGGTCCAGGTACTCGCCCGGCTCCGTCACGAGGTAGTGCGGATCGGGATCCTCGGGGGCGGGCAGGGAGACGGGCACGCGCCGCACGACCTGCACGCTCGTGTGCTCGGCGAGGTCGCCGCCGACCATCCTGTCAGGTCTGCGGCCTGCGTAAACGCCCCGGCCATAAATCCATTGCCCGCGCTGCCGCCCCGGGTCTACGGTGGAGGCACATCGAAAGGAGGTGATCCGAGGAATGAATGACCTTCGGACTCGTGAGGTGGCTCGCCGCTGAGGCAACCCCTCGACTCTGACCCGCATCAGCGGGCCCCCAGATCGACGGACCGCAGCGAATCCACCCGAGCTGCCCGGACCCGCAGGGGTCGGCCCTTGTCCAGCCGACATGCGCACCGCGCACCCTGCGGGTTCGCCCCTGTCCGGGCGCGGATCGGCGGCGCCGCCACGCGGGCTACGCTTCGCCCGTGACCTCCGTGAGCTTCCCGCCGGTGACCCGCCTGACCCCCGCCCCGTCGGCGATCGACGACGCCGCCGTGCGCTGGTTCCCGCATCCGCCCCGCGAGGACGACCGCGTGGTCCTCCTGCTGCACGGCCTCGGCTCCCACGAGGGCGATCTGCTCGGCCTCGCCCCCGCCCTCCCGCGGGACGTCGTCTACGCGTCCCTGCGCGGCGTCTTCGCGTGCGGCGCCGGCTTCGCCTGGTCCGCGCCGCCGCCCGTGGACCCCGCCGATCCCTCCCTGCTGCAGGAGGCGGCCGCCGCCGTCGAGGGCTGGATCGCGCGCACCGCCCCCGGCCGCGTGATCGGCGCGATCGGGTTCTCGCAGGGCGGGATGCTCTCCCTCCATTTGCTGCGCCGCGACGCCCGCGCCCTCGACTGGATCGTCCAGCTCTCCGGTCGCCCTTTCCCCGCCCCGATGCCGGGGGACGCCGCGCTCGCCGCCGCTCGCCCGCCGGTGCTCTGGGGCCACGGCGGCCAGGACGCGCTGTTCGGCCCGGCGGCCGACGAGGAGGTGCGCTCGTTCCTCCGCGAGCACACCGACGTCGAGGAGGTGCTGCGCCCGCAGCTCGGCCACGGCATCGACGAGGAGGAGCTCGCCGCGGTGATCGCCTTCGTCGAGCGTCAGCTCGGCGGGGACGGCGCAGCGCGCTGAGCGAAGCCGGGCACCACCTCCCGCGAGGCGTCCTCCACAGCGCTCCGGCCCGGGGCCCGCACGCAGGGAGCGGGCTGTAGCATTCCCTCAGTCCCGGCCGAGATGCGGTCGGGCCATGAGGAGCACCAGGAGATCATGAGCGCCGCCAGCGACGCCTCCAGTGACAGTCCCAGGCCTTCGGGCCTGCACTCTTACATCACACGCGGGGGGATCCGGCCATGGATCTGATCGGCCCCCTCGTCTCCCTCGCGATCGGGCTCCTGCTCATCGCCGCCTGCGGCGGATTCGTCGCCGCCGAGTTCTCCCTGATCACCGCCAACCGCAATGACGTGGAGGCGGCCGCCGCCTCCGGCGACAAGCGGGCCCGCGGGGTCCTGGAGGGCATGAGGACCCTCTCCACGCAGCTCTCCGGAGCGCAGCTGGGGATCACCGTGACCAACCTCGGCATCGGCTTCCTCGCCGAGCCGGCGATCGCCGCGCTCGTGTCCCCGACGCTGGAGGGGTGGGGCCTCGCCCCTGTCGCCGCCCGCTCGGTGTCCGTCGCCCTGGCCCTCGTGCTCGCGACGGGCATGACCATGATCTTCGGCGAGCTGGTCCCCAAGAACCTTGCGATCGCCCGACCCCTCGAGACCGCGAAGGCCGTCGTCGGCTTCCAGCGGATGTTCACGAAGGTCCTTGGCTGGCCGATCCGCCTGTTCAACGGCAATGCGAACGCGATCGTGCGCCGTCTCGGCGTCGAGCCGCAGGAGGAGCTCGGCTCGGCCCGCAGCGCCGAGGAGCTCTCGGCCCTCGTGCGCCGCAGCGCCGACGAGGGCGCCCTGCCCGCGGAGACCGCGACGCTCGTGCAACGCACCCTCGCCTTCGGCGACCGGCGCGCCCACGACGCGATGGTCCCGCGCGGCCGCATGGACGTCCTGGAGACCACCGACTCGGTCCAGGACCTGCTGGACCTCGCCCGCGAGGGCGGGCACTCCCGCTTCCCGGTCCTGAACCCGGAGAACGAGATAGCCGGAGTCGCCCATGTGCGCCACGGCCTCGCCGTGCCCTTCGCCGAGCGGCCCACCACCACCGTCGCCGCCGTCATGGGGCCGGCCACCTTCGTGCCCGACACCGTGCCGCTGGACGACCTGATGGACACCCTCCGCGGCGGCGGCCTGCAGATGGCCGTGGTGATCGACGAGTTCGGTGACCACGCCGGTCTGATCACCCTCGAGGACCTCGTCGAGGAGATCGTCGGCGAGGTCCGCGACGAGCACGACGAGGAGACCGACCCGGCCCCCGAGCCGGACGGCTCCTGGGACTTCGACGCCCGCACCCGGCCGGACGAGGCGACCGAGAGGCTCGGCGTCACCGTGCCCGAGCACGAGGACTACGACACCCTCGGCGGCCTCGTGACCATGGAGCTCGGACGCCTCGCGGAGGTCGGCGACGAGGTCGTGGTGGACACCGACCCCGCCCCCGGTGAGGACCCGGCGAGGGTCCGCATCGCGGTGACCGAGGTCGATGGCCTGCGCATCGAGACCCTCCACCTGAGCGTCGAGCCCGTCCCCGTGGACGAGGACGACGACGGGGCCGAGGGATCCGAGAAGCAGGGCCGCGGTGCTCGCAAGGACCGGGGCGGCCGTGACGAGTCGAAGGAGGCGCGTCGATGAGCGACTTCACCGGACTCGCCCTCACGCTCGTGCTGCTGCTCGCCAACGCCTTCTTCGTCGGCGCCGAGTTCTCCCTGATCTCCGCCCGCCGCTCGATCATCGAGCCGAAGGCCCTCGAGGGGAACTGGGCCGCGAAGCGCACCCTCGGCGCGATGGAGCAGGTCAGCCTGATGATGGCGGGCGCCCAGCTCGGCATCACCGTCTGCTCCCTGGCGCTCGGCGCGATCAGCGAGCCCGCGATCGCACACCTGCTCGAGGTCCCCTTCGCGTGGATCGGCGTGCCGGAGGCCCTCCAGCACCCGATCGCCTTCGTGATCGCCCTGTCCCTCGTGACCTACCTGCACGTGGTCTTCGGCGAGATGGTCCCCAAGAACATCGCGCTCGCCGGCCCGGAGCGGATGGCGATGATCCTCGGCCCGATCCTGCTGGGCATCGTCACGATCCTCCGCCCGCTGCTGTGGACCTTCAACGGCCTCGGCAACCTGGTGCTGCGGATCCTCGGCGTCGAGCCGAAGGACGAGGTCACCAGCGTGTTCACCCGGGACGAGGTGGCCGCGATGGTCAGCGAGTCCAAGGAGGGCGGCCTGCTCGAGGACAACGACGAGGCCCTGCTGCTGGGAGCGCTGTCCTTCGACGGGCGCTCGGTCGCGAACCTCGTCATCCCGCGCGGCCGGGTCTCCACCCTGCCCGAGGGCGTGACCCCCGCCGCCGCGGAGGTCGCCGCCGTGGAGGGCTTCAGCCGCTTCCCGGTCGAGGCGGCCGACGGGGCGCTCGTGGGCTACATCCACATCAAGGACGTGCTCGAGGCCTCCGAGGAGGCCCGCGACCGGCCGATCCCCGCCCACCGCATCCGCGGCCTGCCGCGGATCGGCGCGGACCAGCCGCTGCGCCGCGCCCTCGCCCAGATGCAGGCCTCCGGGGCGCATCTCGGCGCGGCCACCGACGCCGCGGGCGTCGTGATCGGCATCGTCACCCTGGAGGACATGCTCGAGGAGCTCGTGGGCCAGATCCGCGACGACTCCCGCACCGCGGCCTGATCGCGGACCCCCTCCCGACGGGGCGTGCGGCCACCCGGCCGCGCGCCCCGTCTGCGCGTTCCTCGGCGAGTGAGCGTGCATCCCCGCGCCCTCGCGCACCAGGCGGGTGAGCCGCGCCACGGAACGCGGGGACAGCGCCTCCCCGGGCGCGGTCTCGTTACGGTGGCCGCAGCACGACGACGTGCCCCGGCCCCGCGCCGGACCCGACGCGAGAGGGGATGCCGCATGGCCTTCGCCGAGCCGCAGGACGACCGGCCGCCGGATCGGCCGGCGCAGGAGCGGCGGGCTGCGTCGGCCGGGTCGCAGCCGGTCTTCTTCGTGTCCGACTCGACCGGCATCAGCGCCGAGACCATGGGCAACGCCCTGCTGCTGCAGTTCCCGAGCGTCCCCTTCGAGCGGCGCGTGATCCCCTTCGTGCGCACCGCCGCGGAGGCCCGGGAGGTGCGGGCACGGCTCGATGCGGCGGACGGGGCGATCGTCTTCCTCACCGCCGTCGACGACGCGGTGCGGGCCGAGCTGCTCACCACGCGCGCGCTGGTGATGGACCTCGTGACCGAACCGCTGACACGGCTCGAGGAGCGCCTCGGCGTCCACGGCGACCACGCCCCGGCCCGGCTCCACGGCGTCGGCGACGTGCACCGCTACAACCGGCGCATGGCGGCGGTCGAGTTCGCGATCGAGCACGACGACGGGCAGTCCATCCGGGCGCTCGAGAAGGCGGATCTCGTGCTCATCGGGCCCTCCCGCTGCGGCAAGACCCCCACCAGCATGTATCTCGCCCTCCAGCACGGACTGTTCGTCGCGAACTATCCGCTGATCGACGAGGACCTCGAGGCGGAGGTGCTGCCGAAGTCGATCCGGCGCCTCGCCGCCCGCTGCGTGGGCCTGGTGACCTCGCCGCAGCGCCTCGCCGAGGTGCGCGCCGAGCGCCGGCCGGGCTCGCGGTACGCCTCCCTCGAACAGACCCGCTGGGAGCTCAGCCGTGCCCGCCGGGTCTGCTCCACGCACTCCATCCCCGTCGTCGACTCCTCCACGAGATCCGTCGAGGAGATGTCCGCCCTGATCCTGCAGAGCCTCGAGAAGCGCGGAGCCCCGCACCGCTGAGGCCCGGCCGCCATGACCGTCCGCCCGTCCCCACCCCACCTCCCGGCCCTATCTCACCCCCACCCCCACCCCAGGAGCAGCAATGACGCAGCGCATCCGATGGTTCTCCGAGCTCGGCCTCGACGATCTCGAGCAGGTCGGCGGGAAGAACGCCTCCCTCGGCGAGATGGTCTCCCATCTCACCGCCCTCGGCGTCCAGGTCCCCGACGGCTTCGCCACCACGGCCGACGCCTACCGGGAGCTGCTCGCCGGCACCGGCCTCGCCGACCGGATCGACGCCCGCCTGCGGGACCTCGACGTGGAGGACACCATCGCGCTCGCCGAGGCGGGGGCCGAGATCCGCCGCATGGTGATCGAGCAGCCGCTCCCCGCCGCCCTCGAGGAGGAGATCCGTACCGCCTACGCGGCGCTCGCCGCGGGCAGCGGGGCGGAGGTCTCGTTCGCGGTGCGCTCGTCCGCGACCGCCGAGGACCTCCCGGACGCGTCCTTCGCCGGCCAGCAGGAGACCTTCCTGAACGTGCGCGGCATCGACGCGGTGCTCACCGCGATCCGCGAGGTGTTCGCCTCCCTCTACAACGACCGCGCGATCGCCTACCGCGTCCACCACGCCTTCGACCACGCCGCTGTGGCGCTGAGCGCCGGGGTGCAGCGGATGGTCCGCTCCGACCTCGGGGCGAGCGGCGTGCTGTTCACCGTCGACACCGAGTCAGGCTTCCCCGGCGCCGTGTTCGTGACCAGCGCCTACGGCCTCGGAGAGGGGGTGGTGCAGGGAGCGGTCAACCCGGACGAGTTCTACGTGCTGAAGTCCGCGCTGCGCGAGGGGAGGCCCGCGATCCTGGCCCGGAGCGTCGGCGAGAAGGCGACCGCGATGGTCTACACCGCCGATCCCACCGTCGGCCGGACCACGGAGTTCGTGGAGGTCGAGCCGGTCCGTCGGCGGCGGTTCTCGCTCACCGACGAGCAGGTCTTGGACCTCGCCCGGCAGGCGCTGATCATCGAGGAGCACTACGGCCGGCCGATGGACGTCGAGTGGGGCCTGGACGGCACGGACGGCGGGCTGTACATCCTGCAGGCGCGCCCCGAGACGGTGCAGTCCCGCGCCGGATCCACCGTGGAGAAGCACCGGCTCGAGGAGCGGGGCGAGGTGCGCGCGGAGGGCCGCGCGATCGGGGCCCGGATCGGCGCGGGACCGGTGCGCGTGCTGACCTCCCTCGAGCAGATGCACGATTTCCGGCCCGGCGAGGTGCTGGTCGCGGACATGACCGACCCCGACTGGGAGCCGATCATGAAGCGGGCCGCCGCGATCGTCACCGACCGCGGGGGACGCACCTGCCACGCGGCGATCATCGCCCGCGAGCTGGGGATCCCCGCCGTCGTCGGGACCGGGAGCGCGACGGGCACCCTGCGCGACGGCGAGGAGGTCACCGTCTCCGCCGCCGAGGGCGACACCGGCTACGTCTACGCCGGCAGGCTGCCGGTCACCGTCACCACCTCGCAGGTGGACGCGATGCCCGAGATCCCCACCCGGATCATGATGAACGTCGGCAATCCGGAGCAGGCCTTCTCCTTCTCCCGGCTGCCGCACCAGGGCGTGGGCCTGGCGCGGCTCGAGTTCCTGGTGAACCGGCAGATCGGCATCCACCCCCGTGCACTGCTCGAGCTCGACCGGCTCGAGCGGGACCGGCCCGAGCTCGCCGAGCGGGTGCGCGAGCGGATCGCCGCCTACCCCGGGCCGCGGGAGTTCTTCGTGCGCCGCATCGCCGAGGGCGTCTCGATGATCGCGGCGGCCTTCGCCCCCGAGCCGGTGATCGTGCGGATGAGCGACTTCAAGTCCAACGAGTACGCGAACCTGCTGGGCGGTGACGAGTTCGAGCCGCGCGAGGAGAACCCGATGCTCGGCTACCGGGGCGCCTCCCGGTACGTCTCCGAGGACTTCGCGGCGTGCTTCGCGCTGGAGGCCGAGGCGCTGCGCCACGTGCGCGAGGAGATGGGGCTTGCGAACGTGAAGCTCATGATCCCCTTCGTGCGCACCCCGGAGGAGGGGCGGGCGGTGATCGACCTGCTCGCCGCGCACGGCCTGGTGCGCGGCGAGAACGGGCTCGAGGTCATGATGATGTGCGAGATCCCCGCGAACGCCCTACGGGCCGAGGAGTTCCTCGAGCACTTCGACGGCTTCTCGATCGGCTCGAACGACCTCACGCAGCTGACCCTGGGCCTGGACCGCGACTCGGCGCTGGTCGCGGAGCGGTTCGACGAGCGGGACCCCGCGGTGCTCTTCCTGCTGCAGCGCGCGATCGAGGCCTGCCACGCCGCCGGGAAGTACGTCGGCATCTGCGGGCAGGGGCCGAGCGACCATCCGGACCTCGCCGAATGGCTCGTGGACCGGGGCATCGACTCGCTGTCGCTGAACCCGGACACCGTGGTCGAGACCTGGCAGCGGCTGGGGCAGCGGGAGGAGCGGGCCGGGACCGCCTGAGCGGCGGGTCACGCGGTGCCCGGCCGACGGGGGCCGGGCCCGACGGGGGCAGACGGGTGGTGCCGGTGGTCAGTCGTCCACGTGGTCGACGGCCACCGGCATTATCTCGCCGGTGCGGGTGCCGGGCCCGCCGTGGCTCTCGGTGCCCGGCACCGAGGTGACCGTGGTCAGCAGGAAGACGGAGTCGTCGAGCGCCTCCACCCCGTGACGGTGATGCGTGAGCGCCTCGAGCTGCCCCGTCTCGATCACCACCGGGTCCTCGCCCGTGATGCGCACCTTCCCGCGGATCATCTGGATCGAGGCGGCGGGCGGGGAGTTGTGCTCGCCGAGGGAGACGCCCTGGCGGAGCGCGATGACGGTCTGCCGCAGCGGGCCGTCGTGGATCAGGATCTCGGCGTGACGGCCGTTGGGGGCCTTTCGGGCCTCCGCGATGGCCAGGGTGATCGCCTCGGACAGGGCGGGCATGGGGTCCTCCTCGCAGCGACGTCGCTTCGCTCCAGTATGGGCCGCGCGACGCGTCCCGTCAGCGGATCGGCGAGGTCCGACGGCGAGTCGGGTCAGCCGTCCACGGCGGCGCGGGCGCGGGCCAGCATCTCGCGCTCGCTCACCCCGGCGGCCGCTGCGGCGGCGGCGACGTCCCGGAACTCGGGCTCGCGCCGCACGACGGATCCGTCGGCGTCGCGGGCGACCTTCACCGCGATCCGGTGCCCGTCGACCTCGACGCTCTCGAAGGAGCGGGTGCGGATGGTCCGCTCGACGCGGTGGCGGCGCACTCCGAGGCTGCCGGTGCGGTCCATGAGCAGGGACGACGCCTCCTCGGCGGCGTCCTCGCGGACCAGCGCGTGGACGGTCACCGCGGGCCGGCCGTGCTTCATGACGATCGGGGTGAGCCAGGCGTCGAGCGCGCCGTCCGAGAGCAGGGCCTCGATCACGCCCGGCCACAGCCGCGGGTCGAGGTCGTCGACGTTCGCCTCGAGCTGCACGGCGGCGGTGGGGGTGTCGTGGGCGTCCGCCGCGGCGACGGAGCCCGCGGCGGCAGCGGGGCTCGCCGCACCGGCGGTGCCGACGAGGACACGCACCACGTTCGGCCGACCGGGGGTGTCCTTGGTGCCCGCGCCCACCCCGAGGACGAGCACGGTCATCGCCGGCTGCGGGCCCGCGGTCCTCGCGAGACCGCGCAGCAGCGCAACGCCCGTGGGGGTCGCGAGCTCGCCGATGCCGGGGGCGACGCCCGCGGGGACGCGCCGGCCGCCGTGCTCGTGCGGGCCGCCGGCCATGTGCGCGGGCACGGTCGCGTCCGAGTCGGGGACCTCGACGACGGGGTGGTCGTGGTCGTGCCCGTGACCGTGCGTGTGCCCGTGACCGTGCGTGTGCCCGTGACCGTGCGAGTGACTGTGGCCGCGGGCGGGGAGGATCTCGCCGGCGACCGTCGGCCAGCCGAGCGCGAGCCGCGCGACCGCGGGCACCGGCACCGGGATGTCTCCGTGCGCGGCGCGGATCCGGCCGCTGCCGACGGCGAGCACGCTCCCGGTGCCGTCCTCGATGCCCAGCTGCCGCCAGGCCTCGCACGCCCCGATCACGTCCGCGAGCGAGTCCAGCGCCCCCACCTCGTGGAAGTGGACCTCGTCCGCTGGGACGCCGTGGGTCGCCCCCTCGGCGTCGGCGAGTCGCCCGAACACCGCGAGGGACAGGTCGATGGTCCGGGCGGGGACGTCGTCCCGGCCGCGGGCGCCCTCGAGCAGGGCCCGGATCGAGGACCAGGTGCGGTGCGGCGGATCCTCGACCCGCACCTCGACGTCCACCTTGGTCGCGCTCTGCCCGCCGCGGTCCACGCGCCGGCGCACGAAGCGCACCGAGTCCGGGACCAGCGCATCGAGCACGTGCTGCACGCCGTCGAGATCCGCGCCCGCGTCCACGAGGGCCGCGAGCAGCATGTCCCCGGCGATCCCGGCGGTCGCGTCGATGTAGGCGGAGCGAGGGGCGGCGGGCGCGTCGGCGGTCATCCCCCGATCGTAGTGATCGGTGCGCGATCTGTTGAAGGGAACGTCGCCGACGGCCGTGCGGCCTGGAGGATCGGGGCGCGTCGGGAGTGGGGTAGCGTCGTGGTGTGCGGAGACGACAGCTGGGGGCGGCGCTGTGGATGCTGAGCGCCGTCACCCTGCCGGCAGAGATCGTGGCGGGGCTCCTCGCGGCCCCGCAGTACCACTGGCTGCACCAGACCATCAGCGAGCTCGGCATCCCGGCCGGGACGCTCGGTGGGATGCCCATGCATTCCGTGCTGAACTTGGCGCTGGTCCTGGCCGGCGCCTGCCTCGTCGCCGGGACGGTGCTCCTGCTGCCTTCGCTGGGGCGCGGGTGGCGGCGTGGGGTCGGTGCTGGCGCGCTCCTCCTGTGCGGTGCGAGCACGGCCGCGACGGGACTGATCCCGCTGGACGTCGACGTCGCGCTCCACGTCCTCGTGTCGATCCCGACGCTCGCGCTGGCCGCGGTGCCAGGTCTGGCGCTCGGCCCCGTGCTGCTGCGTCCCGGCGCTCTCCGCACTGTGGTCCTCGCTGTGTCCGTGCTGGCGCTCGCGAGCGGCATCGTCGTCGGCCTCTGGATCGAAGCGCCGCTGCCCGGCCTCCTCGAACGCGTGGCGGTGTGGCCCACCACCGTGATCATCGCGCTCCTCGGCGTGGCTCTGGTCGGCCGGCTGCCCGCTCAGGCTGCTGAGCGCTCCGCCTCCGTCGGTGCTGCTGAGTAGGCTCGGTCCGACCCCGGTCGGGGTCGCATCGATGGTCCGCACTCCCGATCCCGCCCCAGGAGGCCCGATGCCCCGCAGCTCCCGCGGCGACCGTCCGCAGACCGGGCCGTCGAGCCCCGCCGCCCTCGAGGCGGCCGAGCGGAACCCCTTCACCCCCGGCTTCGGCCTCGTCCCGCGCGTCCTCGCCCTGCAGGGCACCCCGGTCGAGGACTTCGCGGCCGCGCTCGCCGGCCGGCGCGGCGCCGGGGAGCGGTCCGTGCTGATCGCAGGGGCGCGCGGCGTCGGCAAGACGGTGCTGCTGGGGCAGCTGCGCGAGGTGGCCGCGCGGGCCGGCTGGCGCACCCTGGTGCTGCACACCTCCTCGGCCTCGATGGTCGAGGAGCTGCGGGGCGGCGCCGTGGACCTGCTGCGCGAGGTCGACCCGGAGGCGGAGCAGATGCGCGCCACCTCCGCCGAGGGCGGGGCTTTCGGGGTGCGCGCCGGGGCGGATGTCGAGTTCGTCGACCGCTACGCCGGGGAGAAGGTGCCGCTGGGTCGCCTCCTCGAGCGGCTCGCCGCCCTCCTCACCCGGGACGGAGGGGGCCTGCTGGTGAGCGTCGACGAGGTGCAGTCCGCGGACCATGCCCAGCTGCGCGAGGTCACCCAGCACCTGCAGGACCTCATCGGGGCGGGCCACGGCGCGGGCTTCCTCGCCGCGGGGATCCGCACCGGCGTCGACGAGCTGCTCGCCCACCCGGGCACCACCTTCCTGCGCCGCGCCCACCGGATCGACATCAGCTCGGTGGACGTCGGCACCGCCGCCGAGGTGATCCGCCAGACCGTCGCCGACACCTCCCGCTCCATCACCCCCGAGGCCGCGGTGCGGGCCGGCGAGATCAGCCACGGCTACCCGTATCTCATCCAGGTGATCGGCGCGGAGGCCTGGGCCCGCGCGGGCGATGCGTCGACGATCGAGATCGAGGACGTCGACGCCGCGCGCGCGGCCACGATCGACGCGATGGTCGTCAACGTCCACGGCCCCGCCCTCCGGGACGTCACCGGGCGGCGCATGGACTACCTCCAGGCGATGCTCGAGGACGAGGGACCGAGCGCCGTCGGCGACGTCGCCGCCCGCCTCGGCCTGGACACCCGGGCGGCGGGAGTGCACCGCGCCCGGCTGATCGGCGAGGAGCTGCTGCAGGCGTCCGGCCACGGCCGCGTCGCGCTCGCCCTGCCCTACCTGCGGGAAGCCCTCGAGCGCGTGCGCGAGACCGGATCCACCCGCCGCGCCGCCGCGCCCGCCCAGGTCACGCGGCCGGTGCGGCGGAACGGCTGACGGGCCACCCCCGCCCGGGCAGACCGAGACCCCGTCCGGACCGCGACCCCCGCCCCACCCGGCCACGGCTTTGCGCGCTGTGCTTCCAGGAGTGGAAGCACAGCGCGCAATGGTGCGCGGGGTACGTGAGGGGAGCTGCTTGGTCAGCCAGCGGCTCACCCCGCGCAGTTCACGCAGGTCGACGCGGCCGGACGGATCCGCAGCCGAGCCCGCGGGATCTCGGTGCCGCAGGAGGCGCACCGACCGTAGGTGCCGTCCGCCAGGCGCTCGTCGGCGGCGTCGAGCTCCAGCAGGTGCCGCTCGGCCGCGTCCAGCAGGGCCTCCAACCGGGAGCGCTCCACGGCGGTGGTCGCCCCTTCGGGATCGTGCTCGTCATCCGTCGAGGTCAGCTCCATGCCGTCGACGATCGAGCGGTAATCCCGGCGCAGTGACGCGACGCGCTCCTGCGTGCGCTGACGCTCCTGCGCCAGCAGCTCCGAGAGCGCGTCGCGATCGGGCCGGCCGGTCATAGGATCAGCTCTCGGCGCCGGAGATGTTGACCTGCCACTCGATGCCGAAGCGGTCGGTGAAGGCGCCGTACACGTCGCCCCACATCTGCTTCTCGAGCGGCATCTGGATCGTGCCGCCCACGGAGAGCTTCTCGTAGGCGCTGCGGAGCACCGCCTCGTCGTCGCCCATGAGGGAGAGGGTGACGTTGGTGCCGGGCTTGTGCTCGCCCATGCCCTCCACGACGTCCGAGACGTACAGGCGGATCAGCTCGGTGACCTCGAGGGAGCCGTGCATGATCTTGTCCGCCGCGGGATCATCGGCCGGGACGGCCTGGAACTCGCCGAAGGTGGCGAACTGGGGCGTGGCCCCGAGGGCCGCGCCGTAGAACTCGAACGCCTCGCGGGCGTTGCCGTCGAAGTTGAGGTACGGGTGGAGTGCTGCGGGCATGGCGGACGTCCTCCTCGGCATCGGCGCCGGCCCGGTGCCGGGCGCTCACAGCGAGCGTAGATGCGGGGTCCGACGGGTGGAACCCCCGCGGGCGACGGCCAGGTGGTGGAGGTGACCGCCGCCGCCGCCGGTAGCCTGGCCCGGTCGTCCCGTGGTCAGCGAAGGAGCCGCACCGATGGACCCCGACCAGCGCCCGATGGGCCTCCTGCTGGACCTGCAGGAGCGCGCCGCCGGCGTCGACCCCGCCGCGCTGCGGCTCTCCTGGATCGTGCCCCCGCTGGGGGACGCGCGACAGCGCTCCTACCGGCTGCAAGTCGCCGAGGACCCCGCCTGCGCGCAGATCCTCTGGGACTCGGGCCCCGTCGACTCCCCGGACTCGACCGGCGTGCTCCTCGAGGACCTGCCGCTCACCCCCTCCACCCCGTACTGGTGGCGGGTGCGGGTCGCGACCTCGGAGCCCGGCGACTGGTCCGCACCCGCTCTGTTCACCACCGCCCCGGACCGCTGGCCCGCCCGCCCGATCTGGGCCGCAGGCGAGGCGGACTGGGCCCTGCTCCGCAGCGAGCTCACCCTGCCGGACGCCCCGATCCGCGCCGCCTTCCTCGAGAGCGTCGGCCTCTCCCCGGAGGGCGCACCGGCCGGTGCCGCCGGGCCCCGCGGCGGCCGCCAGCACGTCGCCAAGATCTGGGTGAACGGGCAGGTCGCCGGGTTCAGCAGCGCCCGCAGCGCCGACGGCCGGCCCTCGCTCCACACCCACCACGTCGCGGACCTGCTGCGCCCGGGCGCGAACGCCCTCGCCGTGCTCGCCTGGGCGCAGGAGGGGCGGCAGGTCGCCGTGCGCCTCGTCGTCGTCCTCGCCGACGGCACCCGGCTCGAGCACATGACCGCCCCGGACACCTGGCGCGCCCTCCCCGGCGACCGACTGCTGCCCGGCACCCGCAGCATCGGCGGCTTCTGGTACCACGCCCCCGCGGAGGACTGGGACCTGCGGGAGGAGCCGGCCGGCTGGACCCTCCCCGGCGTCGACGACAGCGGCTGGGCGCCGGCGAGCGCCGCGCCGCCGCTGCCCGCAGAGCCCGTGCCCGCCACCGTCTCCCTGCACCAGGAGACCGGGGCGACCCTGCGACCGGAGCCCGTCGGCGGCGACCCCGTCGGCCCCGCCCCCGGCGCACCGGATCCGCCGCAACCAACTCCCGTCGGCCCTGCGACCGTCGGCCCCGACGCGGCCCCCGCCGCGACCTGGCGGATCGACCTGGGCCGGGAGATCGTCGGCGGCCTGCGCCTCCGCTGCCGCGCGAGCGACGGCGCCCGGATCGCCGTCCGCCTCGGCGAGCAGCGGGACGAGCACGGCCGCGTCCTCTCCGCGATGCCCACCGGGAACGTGTACGAGGAGACGTGGACGCTGCGCGCGGGGGAGCAGGAGGTCGAGCACTGGGGCTACCGCGCCTTCCGCTACGCCGATCTCCACCTGCTCTCCGGCACGGTCTCGGACCTCGAGGTCACGCCCACCCTCCTCACCTCCGGCACCGCCCCCACCGGGGCCTTCGCCTCCTCGGATCCGGACCTCGACCGGGTGCACGAGCTGTGCCGCTACTCCATCGAGGCCACCACCCTGGACCTCTACCTCGACACCCCCGCCCGGGAGCGCCTGCCCTACGAGGGCGACGCCTACGTCAACCAGCTCTCCCAGTACGCGTGCGAGCGGAGCTATGCGCTCGCCCGTGCGAGCACCCGGTACCTCACCCGTCGGCCCACCTGGCCCGCCGAGTACCACCTCATGCCCGTCCTCCTGGCCTGGGAGGACTATCTCGCCACCGGCGACGACGGCCAGCTGCGCACCGACCTCGACCTCTGGCGCGCCGCCGGCTACGACCGGTTCCTCGGCGAGGACGGCCTCGTGCACCTCGAGCCCGGCAGCTCCAGCGGCTGGGACGCCGTCCTCGTGGATTGGCCCGTGACCTGCCGCGACGACGTGGAGATCACCGAGGTCAGCACCGTCCTGAACGCCTTCCAGGCCGCGGCGCACGATGCCCTCGCCCGGATCTGCCGGGCGCTCGGCCGGCCCCGTGAGGCCGCGCACCACGCGGAGCGGGCGGCGGGCCTGCGTACGGCGATGGAGCACCTGCTGGTGCGGGCCGACGGGGTGCTCCGCGACGGGCTCCGCGCCGACGGGAGCGTCGTCGAGCACGCCGCCCAGCACTCGAGCGCCATCCCCGTCGCCCTCGGCCAGGCGCCGGCCGCGCACCGCGACGCGCTCGCCGAGCACCTCGCCGCCGGCGGGATGCGCATGAGCATCTACGGCGCCCAGTTCCTGCTCGACGCCCTCTTCTCCCTGGGACGGGCCGATGAGGCCCTCGCCCTGCTCACCTCCCGTGGGGAGCGCGGCTGGCTGCACGGGATCGACGACCTCGGCGCGACGATCGTGCCCGAGGCCTGGGACCCCTCCCTCAAGCCCAACATGACCTACTCCCACGCCTGGGGCACCGCCCCCGTCAACGTCCTCGCCCGCTGGGTGCTGGGAGTGCGCGTGGTCGCCCCCGGCGCGGCCCGGCTCGAGATCGCCCCGCAGCCCGGACCGCTGCGTTGGATGGCGGGCACCGTCCCCACGATCCGCGGGGACGTGCGCGTGCGCTACGACGCGGCGGGGCGCGAGCTCGAGGTGGACGTGCCCGCGAACGCGACCGCGGTGGTGCGCTGGGGAACCGTGCAGTGGGAGGTCGGCCCGGGGGTGACGGTGCTGCACCTGCCCTGACGGCGCCGGGAGACGGTCAGGGGGCGTCGTCCGGCTCGGGAACCGCTGCCGCCGACGCCAGCCGGCGCAGATAACGCTGCTCGGACGGGCTCCGGGTGCGCTCGGCCGCACGCAGGAAGGCGGCGCGCGCCTCCTCCTCCCGCCCCAGCCGGGCGAGGAGGTGCCCAGTCACCGCCTCATGGCGATGGGAGAGCGGCGGATGCATGGCGAGCAGGTCCAGTCCCGCATGCGGACCCTCCACCTCGGCGGTCGCCACCGCGAGCCCCAGCAGCACCGCCGGGGTCGGCTCGAGATCCGCCAGCATGCGGTAGAGCACCAGGATCTGCGGCCAGTCGGTGGCATCGCTCGTCCCCGCCTCGGCGTGGACGGCCGCGATCGCCGCCTGCAGCTGGAACGGTCCCACCGGGCCCACCGGCAGGGTCCGCTCCAGCAGGGAGATCCCCTCCCGCACCAGGGCGTGGTCCCACCGCGATCGGTCCTGGACGAGGAGAGGCACGATCTCCCCGTCGGCGTCCAGGCGAGCGGGAGCCCGGGCATGGGTGAGCAGCAGCAGCGCCAGGAGACCCGCGCTCTCCGGCTCCGCCGGCCGGGCCGCGAGGACCGCGCGCGCCACCCGGACGGCGGCGTCGCCGAGCAGTCGGTCGGTGCCCCGTCCGCGCTCGGCCAGGGAATGGTCCTGGGCGTAGAGCGCGGAGACGGCGTGGCGGACCGCATGCAGTCGGAGGGGCAGATCCGCGCCGGTGGGCGCGGGGAGGCCGGCCCCGTCGGCACGCAGGCGGGCCTTCGCCCGGGAGATCCGCTGCGCCATCGTCGACTCCGGCACGAAGAAGCAGGTCGCCAGCTCGGCGGTGCGCAGTCCGCCGACCGCCCTCAGCATCAGCGCGGTCTGGGAGGCCGGGGTCAGGGAGGGATGCGCGCAGAGCAGGAGCAGGGGGAGGAGGTCCTCTCCGTCGCCCGACGCCCCGTGCGCGTCCTCGATCGGGTCGCCGGGGTCCCCGTGCAGCGGCTCCTCGAGCCGGGCCGCCCGCTCCTCGCGGGCGCGTCGCGCGGCGTCCGCGCGGATGCCGTCGATCAGGCGCCGCGAGGCGACCGCCCGCAGCCAGGCCCGCGGGGAGTCGGGCAGGCCGTCGCGCGGCCACTGCTCCGAGGCGGCCAGGAGCGCCAGCTGCACGGCGTCCTCGCAGTCCGCGAGGTCCCCGTGCCGACGCAGCAGCGCGGCGAGGACGTGCGGCGCCTCGCGGCGCCACACGTCCTCCAGGTCCGAGGCGGGATCAGGACTCGTCGGGAGCCTCGCTCATCACCGGACGCAGCTCCACCGTCTCCCCGCGGGCGCCGAACAGGCCGGCGATCTCCGCCGCCCGCTCGGGCGTCTCGGTGTCGACGATGAAGAACCCGGCGAGGTGCTCGCGGCCCTCGGCGTAGGGGCCGTCGACGACGATCCGTCGGTCGCCCTCCCAGCGGAACAGCCGCGAGCCCGAGGGGGCGGCGAGCGCCTCGGCATGGACGAGCTCGCCGCGCTCGAGGACCTCGCCGAACGCCGCGTCGAAGGAGCGGGAGTCGGCCTCCCGCTCCGCGGCGGACCGGGCCTGCTCCTCCGGCAGGTAGTCCGGGGTGGGATGGACCCAGGGCTGGGGGTTGGAGTGGATCAGGATCACGTACTTCATCGGGAGCTCCTCGGTGGGGTCGGGCGGTCGGGGGCGGATGCCCTCGACGAGTTGTCGACGCCGCGCCGCGGATCTCGACATCGACGGTCCGGACGGGCACGATGAAGCGGCGGACGTGCCCGAGGGTACGCCGCATGGGAGGAGGCCACGATGAGGTACCCCGAGCTGCTGGACCGCACGACCGACGCCGACGAGCCGCTCTACGTGATGGGCGACCCCGAGGGGCACCCGTTCTGCCTGCTGGTCGGCTGAGCCGGGGTCACCAGGCGTAGGCCTCCGGGGCGGGACCGCCGGGGCCGGGGAAGATCTCGTCGAGCGCGGCGAGGTCCTCGTCGGTCAGCGAGATGTCGAAGGCGCCGATCGCGGAGTCGAGCTGCTCCATCGTGCGGGGGCCGATGATCGGGCCGAGCACGCCCGGCTGGTGCAGCAGCCAGGCGAGGGCGACCTGGCCGGGGGCGAGATCGCGGTCCGCGCAGAAGGTCTCCCAGCGCTCGAGCTGCTCGGTGAGGTCCGCGGGGTCGTGGCGGCGATCGGCGTCCTTGCGGCGCACCCCGTCGGGGCGGCGGCCGCCGAGCTTGCCGCCCGCGAGCGGCGACCAGGGGATCACCCCAAGGCCGTAGTGCTGCGCGGCGGGCAGCACCTCGAGCTCGATCGAGCGCGACAGCAGGTTGTACAGGGACTGCTCGGAGACCAGACCCAGCGAGCCGCGGCGGGCGGCGGCCTCGTTCGCCTGGGCGAGGTGCCAGCCGGCGAAGTTCGAGGAGCCGACGTAGCTGATCTTCCCCTGCGCGACCAGCAGGTCCATCGCCTGCCAGATCTCCTCCCACGGGGTCGAGCGGTCCACGTGGTGCATCTGGTAGAGGTCGATGTGGTCCGTCTGCAGGCGGCGCAGCGACGCGTCCACCGCGCGGCGGATGTTCAGCGCCGACAGGCCGCGGTCGTTCTTCCCCGGCCCCATCTCGCCGTACACCTTGGTGGCGAGCACGATCTCGTCGCGGCGCCCGGAGCGGGCGAGCCAACGGCCGACGATCTCCTCGGTGTGCCCCCGATGCTCCTTACCACCGTAGACGTTGGCGGTGTCGAAGAAGGTCACGCCCTCGTCGACGGCGCGGTCCATGATCGCGAAGGAGTCCTCCTCCGTGGTGTGCGGGCCGAAGTTCATCGTGCCGAGCACCAGACGGGAGACGGTGGCGCCGGTGCGGCCGAGCTGGGCGTACTGCATCCTGATCACTCCTCGGGGGAGGCGGCGTCGCGGCATCGCGAGCGGGGTCCGCCGCGGCGGAGACTACGCCCGTTCCCACGTGGTGGCGAGGGGTTTCCAGGGCGGGAGACGAGGGGTCAGGGAGCCGACGGGTGCTCGGGCCGGCCCGCTCCCGGGCGATCGGTCAGCCGGGCAGCTGCATCGTGGTCAGGCAGGTCGCGGCGGAGGCGAGGGTGCGATGGGTGGCCGAGACCTCCCCGGCCTCGGTGCCGAGAGTGAGGGTGAGAGCCCGGTCGCGGGGCAGCCACAGGCCGAGGAAGCCGTTCGCGGCGGTGGTCCGCGCCTCGTCGATCAGCGGCCGGGCGCCGCCGTCGGAGACCCGCACCTGCACCTCCTGCCCCGCGAGCTCGCCGGTGCAGGTGGTCAGGGAGTGCAGGAAGCACTCATGGGTGGACTCCACGTAGGGCGCGACGGCGAGATACACCTGCTCGGCGGGGAGCGGCAGCGTGGCCTCGCGACCATCCTCCTCGGCCAGGGTCAGCTCCTCGGTGCCGATGGAGGCGAGCAGCCCCGAGGGCTTCTCCTCGAGCGGCAGCGCTTCGAGCGCATCGATCACGGCGCGGGCGTCGGTGGTCGGCAGATCGTGGCGGGCGAGGAGGGGCGAGGCGGCGTCGTCGGTCGGCTCGGTGCCGACCGTCGACGGGGAGGAGCAGCCTGCCAGGGCGAGTGCGGTCAGGCTCGTGGTGACGAGCAGGGCGCGGCGCGGCAGGATCAGCGGCATGGGGTTTTCCTCCGGGGGACGACGAGACCGCGCCCACCGTACCCCTCACCGGTATCCCCGTGCACGGGACCATCGGCCCCGCGGCGGGGAGTCCGCGTACGGGGCGGCGCCTCCCGCGTCGCCGGGACGTGCGCATCGGGCGCCGCGGCGTCGGGCTCAGCGGGAGGCCGGGGGGAGCGCGCCGCCCGGGCGATCACCGTGCCTCATCACCCCGGGGCCGAGTGTCGGAGCGGTCTGCCGGTCCAGGTGCTCCCGCACCGAACGGGCGACGTCCGGAAGCGGACCGGCGGGCAGGTAGCCCGCGGCACCCGCCTCCAGCATCCGGGTGACCGGACCGGCGTAGTGCACCCCGAGGTCCTCGTCCTCGATCTCGGCGATCAGCATCCGGGCGCGGGGGAATTGGGATCTCAACGCCGCGAGCAGCTGCGGGCTGATCGGCGGGACCAGCAGCACGTCGGCCGTGGGCGGCGCTTCGTGCAGGTCGAGCACCACGAAGCCCTCCCCGAACTCCTCGGCGAGGCGGCTCCGCGCCCCGACGGAGAGCTCCATGGCGGTCGCGACCACGAGGGCTCCCGAGGGGATCGGAGCAGGCTCCGGCTCCGCGCGGTCCGGGGCGATCAGGGCACCCTCGAGCACGCCGCCGGCATGCTGCAGGGGCGCGATGGAAAGGGTTCCCAGCACCGCGGCGCCGCGCGCGAGCAGCACCTCCTCGCCGCGCAGCGCCCCCTCGAGCGCCGCCGCCAGCGCGCGCGGGAGATCCTGCAGGTCCAGTCGACGACTCCGTCTCGGGCGCATGGGGCGCTCCTTCCCCTCGAGGCCTCACCCTGCAGGAACTGCGGCGCATCCGCCAGGGCCTTCACCACCTCTGCACCGTCGGGCGGCGAGTGACGCGGCGCACTGTCGCGAGTACCGTCGTACACCCGTGCGACGGGCCGCCGCGGCCGTCGCCCTGACGTCCGGGAGACGCCCCATGACCACTGCCCTCGACCCCACGAACGCCCTGCACACCTGGTCCCTGTTCCGCACCCTGGGCCGGTTCGTCGCCCCCGGGAGCATGCCCTCGGGCGGGATGCCCGAGAACCGCTCCACCACGGGACTGCCCCTGCTCGAACTCCCCGCGCAGCTCGCCGCGCACGGGTTCGCCAGCGCCCAGCTGTGCCACTTCTACCTCCCCACCACCGAGTCGCCCTACCTGGCCGAGCTCCGCGCCGCCTTCGACGAGGCGGGTGTGGATCTCGAGGTCCTCCTTGTCGACGACGGGGACATGACCCACCCCGAGCACGGCGCCGAGCATCAGCGCTGGCTCTCCGGGTGGCTCGACGTCGCCGAACAGCTCCGCATCTCCCGGGTGCGCGTGCCCGCGGGGGACCGGGCGCCGAGCGAGGAGGTCCTCGTCCGGAGCGCGAGCGGGCTGCGCGCTCTCGCCGCCGAGCACCCCGACCTCCGCGTCCTCACCGAGAACTGGAAGGCGCTGCTGATCGACGCGGCCACCACCCGCCGCCTGCTCGAGCTGTGCGAGGGCGAGGTGGGACTGCTCGCCGACACCGGCAACTGGACCGGCGCCGACAAGTACGAGCAGATCGCCCAGGTCGCCGGGATCGCGGAATGCTCGCAGGTCAAGGCGCGGGAGAACGCCGACGGGTCGCTCGACGCCGAGGACTTCACGCGCTCCCTGAGCGTCCTCCAGGAGGCGGGCTACGCCGGGCGGCTCTCGCTTGTCTACGCCGGGGCGGACGACGACGAGTGGGGCCGGCTCGAACAGCTCAGCACCCTGGTGACGGAGGTCGCGGGCTGAGCAGGGCGGGAGCTGCGGAGCCTGGTGCGGGGGCCGGGACAGAAAGGTCCGGACCCCTGGATTAATACCCCCTAGGGGTATAGTCTTGTCGCATGGAGACGACGCCTGCGCACGGAGGGGTCGGTCACGACGGCCACGAATCGCACCACGGCCGCGATCCGCACGGCGATCACGCGGCGGGCCACGACCACCACCAGCACGAGCCCGGCGGCCACGCCGGCCATGCCAGCCATGGTGGGCACGGCAGCCATGGTGATCACGTCGCGCAGTTCCGGCGGCTGTTCTGGATCATGCTCGTCCTCGCGGTCCCCGTCGTCGGCCTCTCGCCGATGTTCGCGCACCTGATCGGCTACACGATCCCGGACGTGCCGGGCCTCAGCTGGATCGCACCGATCCTCGGCACCGTCATGTACGCGTGGGGCGGGAAGCCGTTCCTCACCGGCGGGCTCTCCGAGCTCCGCTCCCGCACCCCGGGGATGATGCTGCTGATCAGCCTCGGCATCACCGTCGCGTTCCTGTCCTCCTGGGGCGCGACCCTGGGCCTGCTCCACCACGAGCTCGAGTTCTGGTGGGAGCTCGCGCTGCTGATCGTGATCATGCTGCTCGGGCACTGGATCGAGATGCGCTCCCTCGCGCAGACGTCCTCGGCGCTGGACTCCCTCGCCGCGCTCCTGCCTGATGCGGCCGAGCGGATCGACGGGGACGAGATCGTCACCGTCGCCCCCACCGACCTGCGCGAGGGAGATCTCGTGCTGGTGCGCCCCGGCGCGTCCGTCCCGGCCGACGGCACCGTCGTCGAGGGTCGCGCCGAGGTCGACGAGTCGATGATCACGGGCGAGTCCCGGCCGGTCGTGCGCACCCTCGGGGACCGCGTGGTGGCCGGCACCGTCGCGACCGACTCGAGCCTGCGCCTCGAGGTCACCGCGACGGGGGAGGGCACGGCGCTCGCCGGCATCCGGCGCCTCGTCGCCGAGGCTCAGTCCTCCTCCTCCCGCGCCCAGCGCATCGCGGACCGCGCCGCCGCCTGGCTGTTCTGGTTCGCGCTCGGCGCCGCCGTGCTCACCGCGCTCGCCTGGACGCTGCTGGGCATGCCCGACGAGGCCGTGATCCGCACCGTCACCGCGCTGGTCATCGCCTGCCCCCATGCCCTGGGGCTCGCGATCCCGCTGGTCGTCTCGCTCGCGACCGAACGCGCGGCCCGCGCCGGCGTGCTCGTCACCGACCGCCTCGCCCTCGAGGGCATGCGCACGGTCGACACCGTCCTGTTCGACAAGACCGGCACCCTCACCCGCGGCGAGCCCGAGCTCTCCGCGGTGGCCGTCGCCCCCGGCAGCGGGCTCGACGAGCAGACCCTGCTGGGACTGGCCGCCGCGGCTGAGTCCGAGAGCGAGCACCCCCTGGCCGGCGCGATCCGTGATCGCGCGGCGGCCGACGGGGTCGCCGTCCCCGCCGCCTCCGAGGTCACCTCCACCCCCGCGCTCGGCGTGAGCGCCCGGATCGGAGGGCACGAGATCCGCGTCGGCGGACCGCGGCTGCTCGAGGAGACCGGCGCCGCCGAGCTCGAGCAGGCCCCGGCCTGGCGCGAGGAGGGCGCGATCGTGCTGCACGTGCTGCGGGGCGGCGAGTCCGTCGGCGCCCTGAAGCTCGCCGACGCCGTGCGCGAGGAGTCCCGCGAGGCGATTGCCGCGCTCCACGCCCGCGATCTCCAGGTCGTCATGATCACCGGGGACGCGCAGAACGTCGCCGAGCACGTCGGCGCTGAGCTCGGCATCGACCGGATCTACGCCGGGGTGCGGCCCGAGGACAAGTCCGCGCGCGTCGCGGCGCTGCAGGGCGAGGGCCGACGGGTCGCCATGGTCGGCGACGGCGTGAACGACGCGCCCGCCCTCGCGCAGGCCGACGTCGGCCTCGCGATCGGCGCCGGCACCGACGTCGCGATCGGCTCCGCCGGGGTCGTGCTCGCCTCCTCGGACCCGCGCTCGGTGCTGTCGGTGATCGAGCTGTCCCGCGCCGCCTACCGGAAGATGCGGCAGAACCTCTGGTGGGCCGCCGGATACAACCTGATCTCCGTCCCGCTCGCGGCCGGGGTCCTCGCGCCGATCGGGTTCGTCATGCCGATGAGCGTCGGCGCGCTGCTGATGAGCGCCTCGACCGTGGTGGTGGCGCTGAACGCGCAGCTCCTGCGCCGCCTGGACCTGCGCCCCGAGACGGTCGCCGCCCGACGCTGAGCCCGCGGCCGCTCAGCCCCCGACGCGCGTTCGGAGCTCGGCGAACCACGCCTCGCCGTGGGGCCAGCGATCAGCCGACCGCGGGGTCCTCCAGCAGCCGCGCGAGCGTCGAGCGGCCGAGCTCGGCCATCGTCCAGTTCGTCCGCTCGTAGTACCAGACCAGGCCGATGGCCTGCACGAACGCCCAGGCCGCCCCGCGCTCCCACTCGAGGTCGGAACAGCCCAGACGCTTCCGCAGCTGCTCGCGCCGCGCCGCGTCCAGCAGGTGCCAGGCGCCGACGAGGTCGAGCGCCCGATCGGCGGGCCCGTACCCGCCGGCATCGAGCACGCCGACGACGCGACCTTCCGCGGTCAGCAGGTTCGCGGGGATGAGGTCGCGGTGGCTCATCACGTCCAGGGAGAGTCGGGGGAGTGTGCGCCAGCGTTCCCAGCGGTCGGCGAGGGGGCCGACGGGCAGCAGGTCGCGGGAGCGCTCCAGGCACTCCCGCACCCAGTCCTCGTGGGCCGTGAGCTCGCCGCCGCGGCCGGGACCCCGGAAGCGTCGGCCCCGGGTGGGGACGGCCCGCAGCGCGAGGAGCAGGGCGGCGAGGTCGTCGGCCGCGGCATCTGAGCCCGCGATCGTCAGCGGGTCTGCGACCTCGCCCGGGATCCAGGTCTGCACCGACCAGGGCATCGGGAAGGCGGCGGACGGCTCCGCGAGCGCGACCGGGTCCGGGGCGGGCAGCGGGGAGACGGCCGCGAACTCGCCCATCGCCTCGAGCTCGGCGGCGAGGGCCGACCGGGCGGCGTCCGGGTCCGTCGGCTGGAGCGGGAAGCGGGCGGCGAGGTCCTCGCCGATCCGCACCACCGTGTTCGTCGTCGCCGAGCTCGGCAGGAGGCGGATGGTCGCGGGGTCGGTGCCGGGCAGCAGCTGTGTGACGAGCTGGGCGGCGAGCTCCGGGGAGAGCTCGAGCTGGCCGTGATGCATCGGCTCGGTCATCGCGGTCCCTCAATCGGTGCCGAGCCGGGGGATCACCCGGTCGAGGAGATCGGCGAGGGTGGTCAGCTCCTCGTCCGTGAGGTCCCCGAGGATCGTGTCGCGCGCGAGCTCGATGTGCGGGGGCGTGGCGCGGAGATAGGTGCGCAGCCCCTCGCGGGTGAGGTGGACGTTGATGGCGCGGCCGTCGCCGGCGCAGCTGATCCGCTCGACGAGCCCGCGCTTCTGCAGCCGGGTGACGGCCTTGGATGTGCGCGGCGTGGAGAACAGCGACCGCTCGGCGAGGGCGCCCATGCGGAGCGTCGAGCCGGGGGCGGAGACGAGGGCGCCGAGGATCGCGTACTCGACGTTGATGATGCCGGCATCGTTCGTGAGCTGGGCGTCGAGCCGGGTGGGGAGCTGCTCTCCGACGGCCACCAGGGCACGCCACGCGCGGGCGTGCACAGGATCCATCCGGGGGACCCGGGGGGCGGCGGGATCGTCGGTGGGCATGCCGCCATCCTAGGGGTTGTTTCCCGGGCAACTATGTGGGTACGATGTAGTTGAACGGGCAACGAAATCATCGCCCCGCGCCTCGACCCTCCAGGAGAACCCCCATGAGCACCACCCTCACCGTCATCGGATCCGGCAACGTCGGCTCCGCCGTCGCCGCCCTCGCCGCGAAGGGCGGGGCACAGGTCCAGGTCCTGGGCCGTGACCAGGAGAAGGCCGCCGCCCTCGCCGCGCAGGTCTCCGGCAGCGCCGGCGTCGTCGGCGACGCGATCACCGGCGACATCGTGGTCCTCGCCGTCCCGGTCACCGCCTTCGACGAGCTCGTCGCCACCTACGGCGCGCAGCTCGACGGAAAGGTCGTCGTCGACGTCACCAACCCGGTCGACTTCGCCACCTTCGACTCCCTCACCGTCCCCGCCGACTCCTCTGCCGCCGCCGAGCTGCAGGCGAAGCTCCCCGGCGTGAAGGTCGTCAAGGCCTTCAACACCCTGTTCGCTGGCGTGCTCGCCGCCGGCCGGGTGGGCGGCGACGTCCCCGCCGTCGTGCTGGTCGCCGGTGATGACGAGGCCGCGAAGACCGCCCTGATCGAGCTGGTCACCGCCGGTGGCGTCCAGGGCATCGACGCGGGCTCCCTCAAGCGGGCCCGCGAGATGGAGGCCGTCGGCTTCCTGCAGATGACCCTCGCCGCCCGCGAGATCACCGGCTGGACCGGCGGGTTCGCGCTGCGCAAGTGACCCGTCGCTGAGCGGCCCTCCGCCGACGCACCGACGCCGCCCGGCCCCCGAGGGGGACCGGGCGGCTCGTCGCATCCGGGGCGCCCGGAGGGGCCGGTGCTCGGGGGAGGGACGGGACGTCAGCGGGTACTGCGGCGCACCAGGCTCACGTACAGCAGCGACATCAGCACGGTGAAGCCCACTCCCACCGCGAGCGCCATGTGGTATTCCGGGATCCACACCATGATCCCGAGGGTGAACAGGATGAACGCGATCGCGAAGAACTGCCCGTAGGGCCAGAAGGCGACCGGGAACTCGAGGGCGTCCCGCTCCTCGCGGCTCATGCCGCGGCGCGAGGCCACCTGCGCGAGCAGGATCATCAGCCACACGAAGACGGTCGCGAAGGTCGCGAGCGACGCGACGATCGTGAACACCTCGTCCGGCAGCGCCCAGTTCAGCGCCACACCGACCACGAGCACGCCGAGCATCGCCAGCGTGGTGACCGCCGGCACGCCGCGCACCGTGCGGGACAGGGCTGCCGGCGCCAGGCGCTGACGCGCCATGCCAGCGACGACGCGGCCCGCGCCGAAGAGGTCCGCGTTGATCGCGGAGAGCGCGGCGGTGATCACCACGACGTTCAGCGCGGCGGCCGCCCAGCTCACGCCGAGGGTGTCGAAGATCTGCACGAAGGGGGACTCCTCGCCGGTGATCTGCGGCCACGGGGTCAGCAGCAGGATCACGCCGATCGCGAGGACGTAGAACAGCAGGATCCGCACCGGGACCGTGTTCACGGCCTTCGGGATCGCCTTGCCGGGGTCCTCCGCCTCGGTGCCGGCGACGCCGATGATCTCCGTGCCGCCGAAGGCGAAGAGCACGAGGATAAACGCGCTGATCATCCCGCTGGGGCCGTTCGGGAAGAAGCCCCCGTCGTCCGTGAGGTTCGCGAGGCCCGTCGGCGTCGAGGCGTCGCCGAGCCCGAACGCGAGGATCGCCGCGCCGCCCGCGATCATCGCGATCACGGCGCCGACCTTGACGATCGTGAAGGCGAACTCGAGCTCCCCGAACCAGCGGACGCTCGCGAGGTTCGCGGCACCGACGATCAGCAGCGTGAGCGCCACCCAGATCCACTGGGCGGTGTCCGGGAACCAGAAGCGCAGGTAGATCGCGATCGCGGTGAGGTCCGCGAGGCACACGATGAGCATCTCGAAGGCGAACATCCAGCCGGTGATGTACCCGGCCCAGGGGCCGAGGAAGCGGCGGGTGTACTCGGCGAAGGAGCCCTGGATCGGCAGCCGCACCGCCATCTCGCCGAGCGCGCGGAGCATGAAGTACACGACCGCGCCGCCGAGGAGGTACACCAGCAGCACGGAGGGGCCGGCGGCCTGGATCGCGCCGGCCGAGCCGTAGAACAGCCCCGTGCCGATCGCGGAGCCGAGCGCGATGAAGTGCAGGTGTCGCGCCGAGAGCCCGGGGCGGCGACGCGTGGTCGCAGTGGTGGGGGTCGGCTGCGTGGACGTGCTCATCGCGAGGGTGGCTCCGGGGGCGAGGAGGGGACGGCGCGGGCGCCGCAGGCACTTCTTGTGCCTCTGACACGGTACGGGGCGGCACGGGGCGCGGGGTACGTGTGTCCGGCCACGTCGGATGTGGGCTGGTGTCGACGGGTCCGTGCCGCGGGGCCGCGCGCCGGGGAGGGGCCGGGGCCGTACCGGGGAGCCGCTGCGTGCGCCGCCTGCCTCAGGATGTCGCGACGGCCGCGACCTCCGGCTCGACCCGCACCTCCTCGGGCAGCGGCGCGGGCGAGGTGCTCGCCGGCGCCGGCAGCGGACGGCGCAGACCCCAGGCGACCGTCGCCAGGCACAGCACGCACACCGCGGCCACGATCGCGAGTCCGCCCGTGTACGGCAGCACCGGGGTGAGCGCCGCGAGGATCGTCGGCAGCAGGAAACCGAGATAGGCGAGGGAGTAGTAGACGCCGGTGATCCCGGCGAGCTCGCGCGGAGAGGCGAGGGACTGGGCGATGACCAGCCCCGCCACCACGCACACCCCGTAGGACGCACCGAGCAGTGCCGCGACGCCCACCACCAGCACCGGGCGGCGCAGATCCGCGGCGACGGCGGCGAGGATCATCCCCGCGCTCATGCCGCTCAGGCCCACGACCAGCGCGCGGCCGCGGGTGAGGCGGTCGATCAGACCCACCACACCCTGCGCGATCGCACCGATGCCGAGGGTGAGGACGGTCAGTCCGGTCGCGTAGATCGTCGCCGCATCGCCGATCTGTTCCTCGACCGTCGCGGGCAGGATCGCGTAGGCGACGCCAGCGGCGGCGAACACCCACGGCCCGGCCGGCAGCACGATCCGCGCGAAGACGGGATGCCTCACCGAGGAGACCCTCAGGTCATCGCGCAGCGCGCCGCGGGCCCGCAGCTCGCGCGGCAGGCTCTCCGGCGCCGCGAGCAGCGCGATCCCGGCCAGCAGGCACAGCCCGAGATGGACGAGGAAGGGCAGCTGCCCCGGCAGCGGCGCCCACTGGGCGAGCGAGCCCGTCACGCCCGCGCCGAGCGCGAAGCCGAGGGTGAGGATCATCGAGGAGCGTCGCGCTCCGGCGGTCGGCGTCGCGCGCGGGTCGTGCGGGGCGGAGGAGAGCTCCTTGATCCAGGTCGAGCAGACCGACATGCCGACACCCACGCCGATCCCGGCAAGGACGCGGCCGGCGCACAGCAGCACGAAGCTCGACATGCTCGCCGCAAGCACCACGCTGCCGAGCGCCCCGGCGAGCAGGCCAGCGATCGCGATCGGCCGACGGCCGTGATGGTCCGAGAGCCCCGCGGCCAGCAGCATCCCGGGGACGAGACCGGCGACGTACATCCCCAGCAACAGGTTCGCCTGCCAGGGCGCATAGCCGCCGACGGTCTCGTACACGTGCAGCAGCGGCGTGAAGTGATTGCCGCCCCAGGCGAGGAGGAAGCCCGTCGGGGCGACGGCGAGCCAGGCCGGGATCCGTGCGCGCATCACTCGGACACCACCGAGTAAGCATCGTCGTGGCCGGCGTGCAGGTGGCCCTCGATCATCTGGCGGAAGCCGGCGACGTCCCCGCGCGCCACCGCATCGGTGAGCTCGATGTGCTCGCGGTGCAGTGCGGGCAGGTCCGCGGCGGGGGAGAGGACGGCCAGATGCGTAAGGCGGAACAGCCGCGGTCCGAGCGCGCGCAGCACCTCCTCGACCACGCGGTTGCCGTCGTGGGAGGCGAGGGTGAGGTGGAAGGCGTAGTCGTGGACGGCGAAGTCCGCGGGACGATCGGTCGCCGCCTTCTGCGCCGTGAGCACCGGCGCGAGCGCCTCGACGAGGGAGGTGCGACGGGTCTCGTCGGGCGCGATCCGGGAGACGGCGTGGCCCTCGAGCATCGCGCGCACCGAGAGCAGCTCCTCCCGCTCGCGCGCCGTCGGCGTGGTGACCAGGGCGCCCTTCTTCGGCAGGAGGCGCACGAGCCCCCAGGTCTCCAGCTGCAGCATCGCCTCGCGGGCCGGGGTGCGGCTCGCGCCGTGCTCGGCGGCGAGCTCGACCTCGCGCAGCAGGGTGCCCGGCTCGATCGCGGCCTCGGCGATCTGCCGTGCAGTCGCGGCGGCGATCTGCGTCGCGATCGGGCGGTTCTCGCGGTCGTCGAGCCAGGGCAGGGTGGGGGCGGGCATGCGGGCGACCTTAATGCATGCATCAAAGAATGCATAGTCGAGCCCTGAGAATGAGACGACCCGTCGAAGGAGACCCCCGTGCCCCCGACCCTGTTCCTCACCGTCGGCCTGCCCGGCACCGGCAAGACCACCGCCGCCCGCCGGATCGAGGCCGAGCACCGAGCGCTGCGGCTCACCAAGGACGAGTGGATGAAGGCGCTCTACGGCAGCGAGAACCCCGAACAGGCCTCCGACGTCATCGAAGGCCGGCTCGTGGGGATCGCGCTGCGTGCCCTCGAGCTCGGAGTGAGCGTCGTCCTCGACTTCGGGCTCTGGGGCAAGGACGAGCGCTCCAGCCTGCGGCAGGCGGCCGCCGACCGGGGCGCCGAGGTGGTGATGCTCTTCTGCGACGTCGACCTCGCCGAGCAGCGACGCCGCCTGGGCCGGCGCCTCGCCGAGGAACCGCACACCACCTGGCCGATCTCCGAGGCCGAGCTCGCCTCCTGGGCGGGCGTCTTCCAGCGCCCCAGCGAGGAGGAGGTCGACGGCAGCGAGCCGATCCCGGCACCGCCGGAGGGCTTCGCGGACTGGGACGCATGGCGCGCGGACCGGTGGCCGCCCGCGATCCGCTGAGGTGGCGCAGGGGTCAGTGCATCACGTCGTAGACCAGCTTCACGACGCCGTTGCCGTAGGCGGCGGAGTCGCGCAGGCGCAGGTCCTGCCAGTCGTGCTCGGAGGTGGGGAGGAATCGCTTGCCTGTCCCCAGCGTCACCGGGAACAGCAGCAGGTGGTAGCGGTCGATCAGCCCCGCCTCGCCGAGCCGACGGGCGAGCTCCGCGCTGCCGTGGATGAAGATCGCGCCGCCGTCGCCGGCTTTCTCCGCGGCGACCTCCTCGGTGGAGCGCAGGATCCGCGTCTCGCCCCAGCCCTCGTGCAGATTCGCCTCATCCAGCGAGGAGGAGACGACGATCTTCGGGAGGTCCTGGTACGCGGCGTGGTCGGCGGAGCCGTTCCACACCGGGGCGAAGGCCTCGTAGCTGCGCCGGCCGAACATCAGCGCGGAGGTCTCGGCGATCTCCTCACCCTTGAGGGAGAAGGCCTCCTCATCGAAAGGTGTGCTGAGCACCCAGCCTCCCTGCGGATGCCCCTCCACCACCCCGCCGGGGGAGTCGACGATGCCGTCGAGGGTCATGAAGCCGGTCCAGATCAGTTCTCGAGCCATGAGTTCTCCTGGGGTGGGGCGGCCCGGGGGTGCTCGTCAGGGCGCCGAGGCGCCGGGGCCGTCGTGTGCACAGTAGTCAGCCGTGGGCGAGGGTGCACCCGACACGAGATACAGGCAGTGACGCGGCGCCGCGCTGAGTGCCCGGGGGAGTCAGATCCGGCCTGTCGATCCTCGCGCGTCGACTCCGTGTCCCGAAGCGCCCGTCGCGCGCCGGAGGCGGCGGCCTCGGAGTCGAGCGCTGCGAGGATCTCCCAGGGCGCACCGGTAGTGGAGACGGAAGTCCGCGGTTCATCGAGCATTCCCGGATCGGCAGCGCCCCGAGCCAGACGGTTCAGAGCCCCATCTCGTTCCAGGGCACCGGGGTCGTCGTGCCGCTCTCCCAATCGCGACGCAGTATCGCGTAGGCGACGGACGCCAGCGGTGCCCCGCCCTCGACGGGCCAGGACTCGCGGTAGTGGGCCTCCTTCACCCAGCCGCAGCGCACGAAGGTGCGGCGCATCGCGATGTTGTCCTCCCGGGTCTGGCCTTCGAAGCGCGTCACCTCCTCGAAGTGCGCGAACACGTGGCGCGTGACCTCGCGGAGCGCCTCGGCGCCCAGCCCCCTTCCGCGGAACTCCTCGGCCAGGCGGAGGTCGAGCAGGGGGGTGGGGTCCTCGAGGTCCTCGAGGCGCACCAGGCCGATCGTGCCCAGATCGGCATGGTCGAGCCAGAAGCTCCTCGTCTCGTCGTTCTCGAAGGCTCCCTCGTCGATCGACGCGGCGACCTCCTCGGCCGTGCGTCGCGACGTCACGTGGAACGGGAACACGTTCGAGGTGAGGAAGGAGAGGAGGCGGTCGCGGTCCGTCCCGCGGGGAGCGAGTCTGCTCAGCGCGATCGACGGCACGGTGTCGGGATAGGTCACCGAGTCACCCTAGCGCCCGGCCACTGCGGGACCGATCGGCCCCGTTGTCCTCGACCTGACCGCTGTGTGGCCGGGGCGGCCAGGCCGGGCGGCGACATGCAACCGCGCCCGTCGGCCCCTCCCGGCCCCGTGGCAACAGCCTGGCCCTCCTTGTCGCCCCCGGTCAGAGCACGCATCATGGCTCCATGAGCGAGACGACGGCGACGCAGCTGCCCACGATCCAGCCGATCCCCGAGGGACTCGCGGAACGTGCCGCCCTCCTCGGCGGACCGGAGGGGATCCTCACCGACGAGCAGATCTCCGGCTTCGTCACCGAGCAGCTCGCCGCCGCCGACCTCGACGCCAAGAGCGTCTGCCTGATCATCCCCGACGGCACCCGCTCGGTCCCCCTCCCCAAGGTGCTGCCCGCGATCCATGCCGCGCTCGCCGGCCGCGCCTCCTCCGTCACCGTGCTCATCGCGCTCGGCACCCACGCAGCGATGAGCGGGCAGGCCATCGACCAGCTCCTCGGCGCGACCGAGCGCGGCGCGAAGGCCACCTATCCGGAGTGGACGGTCCTGAACCACGCCTGGGACGACCCCTCCCAGATCGCGGACCTCGGCGTCATCCCCGCCGAGCAGATCGCCGAGCTCACCGGCGGCCTGCTCACCGACGTGCCCATGAACGTGCAGATCAACAGGCTCTGCGTCGAGTCGGACGTCAACCTGATCGTCGGCCCGGTCTTCCCCCATGAGGTCGTCGGCTTCTCCGGCGGCAACAAGTACTTCTTCCCCGGTTGCTCGGTGCATGACGTCATCGACATCTCCCACTGGGTGGGCGCGCTCATCACCGCCAGCCGCATCATCGGCACCCTCGGCATCACCCCCGTGCGCCAGCTGATCAACGCCGCGAGCGAGCTGATCCCGTCGGAGAAGTACGCCTTCACCATGGACGTCGCCGAGGGCGGCCAGGATCTCGGCGCGATCGCGTTCGGCGACCCGCAGGCCGCCTGGGCCGCGATGGCGAAGATCTCCGCGCAGACCCACATCACCTACGTCGAGAAGCCCTACAAGCGCATCGTCGCCCTCGTGCCGGAGATGTACGAGGACATGTGGACCGGCGCGAAGGGCTTCTACAAGTCCGAGCCCGTCTGCGCCGACGGCGGCGACGTGATCATCTACGCCCCGCACATCACCGAGGTCGCCGCAATGCACCCCGGCATCCGCGAGATCGGCTATCACAACATCGAGTACTTCACGAAGCAGTGGGACCGGTTCAAGGACCACCCCTGGGGCGAGCTGGCCCACTCCACGCACGTGACGGGACTGGGCACCTACGACCCGGAGACCGGCGAGGAGAAGCAGCGCGTGAACCGCTACTTCGCCACCTCCATCTCGCAGGAGGAGACCGAGGCGCACAACGTGCTGTACATGGACCCGGCCTCCCTCGACATCGAGGCGCTGCGCAACGACCCCGACACCCTCGTGATCGACCACGCGGGCGAGGTCCTCTTCCGCCTCGCCTCCGAGCGCGACGGCGCCGACGGGCAGGCCAAGTGACCTCCCTCCGCGAGCCCGTCCCGCTCACCCTCGGCACCGCCCTGTCGGCCCCGACTTCGCTGTTCGCGCCCGGCCATCCCGGCTTCGAGGCGGAGGCGATGACGCCCGACGCCCTGACCGGCGAGGCGCTCGAGCTCGCCGACGCGGTCTCCGCCGAGCTCGCGGGCGTGACGAAGCTGGGCGTCGCCTACTCCGGCGGCGTCGACTCCGCGACCCTGCTCGCGCTCGCCGTGCGGGCCCTCGGCCGCGAGAACGTGGTCGCCCTCCTGGGCGTCTCCCCGTCCCTCGCCCGCCGCGAGCGACGCCTCGCCCACCAGGTCGCGCGCGTCATCGGCGCGGAGGTGCTCGAGGTCCCCACCCATGAGGGCGAGAACCCCGACTACCAGAAGAACGACGGCGCGCGGTGCTTCCACTGCAAGGACGAGCTGTTCACCCGCATCGGCGAGGACGTGGTGGGCGAGCAGCAGCTCGACGCCGTCGCCTACGGGGAGAACGCCGACGACGCCACCCGTCACGACCGCCCCGGTGCGGGCGCCGCGACCCGGCACCGGGTGCTGCGGCCGCTGTCCGTCGTCGGCATGACGAAGTCGCAGGTCCGCGAGGTGGCGCGGCAGATGTCGCTGCCCGTGGCGGACAAGCCCGCCGCGCCCTGCCTCGCCTCCCGCATCCCCTTCGGGCAGGAGGTCACGCCCGAGAAGCTGCGCCAGATCGACGATCTCGAGGACGCCATCTACGAGCAGGGCTTCAGCGACTGCCGGGTCCGCCACCACGGGAGCGTCGGCCGCATCGAGCTGCCCACGGACGAGCTGCCCCGCGCGATGGAGCCCGCGATCCGCGAGGCCCTCGTCGCCGCTGGCAAGGAGACCGGCTTCCAGCACGTCACCATCGACCTCGACGGGATTCGCTCGGGCCTGTTCTCCCTGCAGATCGTCGGTCAGGGCGGCCGTGGCTGACGGGGCGGCCGACGGGGCCGGCAGGATCGAGGGCTTCCTCGACCTCGACCTCGACCGCGCCTCCCGCCGCGGCGCCCCCGAGGCCGTGCTCTGCGACGCCAAGAGCGTCGAGCAGGTCGCGGCGATCGTCGCCGAGTACGCGCGCCTGCACGCGACCGGTCGCACCGACCTCGGCCCGGTGCTCTTCACCCGCGCCGACGACGAGCGGGCGGCCGCCGTGCTCGCCGCCCTGCCCGACGCCCACCACGACCCCGTCGCGCGCCTGCTCGCCTGGCCCGCCGAGCCGCCCGCGCCGTCGGGCGGCCTCGTGATCGTCGCCTGCGCCGGCACGAGCGACCTCCCCGTCGCCCGCGAGGCCGAGCTGACCGCCCGCTATCTCGGTCGGCCGACGCGGCTTATCGCCGACATCGGCATCGCGGGCCTGCACCGCCTGCAGTCCCGCCTCCCGGAACTGCGCGAGGCGGCCTGCGTGGTCGTCGCCGCGGGGATGGACGGGGCGCTGCCCACCGTGGTCGCGGGCCAGATCAGCGCCCCCGTCGTCGCGCTGCCCACCTCGGTCGGCTACGGCGTCGCCGCCGGTGGCCAGGCCGCCCTGATGACCATGCTCTCCGCGTGCGCGCCCGGCATCGGCGTGGTCAACATCGACAACGGCTACGGCGCCGGCCACCTCGCCGCGCAGATCGCCCGCTGGGCCCCCGCGCCGGGGG
Source organism: Brachybacterium sp. J144 (assembly GCF_036321705.1). Taxonomy (NCBI): domain Bacteria; kingdom Bacillati; phylum Actinomycetota; class Actinomycetes; order Micrococcales; family Dermabacteraceae; genus Brachybacterium; species Brachybacterium sp. J144. Next base: position 80,799 of record NZ_JAZDCG010000014.1, read on the forward strand.
AGTAGCCGCGGAGGAGAACCGCGTCACACCGAGGGTGATCGCTGCTTGCGTTACTTGACCATCCGGTCGGTAAAGTAACGGGTATCCCCGTCGGACCAGGAGGCCCCATGTCACCCGAGCGCCCCGCGCCGCCCGCACGCCCCGCGCACCGCCCGTCGGCCCGCGAGGCGATGCTCGACGCCGCCGAGGCGCACCTCGGCGAGGGCGGCACGCTCACCCTCGACTCGGCCGCGCGCGCCGCGGGCGTGACGAAGCCCGGGCTGATGTACCACTTCGCCACCAAGGAGGAGCTGCTCGGCGCGATCCTGGAGCGGCTCTCCGCCCGTTACGAGCGCGAGATGCTCGCTCTGGTCGGGGCGCGGCACGGGGCCGAGATCGCGGACTTCGCCGAGGTCCCCGCCGCGCAGCGCGTCCTCGCCTATCTCGACTGGGCCTGCACCGGCGCGCTCTCCGCCGCGGACCTCGTGATCTTCGCCGACCCGAACCTGCGCGTCGCCCTCACCGAGCGCTGGGAGGAGCAGGTCGTCCGCTGGCTCGACCTCCCGTCCGACGCGGACGCCGACAGGGTCGAGGGCGGCGGCGGCGGCCATGCCGCGCGCCTGCTCGCTGTGCGCCTGATGGCCGACGGGGTCTGGTTTGACCGCGCGAGCGGTCTCGGGGCCGGATCCGCCGCGCAGCTCGACGCCGTCCGCGCCCTCGCCCATGACCTGCTCGGAGGTGCGGCATGACCGCCTGGCTGCTGCTCGTCGGCGCGATCCTCTCCGAGGTCACCGCGACACTGTCCCTGCGCGGCGCACTCGACCATCCCGCGCTGTACGTCGTGGTCGTGGTCGGATACGTGACCACTTTCGTGCTGCTCGCCCAGGTGCTGCGGCGGGGGATGGGCCTCGGCGTCGCCTACGGCCTCTGGGGCGCGAGCGGGGTCGTGCTCACCGCCGGCGCCTCCGCCGTTCTCTTCGGTGAATCGCTCACCGCACTGACGATCTCCGGCTTCGTGCTCATCGCGGCCGGGGTGGCGGTCGTCGAGCTCGGCGCGCAGAGCGCCCGCCGCGCGGAGGCGACCCCGCCCGGCTCCCGCGGCGAGACGGAGTTGGCCGCGGAGCTCGGCGGAGAGGTCGGCGGCCCGCTCGAGGCGGAGCGCGGAGCGAGCGTCCGGGGGATCGTCGGCGGAGGTGAGCGATGAGCTGGCTGCTGCTCTCCGGGGCGATCCTCACCGAGGTCGCAGCGACGCTCTCCCTGCGGATGGCCGCGACCGGCAGGCGTCGCTGGTACGTCCCCGTCGTGCTCGGCTACGTCCTCGCCTTCGCCCTGCTCTCCGGTGCGCTCGCCGCGGGCATGCCGCTCGGCGTCGCCTACGGTGTCTGGACGGCCGTCGGTATCATCGCCACCGCTCTGCTCTCCCGGCTTCTCTTCCGCGAGGCGCTCACTCCGGTGATGCTCGGCGGCATGGGGCTGATCGTCGTCGGCGTCCTGCTCGTGGAGCTCGGCGGGGCGCACTGAGCCGAGGCGGCGCCCGGTATGGAAGTTGCCGCCGGTTGCCCTCCGTGCGGGGTAGGATCGCTCGCAGACTGCGGGCCGCGACCCCCGTCGGCCCCGGCGCCGAGGGAGCGCCCGCCCGGGACAGCGCCGAGCAGGCGAGGACGGAGCCGCACCGATGGCGGACAAGCGCGTGACGATCTACGACGTGGCCACGGCCGCAGGGGTCGCCCCGTCCACCGTCTCGCGCGCCTTCTCCCGGCCCGGCCGGGTCAGCGCCGCCACGCACTCCAAGGTCATGGCCGCGGCCAAGGAGCTGGACTACCGCACCAACGCCCCCGCCTCGCAGGAGCGCACCCAGCGCCACCACCGCCTCGGCATCGAGGTCCCCGACCTCACCAACCCGTACTTCGCCGAGGTCGTCTCCGGCATGCAGGAATCCGCCCATGAGCAGGACTTCCTCCTCCTGCTGCTGGACACCGTCGAGGACGAGGTCCGCGAGCGCACCGGCCTCGAGAGCGCGATCAACCTCGTCGACGGCATCGTGCTCTCCGGCACCCGCCTCTCCGACGCGACCCTCAACCACCTCACCAAGCGCATCCCCGTGGTGGTGCTGAACCGGCGCGTGGCAGGCCTGGACTCCGTCACCCCCGACTACGAGCACGGCATGGGCCAGGCCATGGCGCACCTCGCCGAGAACGGGATCCGCACCGTCACCTACGTCGCCGGGCCCGTGAACTCCTGGTCCGACGGGGAGCGCTGGCGCGCCGCCCGGACCGCGGCCCGCTCCCTCGGGCTCGCCGTCCAGCGCCACGGCCCCTTCGCCCCCACGATCGCCGGCGGCGAGCAGGCCTTCGAGGAGCTCAGCGACTCCCTGCCGCACGCCGTGGTCTGCTACAACGACCTCATCGCGATCGGCTTCCTGATCTCCGCGCTGCGCGCCGGAGTGCGGGTGCCTGCCCAGCTGTCCGTCATGGGCCACGACGATATCCCGCTCAGCCGTTTCATCGGCGGCGGGCTCACCACCGTTGTCACCCCCAAGCGCGCCCAGGGCCGGGCCGCCATCGAGCGCCTCGTGCGCCGGATCGAGAATCCGTCGGCCCACCGCAGCCCCGTCGAGGGCAGCCTGCCGGTCCGGCTCGTGCCCCGCGCCTCCACCGGGCCGCGCGAGGACCGCTGAGCGCGCGGTTTCGGCCCTGACCGGCACGAACCCGCCCTGACCAGGCGCGTCGGCCGCCCCGACCGGCAACCTGTGACAACCGACTGACCCCGCCCGTCGGCCCGGGACATCATGGCCGCATGAGCAACGACGCCTTCGAGCCTCACCCCGACCGCCTGCTGCCCGCCGACCCCGCCGTGCGCGAGATCGCGCGCGGGCTCTACGAGCAGATGAAGGACCAGCCGATCGTGTCCCCGCACGGACACGTCGACCCGCGGCTGCTGCTCGACGACGAGCCGTTCCGCGACCCGACGTCGCTGTTCATCACGCCCGACCACTACGTCAACCGGCTGATGCACGCCCGCGGCGTGGACCTCGCCGACCTCGGCGTCGGCCAGGGCCCGCTCGACGAGGCGGCCTCCCGCCGGGCCTGGCGCCTGCTCGCCGAGCACTGGCACGCCTACGCCGGCACCCCCTCGCGCTACTGGATGGAGCACGAGTTCCACGAGGTCTTCGGGCTGAAGACCGTGCTCTCCCCGGCGACGGCCGACGCGATGTACGACGAGATCGCGGACAAGCTCGCGCAGCCCGCGTTCCGCCCGCGCGCCCTGTTCGACCAGTTCACGATCCAGGTCATGGCGACCACCGACGACCCGGTCGACGACCTCGCCCCCCACGCCGCGCTCGCCGCCGACGCCGCCTTCACCGGTCGCGTCATCCCCACCTTCCGGCCCGACAAGTACCTCGAGCCCGCCCGCGAGGACTTCGTCGCCCTCACCGATGCGCTCGGCGAGGCCGCGGGCGTCGACACCGGCACCTACGACGGCCACCTCGAGGCGATGCGCCTGCGTCGCCTCCACTTCCGCGAGAACGGCGCGGTCTCCTCCGACCACGCCCACCTCGACCCCGGCACCCAGCGCCTCGAGCTCGAGGAGGCCCGCCGCCTCTACACCGAGGCCCGCGAGGGTCGGATCTCGGCCGACGCCGCGGTCGCGCTGCGCCGTCACCTGCTCGCGGACCAGGCCCGCCTCGCGGCCGACGACGGCCTCGTGATGACCATCCACCCGGCCGTCTACCGCAATCACCACCAGGCGACCTTCGAGCGCTTCGGCGCCGACGTCGGCTTCGACATCCCGATCGCCGTCGACTACGTGCACTCCGTCGCGCCGATGCTCAACGACGTCGGCCTCTCGCCGAACTTCCGCACCGTGCTGTTCACGATCGACGAGACCGTGCTCTCCCGCGAGATAGCGCCGCTCGCCGGCGTGTACCCGTCGGTGTACGCGGGCGCCCCGTGGTGGTTCATCGACTCGCCCGACGCGATCCTGCGCTTCCGCCGCGCGGTCTCCGAGACCCTCGGACACACGCGGACCTCCGGCTTCATCGACGACACCCGCGCGTTCTGCTCCATCCCGGCCCGCCACGACATGGCCCGCCGCCTGGACGCCCACCACCTCGCGGGCCTCGTCGCCGAGCACCGGATGCGTGAGGAGGACGCTGCCGCGATCGCCCAGATCCTGCCCGACCAGCAGCCGCGCGAGGTCTTCCGCCTCGACGCGCAGGAGGACCACGCATGACCGGCACCGCCGCCCCCACCGACGAGGGTCGCCTCGTCCACCTCGGCATCGGCAACTTCGCCCGGGCCCACACCCTGGTCGCGACCGACCGCGCCGGCGGCTGGAGCGTCGTCGCCTTCACCGGCCGCAGCGCCGCGATGGCCGACGCCCTGAACGCCCAGGGCGGGAAGTACGGGCTGATCGTCCGCGGCGCCGAGGGCGACGAGGTCGGCATCGTCGACGTGATCGACGCCGTCCACCCCGCCGACGACGTCGACGCCCTGGTCGCGCTGCTCGCCGACCCCTTCACCGCCGTGGTCACCCTGACCATCACCGAGAAGGGCTATGCCGCGGGGAACGATTCGGCGACCTCCGCCCCGGCCCGCATCGCCCTCGGGCTGCGCGCGCGCCGCGAGGCCGGGGTCGAGGAGCCGATCGCGCTCGTCTCCTGCGACAACCTCACCGGCAACGGCGAGGTGCTGCGGAAGGCTGTCCTCGAGGCGGCCGACGCCGAGACCCGCGACTGGTTCGACGCGCACGTCGACGTCATCTCGACGATGGTCGACCGGATCACCCCGTCGGCCGACGCCGGCGCCTCCGAGGTGGTGCGCGAGCGCACCGGCCTCGACGACCAGGTGCCCGTGGTGACCGAGCCGTTCACCGAGTGGGTCGTCGAGGACCGCTTCCGCGGCCGCCGCCCGGCGTGGGAGAAGGCCGGCGTGCAGTTCACCGACGACATCGAGCTGCACGAGCTGCGCAAGCTGCGCCTCCTCAACGGCGCCCACACCCTCATGGCCTACGCCGGCCAGGTCGCCGGGGTCGAGCGCGTCGACGAGGCCATCGGCCACCGCGAGGTGCGGGCCCTCGTCGAGCAGCTGTGGAGCGAGGCCCGCTCGACCCTGGATCTGCCCGCGGACCAGCTCGACGCCTACACCACGGCCCTCGAGGAGCGCTTCCGCAACCCGCGCCTCGCCGACCAGCTGGTGCGTATCGCCGCCGACGGCTCCGTGAAGCTCCCCGTGCGCGCCCTGCCGGTCATCGCCGAGCGCGGCGGCCCCGAGAACGCCCCCGGCGAGGTCGCGGCCGTCGCCGCCTGGACCGCCTGGGTCACCGACCGGGTCCGCGCCGGCGAGGAGATCAAGGACCCGAGGGCTGACGGGATCGCCGCGGCCGCCGCGATCGAGGACGCCACCGAGCGGGTCACGGGCCTGCTCGCCCTGCTGGACGTCCCCGCCGGCGATGCGCTGATCGGCGCCGTCGTGGCCGAGGAGTCCCGCCTGCCCCGGGCGTGAGGCGTGGGGCGCCAGGCCCTACGTAGTTACCGGACAGTCATGTGCGCCTCTGTTCCCGGAACGGAACACAGGCGCACATGACTTTTCAGTAACCCGGGAAGAAGTGCCGTGGGACCTGCCGCTGTCGAGTCGCGATCGGGCCCGCGGGGCGCCGAGATGGGCGAGGCGAGCCAAGAGCGCGCCGGGAGAGCGCAGATCGTGGTCGGACGCTCGCACCACGCGCCAGCCGAGCTCGTGCAGCACATCGTCCTTGCGACGGTCCCGGCGATGGCGCGCCCGATCCGTGCTGTGCCAGTGCCCGTCGTACTCGATCGCGATGCGCTGCGCGGGATAGGCGAGATCGAGGCGGAAGCTCTCACCCGACCCGGGTGCGCGGATCGGCAGGTTGATCCGGGGCTCCGCGAACCCCTCGCGGAGCAGCAGCAGCCGGGTCGCGGTCTCCTTCGGGGACTCGACCCGTTCCCTCGCGTCGGCCAGCGCGTCGCGCACGCGTCGGATGCGGTAGGTGCCGGTCGCCGCGGCGGCGACGGAGCGGAGCTCGATGAGCGTGGGGCGTGGATGGACGGCCGACCCGGGACCGACGAGCTGATCGCACGCGGCGACGAGCTCATCGTGCTCGAGATTCACGGCGAGCTCCGTCAGCAGTTCCAGCGGACCGCTCACTCGGACGCCGAGCACGCGCACCACGTCGCCTGGAGGACGAGAGTGCATCACGGCACCCCGGCCGGAGCGCCGACGGCGGTCGGGGGGCACCGTGCAGTGCACCTCCTGGGACGACGCGCTCACGCCCCCGCGCGCACATGGGGTTGCTCCCGCGCCCGTGGTTACTCCTAAGTCATGAGCGCTTGTGTTCCGTGGTTGGAACACAGCTGCACATGACTCGTGAGTAACTGGCTCGGGAAGCGCTCGGGGCGCGCCGCCCGGCGCTGCTCAGTCCGGGCCGGCCCGGCTCGCCCGACGCCCCTCAGGCCAGGTCGGCCAGCTTCTCGAAGCGGTCGAGGCGCTCGCGGTAGTGCTCGGTGTGGGCGGCGACCGGGTCGACGCGGCGCAACACGGGCACCTCGGCGACAGCCTGCCCGGGGGCGGCGGCCTCGAGGGCCATCACGGCCGAGCCGCGCATGGTCGAGCGGGACACGGCGACGTGGTCGATCGGCGCGCCGAGCGCGTCGGACAGCAGGTGCAGCCAAGCCGGGATCGCCTCGGTCATCCCGCCGGAGAGCACGATCCGCTCGGGCTCGCCGCCGGCCTCCCGCATCTGGTCGGCGATGCGCAGGAACGACAGCGCTACGCCCTCCATCGCGCCGCGCAGCATGTCCTGCGCGGTGGTGGAGGCGCCGACGTTCGCGAACAGCGCTCTCGAGCTGCCTCGCCACTTCGTGCCGCGCTCGCCGGAGAAGAACGGGACCACCAGCGGCGTCCCCGCCGTCGGCGGCGCGGAGAACAGGGTCTCCGTGTCGGTCTCGGAGATGTCCTCGGGGATGCCGAGCTGGAAGCGAGCCCAGTCGAGCACCCGGCCGCAGTCGCTCATGGCGGAGCCGACGAGGGTGCGGCGCGCGTCGACCCGGTACGCCCACAGGCCGCTGGGGAGCGCGGCGATCTCCGTGTCGAGCAGCTGGCGGATCGCGCCGGAGGTCGCCGTCGAGATGCCCCAGGTGCCGGTGCCGAGCGCGCCGATGCCCATGTTGGCGGCGAGCCCGTCGCCGATCACCGGCATCCACACCGCCCCCGCGAGCTGCGGGAACTCGGCGGCGAGGGAGGTCCCCGCGATCGGGAGGGCGTCGGAGGGATCGAGGGCCGTGCCCATCATGTCGGCGTCGACGCCGGTCGCGGCGAGCAGCTCGGGCACGTACTCGCCGGTGCGGCGGTCGATCATGCCCGACCAGGCGGCCGACGCGGTGCCGAGCGCGGGCGTGCCCAGCAGCTTCAGCGCCGCGTATTCGCCGAGGGCCATGAAGCGGGCGGTGCGCGCGAAGATCTCGGGCTGGGTGTCGCGCAGCCAGGTCAGGCGGGGCGCCGTGTACGAGGAGTGGAGGCGGGCCCCGGTGCGCTCGTGGAGGGCGTCGAGGTCGAGCTGCTCGGCGAGGGTGCCGACCTGCGCGTGGCAGCGGGTGTCCGCGTAGGTGATGCAGGGGGTGAGGGCGTTCCCGGCGGCGTCGACGGCGACGAGCGAGGAGGCGAAGGTGTCGATGCCGACGGCGAGGACCTCGCCCGGCAGCGAGCCCTCGAGCACCGCGGCCAGGGCGGCGCGGATCTCCGCGACCACCAGGTCGGCGTCGATCGTGGAGGTGCCGTCGTCGGCGACCGTGAAGGTGTGCGCCTCCTTGTGGGTCCGCTTGCCGACCTCACGCCCGCTGACGTCGTAGACCGCGGCGCGGGTGCCGCCGGAGCCGATGTCGATGCCGACGACCAGCGGTCCCTGGGCGTCCTCGGCGGGGATGTTGAAGCGGGGCATGGCGGGGTCTCCTGGAGATCGTGGTGTCGCCAGCGCCCCGTCGAGCACCGATGCGAGGGCGCCTGGCGTCCGCCCAGGATAGGCAGGGGATCGGCGGTGCGTCAGCGGTCGCGCCACGGGTTGCCAGCGGGCCGCGGCGGTAGCTGGCGTCGTGCCGCGCGGTGGTTGGTGTCCGCCGACGGGACGTGAGCGGCACGAGACCGGTCATATGACAGGCCTCGTGCCGCTCACGTCCCTTTCGTGGACAGCGACCCCGCCCGGGCAGCCGGCCCCGAAGACGGTCCGCCCGGCCCGGCCCTACCCGAGCACGCTCTCGCCCAGGAACTCTCCCTCCGCGCACCCGGGCGGGAGCGCGAACACGGCCGAGCCGATCGGCGTCGTCCACTGGTTCAGCAGGTCCAGATCGGAGAGCCGCTGCTGGATCGGCACGAACTGGCCCAGCAGATCGGCCTGCACCGACACGAAGATCTGCCCCGACTCGGAGACCGCGTCGGACCTCTCCTCCGGCGGCAGGTCATAGTTGTACGGCCGACGGAAGATCTCCTGCTGCGCGCCCTCGTCGACGCCGCGGGCCCGCCGCATGTGCGAGAACTCGGGGATGATCGAGAAGCCGTTGTCGGAGACGGCGGTGAAGTCCGCGGCCGACGACTCCCCGCCGCCGCTGAGCGGTGAGCCGTCGTCCAGGCGCGTGCCCGTGGACTGCTCGCGCGCTCCCCGGTCGGCCTCGTCCCAGCCGTCGAGGTCCATGCGGATCCGGCGCAGCACCAGCGAGGTGCCGCCCGCGAACGGACCGTCGGGGATCCACACGGTCCGCGCGAAGCGATCACTGCCGGGAGGCGGGTTCGCCGTGCCGTCGAGCTGGCCGAACAGGTTCCGCTGCGTCGTGCCGGGGTGCTGGACCCCGGCGGCGCGGCGGAAACCCCGCTGGATCCAGCGCACGCGCGTGAAGGAACGGGCGTCCTTCAGCAGCATCCGGGCGGCATGGGAGACGGTGAGCGGGTCGTCGGCCGCGACCTGCAGCAGTAGGTCACCGTCGCAGAACCGCTCCTCGAGCCGGTCGATGGCGAAGGCAGGCAGCGGGGCGAGCCAGGCGGGGACGTCCCGCTCGGCGCGCCGCAGTAGCTCGGGACCGAAGCCGACGGTGACGGTCAGGCGTGCCGGCTCGGTCGCGAGCTCCGGCTCGGTGTCCGCGAGCGCCGCCCGCCCCTGGGTGAGGCGGGCTGCGTCGTCGGTGAGGAGCCGGAGCAGGCGCAGCACGCCGTCGCGGTCCACCTCCTCGCGCAGGTCCAGCGCGAGAAAGGTCGCCGAGGACTGCGGAGAGGTCTCGATCCCGGCCTGGTGCTCGCCGTGGAAGGGCACGGTCTCGCCGCCGTGGAGGGCGGGCTCGACGGCCGACGGGGCCGGGCCCGCGTCGGATCGTCCCAGCGCCCGATCCAGACCGATCGAGGCCACGCCGATGCCGAGCGCTCCGGCGCCCGCCGACCCGGCCAGCAGCAGTCGCCGACGGTCCGGGCGCGGCGCGGAGCCGGCCATCAGTGGCCGCCGCCGTCGGAGGCGTGCTCGCCCGAGGATCCCTCCGGTTCGTAGTGCTCCTGCGCGCCGGCGAAGTCCTTGACGGTCGCGGTGCACGGGACCGTGGCGCCGCCCTCGAGTTCGAGGACGATCTCGATGCTCTCGCCGGCGGCGAGCGGCGCGGGGAGGTCCATGAGCATGAGGTGGTTGCCGCCGGGTTCGAGCAGGAGCTCGCCGCCGACGGGGATCGCGAAGCCGCCCTCCTTCTCCTGCATGCTCATGCCGCCGGAGCCGTCGGAGATGGTCTCATGCAGCTCGACCATGCCCGCGGCCGGAGTGCTGGCCCCGATGAGCTGCACCGGCTGGTTCGAGGTGTTGCGGAGGGTGGCGAAGGCGGCGGTCATCGCGGACCCCGCGGCCTTCACCCAGGGGTCGGTGACGGTGAGCGGGGCGGGAGTGCCGGCGTTCGTGCCGGTGCCGCTGTCGGATGCGCCGTTCTCGGCGGACGCGCCGTTCCCGTCGGCGGCGGAGCTCCCGTCGGAGTCGGTGCCATTGTCCGCGCCGCTGGTGCACGCGGCGAGGGGGAGGGCGGCCAGGCCGAGGGCGCCCAGCAGGGCGGCGCGGCGGGAGACGGCGGGGGTGGTGAGGGTACGACTGGACGTCACGGGGGCGGGTTCGCCGTGACCCGACGGGTCGGAGGCGGGCAGGGCAGGGTGGGACAGGTGAGACATGGGGGTCCTCTCGGGGACGCTCCGGGCGCCGCCGACGACAGGGGGCGCGGAGCAGGGGGATCCCGTGACGCGCGGGCGTGCACGGGCGATGGTCCGGGAGCCGCGGGCCCCGCGATCAGGTCGCGGAGCTCAGGCGGCGAGGACCAGGGGAGGACCCCGACGGCGCAGCGGTGAGAGCACCGCCTGCTGCACGGCACGACGCGGCTCGGCATCGGCCGTGATCGGGCGCGGCGCGGGGAGCACGGGGAGCGGCGCGACGACCAGCAGGAACACCCGTCCGAGCGTCGCGAGCAGCTGGATGGCGGCGCCGAGGCAGCGGAAGAGCGTCTGCTCGCCGCGGTGCAGGAGCAGGGTGGTCGCGAGAGCGGCGATCACGTGTCCCAGCACCATCGGTGCGTCCAGGTGCGCGGTGTGGAGCGCGTGCTCGGCCGACGTCGCCAGGTGCGTGCCGGTGGCATGCTGCGCGTCGACCGTGCCGTGCAGCCCGACCGCATCGTGCAGGCCGCTTGCGCCGTGGCCGAGGTGGCTGCCGGGGGGATCCACGAGCTGGACCGTCGGGTCGCCGGGCGTGCCCGCGAGGAACAGCCCGTGGAAGAGCAGCTGACTGGAGAGCACGGCGAGACCCAGCCGGGGCAGCGAGAAGCGCGATCCGGCGAGGGCCACGCACACCGTGACGGACAGCCACCACGGCAGCGCCACGCCGATCCAGGCCGGGGTGTCCCCGCCGCCGAGGACATGACCGCCGAGCGCGACGGCGGTCGCGATGGTCGCGGCGACCGCCCCGCGCAGCAGGCGCAGCGGGGAGCGGGACTGGGGCACGCGGCCACTCTACGTCGGCGGCCGGTCGGCGGCCGCGTCGGCGGCTCGACCGTGGGCCCGGCCCGGACGTCGAGTCGTGGGCAGGAGGCTGACCGTCAAAGGGACGTGAGCGGCACGAGACCGGTTATATGCAGGTCTCGTGCCGCTCACGTCCCTTTCATGGACAGGGACCGCCGTCCCGCCCCGCCGCTCCCGTCGGCGTACCCTCGGCGCATGCAGCTGCGCTTCGCCGGTGAGGTGATCGAGTGGCGGGGCCCTGCCCCGTTCCTGTTCGTGCGCGTGCCCGACGAGGAGGCCGACGCGATCGGGGCCGTGTCCCGGCAGGTCACCTACGGCTGGGGCGCGATCCCCGCGACGGTGCGCCTCGGGGCGACCGAGTACACCACGTCGCTGTTCCCGCGCGAAGGCGGCTACCTGGTGCCGGTGAAGGTCGCGGTGCAGCGGGCGGAGCAGGTGGGGCTGGGCGACGAGGTCACGCTCGAGCTGTTGATCGACGGCGTCTGAGCCCCCGCGGGCGCGCGCGGACCGGCCCGAACCCCGACCCGCCTCGTCGGCCCGCTGCGCCGACCCCCTCGTCGACCCGCTCGTGCGCCGACCCGCCTCGTCGGCCGCTGAGCGCCTGGCAGACTTCCCCCATGGTCGAGCGCACCCCACCCCAGGGCCCCTCCCGTCTGCCCACGATGAAGGACATCGCGGAGCACGTGGGCGTGTCGCGGCAGCTGGTCTCGCTGGTGCTGCGCGGGGCCGACGGGCCCAGCACCGAGTCCCGGGAGAAGGTGCTCGCGGCCGCCGCGGAGCTCGGCTACCGCCCGAACGCCTCGGCCCGGCTGCTGCGGCAGGCGCGCACCCGCACGCTCGGCGTGGTCTTCAGCATGCGTAACGCCTTCCAGGTGCGGTACGTCGAGGAGCTGGTCGCGGCGGCCTCGGCGCGCGGCTACCGGGTCGCCCTCGGCACCGTCGACGCTGGCCGCGGGACCGACGAGGCGATCGGGGCCCTGCTCGAGGAGCGGGTCGAGGCGCTCGCCGTGTTCAACCCGGACCCTCGTGCGACCGCCCTGGCCGCGGCGAGCACCCTGCTGCCGGCGGTGCTACTCGGCGAGTGGACCCGCGACGACTCCCTCGACACCGTCCACGTCGACGAGCGGGGCGGGCTGCGCCAGGCGGTCGAGCACCTGGTCGGGCTGGGGCACCGCGAGATCGCGTACGTGGGCGGGCCGCTCGGCGGGCTGGTCGGCGCCGACCGCGCGGACGCCTACCGCGCCGCGATGACGCAGGCGGGGCTCGAGGGGGAGGTCGACGTGCTCGACGCGGGCTTCGGCGAGGAGGACGGCGCGTCGGCGGGGCGGACGCTGCTCGAGCGCGAGCAGCTGCCGACGGCGGTGGTCTGCGGGAGCGACCACGCGGCGGCCGGGCTGCTCGCCGTGCTGCAGCGGGCGAGGGTGCGGGTGCCCGCGGAGGTGTCGGTGATCGGCTTCGACGACAGCCACGTCGCGGCGCTCTCGTATCACGCGCTGACCAGCGTGCATCAGGACGTGGCGGCGACCGTCGAGGCGACGCTCTCGATCCTGCTCGAGCGGCTCGAGGGCACGTCCGACGGCGCGCGCGCTCGGCGGGTGGTGGCGACGCCGACGCGCCTGACGGTGCGCGGGTCGACAGGGACCGTGCGCGCCGGGCGCTGAACGGTGCGCGCCGGACGCTGAACCCTGCGCGCCGGCCCTGAGCGGCGCAGAGGCAGTCTCCCGGGACAGACCCTTCACCGCAGGTTTAGCACGTGCTAGGGTCTGGGGCACCGAACGTTAGCTCGTGCTAGGCGCGGTCCTCGTGACCAGCGGTCGTCGGCACGCGACCCCCTCCGGAGGCTTCTCGATGCTCACCACCCTGCCCGACACCCAGATCCATCTCCCGGGCGCCGGCGAGCCCTCGCTGCGCTGGGGCGTCGTCGGCCCCGGCTGGATCGCCGGCGAGTTCGTGCGCGCGGTCCACGCGCACAGCGCGCAGCGCGTCGTCGCCGTCGGCTCCCGCAGCCCCGAGCGGGCCCGCGCCTTCGCCGACGCCCACCGGCTCGACCGCGCCCACGGCAGCGTCGAGGCGCTCGTGACCGACCCGGGGATCGACGTCGTCTACATCGCGACGCCCCACAGCGAGCACGCCGCGATCGGTCTCGCCGCGATCGCCGCCGGCAAGCACGTGCTCATCGAGAAGCCGATCACCGTCACCACCGCCGAGGCGCGCGAGCTCTCCGCCGCCGCGCAGTCCGCCGGGGTGATCGTCATGGAGGCCATGTGGACCCGCTACCTCCCGCAGACTTCCGTGCTGCGCGCCCTGGTCACCGGCGGCGACCTCGGCGACGTGCGCAGCGCCTCCGCCGACCACGGCCAGCGCATCGTCCGCCCCGCCGACCACCGCATGTATGACCCGGCGCTCGGCGGCGGCGCGCTGCTCGACCTCGGCGTCTACCCCGCGCAGTTCCTGCAGATGGTGCTCGGCGCCCCGACCTCGATCGAGGCCCGCGGCACCGTCACCGGAACCGGCGTCGACGCGCACGCCGTCGTCGTCTCGACCCACGCGGGCGGCGCGGTCTCCACGCTCTACACCTCGATGCTCGAGCGCACCCCGACCACCGCCACCATCGCCGGAACCTCCGCGTTCGTGCAGGTCGAGGGCCTCTTCTACAACCCTACGAGCTTCACCGTGCACGGCGCCGCCCATGGCTCGCCGACCGTGCGCTGGCAGGACCCGACCATGCTGCGCGGCTTCGCGGCGCTCTCCTACGAGGCCACCGCCCTCGCGCGCTACGCCGGGGAGGGCCGCACCGAGTCGCCCGTGCACACCCACGCCGAGACCATCTCCGTCATGGAGATGCTCGAGGCCGCCCGCGTGCAGGTGCTCGCCGCCGGGGTGGCGGCGCCCGCGCAGGATCTCGCCGACGCCCCGCCCGCCCACGGCGAGACCCGTCCCGCCGCGACAGCCGCGACCGTCGGGAGCGCCCGATGACGGCCGCGGTGACGGCCGCGGGCCCGACGACGATCGAGACGCTGCAGGCGCAGGAAATGGAGCTGGTGCTGGACCGCTTCGAGCCGGCCGACGCCTGGGCGCTCGGCTCCGCCGCCGTGTGCATCGCGCAGGAGACGGGGCACGGGGTGCTGCTCGACATCCGTCGGCCGCAGCTCGTGCTCTTCCGTGCCGTGCTGCCCGGCGTCGGCCCCGACCAGGAGGTCTGGGCGGAGCGGAAGGCGCGGGTCGTGCTGCGGATGGAGTCCTCGAGCGCGCTCGTCGACGCGCGACTGTCGCAGGCCGGCGTGGACCCGCGGGCGATCGGCTGGTTGGATGAGTCCTACGCCGTGACCGGCGGGTCCTTCCCGATCCGCGTGCGCGGCGCCGGGGTGGTCGCCGCGATGACCGCCTCCGGTCTCACCTCGCAACAGGACCACGACCTCGTCGTCGCCGCCCTGCGCGCCCACCTCGGCGAAGGAGCCGCCCGATGACCGCCGACGCCCCCACCTCTTCGTCAACCGAGCTCGCCGAGCCCGCTGTGCCCGCGGCGACCGGGGAACCTGCCGCATCCGCGGAGCCCGCCGCCGAGGAGACCCTGTCGGGCCGCCGCCTCCTGCCCGGACAGCGCTGCCGGATCCGCATCTGGGATCGCGCGACCGGCGAGATCCGCACCGTCCACGAGACCACCGAGCGGCTGTACGAGGCGCCGAACTGGTCCGCCGACGGGCGGCTGCTCGTCAACGCCGACGGTCTGCTGTTCTGGCTGCCGGCCGACGGCTCCGGGGCGCCCGAGCTCCTCGAGGTCCCCGGCCTGCCGCCGGTCAACAACGACCACGTGCTCGCCCCCGACGGCTCCGCGATCTTTGCCTCCGCGAACGACTTCCACATCTGGGAAGTGCCGCTGACCAGCCCCGATGCCGCCGGGATCCCGCGCCGCATCACCCCCGACGACGGCGCCCTGCACTTCCTCCACGGCATCAGCCCCGACGGCACGACCCTCGCCTACGTGCACCTCGCCCCCGAGGGCGATGACTGGTGGGCGCGCGGCACGATCCACCTGATCGGCGTCGACGGCACCGGCGATCGTGCGGTCACCACCGATCCCGGTCCGGCCGACGGCAGCGAGTACACGCCCGACGGGGAGTGGATCCTCTTCAACACCGAGCAGTTCGCCGACCTGCCCGGCCACGCGCAGCTCGCCCGGGTGCGACCCGACGGCAGTGAGCTGGAGCAGCTGACCGTCGACGAGCGCGTGAACTGGTTCCCGCACATCGCCCCCACGGGCGACGTGGCGGTCTACCTCAGCTTCGAGCCGGGCACCACGGGGCATCCCGAGAACCGCGAGGTCGAGCTCCGGATGGTCGAGGTCGGCGCGTGGCAGGAGCCGCGGACCCTGGTGGCGCTGCACGGCGGCCAGGGCACCATCAACGTGCCCAGCTGGGCCCCCGACGGCTTCGGCTTCGCCTTCGTCGACTACCCGCTGGACTGAGAGCGGGGGGCTTGCCCGGTGCGGGGCCTCCCGCGCAAGCACCGCGCCCCCGCAGCCGCAACGCCGCCGCCCCACCTCCGGTTACCGCGGGGTAGTGGCGGCTGAGGGAGCATGGTGCGGCCAACATGCTCCCTGGAGCGCCGCTACTCGCCGGTAGCCCCGGGGGCAGGGCCGACCGGGTGACCGAACTCCTCGGCGTAGCGCTGCTGCAGCTCCCGCCAGCCGTGCTCGAGGGCGTCCATACCCACGATCCGCTCCTGCTCCTCGCCGCTGAGCAGCGCGTCGAGCACGCCCAGGCACACATGCCAACCGGCCGCGAAGTACTGGGCCTCCTCGACGTCGCCGAGGGTGACCTGCAGGTCGATCTGGCCGTCGTCGACCACCCAGCCGAGCGTCGCGTCGCCCCAGCGATGGGTGACGGCGTGATCGGCGGCGAGAGCGAGCACGTCGGCCGCGACCGGATCGTCCTCGGGGTTCTCACGCGCCAGGGCGGGGCCGATCGCGGTGAGCGCCCGGTCGGGGACCACGGGCGACCACTGCGCGAGGCGCTCCGGGTCGGTGACCGCCTCCCACAGCTGGGCGGCGGTGCCGGTGATGTCGACCTCCATCACCAGGCTGTCCTCCGTGATCTCGGCCCTCACCAGGAGGTTCGAGATCCGGGTGTCGATGTCCGGGGTGTCCTTCGCGGTCATGCGTCCTCCTTGCGGGTTCCGTGGCGCCGGGTCGCGTCGCACCGCCTCGATCCTCTCAGAGGACGGGTGCGGCGGCCATGGGCGGGGTGTCCGGCGCCCGCTCCGGCACCCGCTCCCGCGTTCCGACGGCCGCAGCGCGCGGGGCGTTCAGGTGCACCACCCCGGGGATGTCCCGGGCGCGGTCCTCGGCCATGGCGTGCACCCTCTCGACGATGAAGCGCACCGCCGGGTGCCGGGCGGCGGTGCGACGCACCTGCACGCTCATCCGCCGACGCAGGGCCAGGTCCTCGATCGGGACCGCGACCAGGTCCGCGCGGAGGTCCTGGGCGATCACCGAGGGCTGCACGGTCACGTAATCGCCGGTGGCCACGAAGCCGAGCACGGTCGAATAGTCCTGGGGGTTGATCTCCACGCAGGGCGTGAAGCCCGCGGCGAGGCAGGCGGAGCGGATCCGGCCGAACCAGGGGGCTCCGGGCGGGTCGTCCGTCGCCCAGGACTCGTGGGCGAGGTCCTTGAGCTGGATCGCGGCGCGCCCGGCGAGCGGATGCTCGGCGCCGACGATCGCCACGTACCCCTCCTCGAGGATGTCCTGCGCGTCCCAGTCCTCGACGCGGGGGGAGTCGCTGGTCTCGCCGACGGCGACGTCCATGCCGTCCTCGAGCAGGTCGTCGATCGAGCAGCTGCGCAGCACCAGGTCGAGGCCGAGATCCGGGAAGCGACGGCGCACGTCCCGCGCCAGCTCGGGGATCCAGGTGGAGGCGACCGAGGCGGCATAGCCCAGGCGCACCGACCCGGAGCGACCCGAGCGCAGGTCCAGCACGGCGCGGTCGAGAGCGGCGAGGGCGTCGAGCACGGGCCCGGCCTGCTCGGCGAGCAGCCGCCCGTGCGCGGTCACCTCGATGCCGCGGCCCGAGCGCTCCACGAGCTCCAGCCCGGTCTCGCGGCGCAGGCTGGTGAGGTGCTGGCTCACGGCCGACGGGGTGTAGCCGAGCGCCTCGGCACTGGCGCGGATGCTGCCGGTCTCGACGACGGAGCGCAGCACGCGGAGCTTCACGGGATCGAGCATGCGGCGACCCTACCGCCGTTTAGCGTCACTGAACAGAGGGTCGGGAATCATCGCTTGTGCTGACGGGTTGGGGCGCGAAGGATCGAGTCATGACCGCCGCACTCCTGGGCCTCGCCCTCCTCGTCCTCATCCCGCTCGTCACCATCGCCCTCGGCGCCGCCACCCGACTGCTCGCCGCCTGGATCGTCACCCCGCGCGAGGAGCACGCCGCGCTCCGACCGGGGGATCGGCTGCTGCGCGGCAACGCCCTCGTCGTGCGGGAGCTGCAGCCCGACGGCACGCATCCGACCGCCCGGCTCGCTACCTTCGTCGAGCCGCCCGAGCCCTCGCCCGCGCATCATCCGCGGCTCGACCTCGTGGCAGACCACCCGGTCCTCGCCGGCCACGGCCTCCGCTGACCCCCGGTCGGCCCCAGCCCAGCCCAGCCTCCTGGCCCGCGCGGAGCCCAGGCGTGGCCCCGGCCCCGCGACCTACGGCGCCTGAGGGAGCATGTTCCCCCTGAACCGCTCCCCCCGGGGCCTCTCCCCGCTTGTTCCCACGGGAGGGGCAGGGTAGGTGGGCGCGGGACGAGCGGGGCGGGCGTGGGCGGACTGGCCAGTGGCGGGACGAGCGGGCGAGGGCGCGGGCGGGCTGGCCAGGGGTAGGCGGGCCCGCGACCGGCCCCCGGTCAGCCCTCGCGCTGCGCGAAGCGGGGTGCGGGCAGCGGGGGCGCGGTCTTGGCGGGGGTCTCGGCCAGCAGCGCGAGCGCCTCGGTGACCCCGCGGGCCAGCTGCGGGTCCTCGCCGGCGGCCCAGGCGTTCGGCGGCAGCGGCACCTCGATGTCGGGGTCCACGCCGTAGTTCTCGATCTCCCAGTCCTGGCCCTCGAACCAGCTCGCGTACTTCGGCTGGGTCACGCCGGTGCCGTCGACCAGGTCGTAGCGGCCGTCGATGCCGATCACGCCGCCCCAGGTGCGGGTGCCGATCACGGGCCCGATCCGCATCGCCTGCGCGACGGCGTTGACGATGTCGCCGTCGGACCCCGCCTCCTGGTTCGTCACCAGCACCACCGCGCCCCGCGGCGCGAACTGCGGGTACGTGCCGGGGGACTCGTGGCGCGGGTAATCCCAGGACAGCACCCGACGGGCGAGCCGGTCCGTGACCAGCTGGCTGGTGTGGCCGCCGCTGTTGTAGCGGACGTCGACGACGAGCCCCTCCTTGGTGGTCGCCTCGCGCAGGTCGCGGTGCATCTGCGCCCAGCCGGAAGAGACCATGTCCGGGATGTGCAGGTAGCCGAGGCGGCCCTCGGACAGCTCGGCGACGAGGGCGCGGCGGGACGCGACCCAGTCCTGATAGCGCAGCTCGGAATCGTCGCCGAGGGGCGTGACGGCCACGCGCCGCTCGACCCCGTCGCGCAGCAGCACCAGCTCGGTGGCCTTCCCCGCGGTGCCGATCAGCAGCGGGGCGACGCCCTCGGCGCCCACCTCCCGGCCGCCGATCCGCACGATCGCATCGCCCTCGCGCGCGCCGACGCCGGGGGCCAGCAGCGGCGAGCGGGCGTCGGGATCCGAGGAGTCGCCCGGCAGGATCCGGGCGATGGTCCAGCCCTCGTCGCGGCGCACGAAGTCCGCCCCGAGATAGGCGGGGAGCATCGGCGGGGACGCCTGGTGGACGCGGCCCTGCACGTAGGCGTGCGAGGTGCCGAGCTCGCCGACGACCTCCCACATCAGGTCCTGGAAGTCGTCGTCGGTGACGACCCGCTCGATCACGGGGTCGTACCACGAGGTCATGGCGTGCCAGTCCTGGCCGTCCATGTCCGCCCGCCAGTACTGCTGGGCCATGATCCGGTAGTTGTCCCACAGCATGCCGCGGCGCTCGAGCACCGGGTCGACCGTGAGCTGCAGGCGCGAGAGGTCGATGACGACGCGATCGGGGGAGTCCTCGTCCGCCTTGCGGGTCGCGGGGATCTGCACCCGGTTCTCACCCTGCAGCACGACGAGGGTCTCCCCGTCGCCGGAGGCGGCGAGATCGCTGACCCCCTCGGCGAGCACGGTCAGCTTGCGGTCCGCGAGGGACCAGAACTCGAGGGTCGGCGCCGGGTCCTCGCCCTCCACGCCGGCCCGAGAGGAGCCGAGCACGCCCTGCTGCGGGTGGCGCAGCCAGACGAAGCCGCCCTTGACGGCGGTGAGGTGCGAGTACGAGCCCGAGAGCACCGGGAAGGGCACGATCCGTGCCTCGATCGCCTCGAGGTCGACGACGGTCGCGGGCGGCGCATCGGCGTCCTCGGTGCCCGCGGGGCTGGTCGCCGTCGCGGGCCGCTGCGAGGGGTCGGTCGTCTCGGCCGACGCGGCCCCCGTCGGCGTCGCGCCGGCCGCCGACGTGACCGCCGGCGCGGCGCCCGTGCCGTCCTTCGGGTCCCTGCCGTCCTTCTCGTCGGCGCTGCCGCCCCAGCCGTCCGGGTGCGGGCCGAAGGGGTCGGGGGTGGTCGACTCGAGCGGGATCAGGAAGGGGCGCTCGGCGTTGACGAAGCCGAGGTCGAAGACCATGTCGTCGTACACCGTCTCGAAGGTGCGCAGCGACAGGAGGGCCAGGTGCTTGCCGTCGGCGCTGAAGGCCGGCTCGGAGTCCTGGTACTTCCCGGAGGTGAGGGCCCGGCCGGTGGGCTCGTGGTCCGCGGTGTCCGAGATCATCAGGCGCCCCAGCAGCCACGAGTTCGGCTCGGCCCACACCAGCCAGCGGCTGTCCGGGGACCAGGTCAGATGCTGCACCTCGCCGCCGGTGGAGCGGCCCACCTCGCGCACGTGCTCGAGGCGCGGGGCAGAGGGGACCGCTTCGGTCGAGCCGCCGTCGGCCGTGCCGGTCTTGCCGTGCCCCGTCCCTGCCGTGTTTGCCGGGTCCGCGACCCCGCGCAGGGTCACCAGGCGCACCACGTTGTCGTGGCTGGAGATCGCGACCTTCGAACCGTCGGGGGAGGGGATCGCGTGCAGGATGCGTCCGACCTCGCCGAGGTCGAGGCGGATCGGCTCGCCGCCGCCGTCGAGGCGCCGGAGCGCGAGGACGTCCGAGCCCACCCCGCCGTTCTCCCGGTCGGCGAGGGCTTCGGAGTCGGAGACCATCAGCGCGAAGGGGCTGCGGCCCAGCGGCCGCACCTCCCGGTAGCGGAGTCCGCACGACCCGGCGAGCAGGCGCGAGGGGCCGCCGCGGTGGGTGAGCGCTTGCGCGCTGCCGCGCCATTCGACGACGCTCGAGCGGGCATCGTGCACGGGACGCAGGGCCAGCAGGTTCCGGCTGGTCGGCGCGGGGCGCGGCCGACGGGCGGAGCCGACCCCGCTCGCGATCACCTCCACCTCGCGCGGCTCCGCGTCGAGGGAGTCCATCGCGAAGAGCCGGCCGCGGGAGGTGAAGACGATCGTGGTGCCGTCGGTGGCGGGCTCCCGCAGGTAGCCGTCGGCCGAGGTCAGCGCGGTGTGGCGACGCAGATCAGAGCCGTCCTGTGCGACCGACCAGAGGTTGGCGCTGGCCCGGTCGGTGCGCCCCGCGCCCTCGCCGGGGGTGTCGGAGGCGAAGATCAGGCGGTCGCCGTGCCAGGCGATCCGCAGCTTCGAGGCGAGGAGCTCGTCGAGCAGCGGCTCCCAGGGGCGGGCGGCGTGCGCGGCGGGCTCGGCGTCGAGCGGCACCTCCTGGCGGGAGATCCACAGCTTCACGGCGGTGCCGCCCTGGTAGTGCTTCCAGGAGGCCTGGTCGCGGCGCCACGGGGTCGCGACCACGGTCGTTCCAGAGGGGTGGATCGCGGCCTCGGCGGAGCGTCCGAGCGGCAGCAGCTCGGCGCGGCCCTCGAGGTCCGCGGCCCACAGCTGCATGTCGCGGGCGAGCGGAGCCTCATGGCTGCTCGCGGCGAGGACGCGCCCGTCGGGCAGCCAGCCGGCGACCTTCGTGGACGGCTTGCCCCAGGTGGTCAGGCGGCGCGGCGCGGTCGACCCGTCGGCCGCGGTGACCCAGACCTCCGGGCCGCCCGAGGCGCGGGAGATGTAGGCGACGTGCGCGCCGTCCGGGGAGAAGCGCGGGTAGGCGACGGGCGCACCCTCGTCGGTGAGGCGCCAGGCGCGGCCGCCGGCGAGCGGGACGGTCCAGACGTCGTTCGCGGCGGTGAAGACGATGGCGTCCCCGTGGACGTCGGGGTGACGGAGATAGGCGGCGTGCGCAGGAGTCTCGGGCATGGAGACCACTCTAGGGTGATCGCCGGCACAGGAGCGCGCTGCGCGAGCCGATCCGGGCCCGCTCCCGCACTCAGGCGGTGGCGTCGGTGATCGCGGCGTCGGCCTGGTGCAGGGTGCGGGCGACGTCGAGGCGGGTCAGCACGCGGTCGCCAGTGCCGAGCGTCGTGCCCGCGGGCAGCATCCCGGCCGCGACCAGCCAGGCGAGATCGAGGAGATCGGGGGCCGTGGCTGCGTCCTCGCTCGCGGCGAGCTCGGTGACGGGGGACCAGGTCACACCCACGGCAGCGAGCGAAGGACGCAGCAGCGCGGTGAGCATCGACGCCTCGCAGCCGAGGGTCGCGTCGCCGTCCGGGTGCACCTGCAGCGCGGCATCGCCCCACAGCGCTCCGCGGCCGTGCAGCCACAGCAGAGCCGCGGTCTGCTCGGCATCGTCCCCGAGGTCGACGAACAGGGTGGGGGTGCTCGCGACGGGCACCTCGGGGGAGCCTCCGAAGCGGTGCAGGGCCACGGCGAGCTGGCCGCGGGTGACGGTGCGGTCCGGCGCGTAGGCGTCGCCCTCGAGCGCGGTCTGGACGCCGGTCTCGTGCGCCCAGAGCATCGCCGCGAGGCCCTCCGCGTCATCGGCGACGTCGGCGAAGGGGCTGCTGGTCGGGGCGGCGCCCGTGCCGCCCTCGGCGGAGGAGGCGGTGAGCGCGGATCCCGACCGGTTCAGCAGGGTGCCGACGCCGACGGGCACGGCGACAACGGCCGCCGCGGCTCCGGCGAGCAGCACGGTGCGGCGGCCCGGCCCGCGACGCGCGGCGGGGGCGGACGACGGGGATGCTGCGGGGGCCGGGGCCGACGGGGCGACGTCGGGGGCGGCGGCCGACGGCGGTGCCGCGGGGGTTGCCGACGGGAAGACCTCGGAAACCGGTGCAGCCGGTGCGGTCGCGGCGGGGACGGGCGGGAGCGCGGGGTCGAGGGCGTCGCCGCGGCGGGCGCGCGGGGCGGCAGGTCGTCTCACAGCCACCCCAGCTCCCGCAGCCGATCGACGATCGCCCAGCTCACCGCCAAGTTGCCCCAGCCGTTGAGGTGGATGCCGTCGGGCGCCCGCAGCTCCTCGGGGACCACGCCCGCCGCGAGCGCGTCCCGGGCGGAGGCCTGCTCCCCGAGCCGCAGACCCTGCAGCGGCGGGCAGGCGAGCCCCTCGACGGTGGTCAGCAGCGAGGCGAGGTCGAGGAAGTGGTCCCCGTAGCGACGCTGCTGCTCGGTGTTGACCAGCGCGAGAGCGGTCCCGGTGGCGGAGCCCGTCGGATCCTGGCCCGTCGGCCACTGCCCGAGCACGAGCGTGTCGTGCGCCGGATCCTCGGCCGCGTCCCACATGCGCTGGGTGTCGTGGAGGACCCCGGCCGTGTCCGTGATGTTGTTCTTCCCCATCCACAGGATCTGCCGCGAGCCCTGGGCGATGGCCGCGAGGGAGGAGGAGAAGACCCCGCCCGCGACCGGGGCGACGGGATCGTCGGGGCGGAAGGACCAGGTGCCGGTGGATCCGTCGAGCGTGCCGGCGACGTCGCCGCAGGTTCCCGGGATCTGCAGCGGGCCGGCCGGGTTCAGGGCGGGCTCGAGGGTGACGGGGACCGCGCCCGTCGTCGCGTCGGCGGGACCGGTGACCCGCAGCGTCGGGGTGTCGAGTCCGCGCATCAGCAGGGTGTGCGCCGAGCGGGTGGCGCCGACGCCGAAGGCGTGCACGACGGCGGGCGCGGCGGCGAGGGAGAGATGGTCGTGGATGCGGATCTCGAGCGGGGTCGCCTCTGCGCCGCCCTGCGAGCTCATCGACGAGGAGCCCCACAGGGTGAGGGGGCGGGGCGAGGTAGTCGGCGAGAGCAGGGCGCGGGAGGCATCGGTGCCGGTCGACGCGGTGTGCACGGGGGCGGCGGGGGCCGGGAGGGGTGCCGCGGGGGCGAGGAAGGGAGCGGCAGGCGCGGCCAGGGCGGCGGTCTGCGGCGCGGGCATCGCGATCCTCCGGGGCGGTGCGGACGGGATGCCCCACCGGCACCCACGAGGCCCTACCTTACGGGAGCGGAGGGGCGGGGGTAAGGGCCGTCTGCCGACATCACTGCGGCCCTCCGGGCGGGTGCTCCGCGGCCTGCGCGCGGTCTCCCGTCGGCCCTGCGCGCACCGGCGCACCGGCCCCGCGCGCACCGGCGCTGTGACTCACGGCCAGGCGTAGTCGACGACCACGGGGGAGTGGTCCGAGAGCCGCTCGCCGGCCACCTCGCGATCGACGATGGTCCGCACCGCGCTGCGGGCGAGACGCGGCGTGGCCAGGTGGTAGTCGATCCGCCAGCCGCGATCCTCGGCGAAGGCCCGCCCCAGCCACGACCACCACGAGTAGGGGCCGTCCTGTTCCGGGTGCAGGGAGCGGACCACGTCCACGAGCGTGCGCGGGGAGAGCTGCTGTCCGAACCACTCTCGCTCCTCGGGCAGGAAGCCGTCGGTCTGCTGATTGCGGCGCCACGCGGCGAGGTCCTGCGGAGTGTGCGCGATGTTCAGGTCGCCCATCAGCAGGTACTCCCGCCCGTCGGCCTGCGCCGCGCGGCGCGTGCGGGTGAGCTGCCGGGCGAAGCCGTCCAGGAACTGCATCTTCCGCGCGTAGCGTGCCCCTCCGTCGGGCGCCTCCCGCATCCGCTCGGGCCGCTGCAGATGCGCGGGCAGGCCACCCTTGGGCAGGTAGAGCGAGGCGATGGTGAGCGGCACGTCGGAGAGATCGACCTCGAGGTAGCGGCCCTCGGCGACGAACCGCTCGAGGCCCCGGGCGAGCGGCACCCGGTCCGGCGCGGCGACGGGCACGAGGAGGCCGTCGGCGGAGCCGAGCAGCGCCGCCCCGCCCCAGGTGCGCACCGCCGCAGGCGGCCGGCGGGTGAGCACCGCGACCCCGTTCCGTCCCGGGAGCGTGCCGGTGTCCAGCGCGACGTGGAAGTCGCCGAAAGCCCGCTCGGGCAGCGCGGCGGCCTGCGCGCGGACCTCCTGCAGCGCGATCACGTCGGCCCCGCGGGAGGCGAGCCAATCGCCCAGGCCCCGACGATGGGCGGCGCGGATCCCGTTGACGTTGGCGGTCGCGATGCGGAGCATTCCTGCAGGCTACGCGGTAAGGCCGACGTGCGGGTGTCGGGCTGCGGCTGGCCCAGCGAGGGGGCCGGCCCCAGGGCAGGGTGGTCCGGCACGGCGTAGGATCGCCAGCGGCGAGCCCTGCCTCAGCTCGCGACCGGGTCGCCGACGACGGGGCCCTCGGTGTTGGGCTTCCAGCCGAGCGCCGGAGCGACGTGCTCCGCGAAGCTCTGCAGGATGTGCAGGTTCAGCTCGACCCCGGCCTGGCTGGGGATCGTGAGCATCAGGGTGTCGGCGGACTGCACGGCGGCGTCGGCCGTCAGCTGCTCGATCAGCTGATCGGGTTCGCCGGTGTAGGTGCGGCCGAAGGTGGAGCGGGTGCCGTCGATGATGCCGATCTGGTCCGCGTCCTGGCCGGAGCGGACTCCGAACAGCCGACGGTCCTGATCGGTCACGATCGGGAAGACGCTGCGGGAGACCGAGACCCGCGGGGTGTGGCTGTGGCCTGCGGCGGCGAAGGCGGTGCGGAAGGCGTCGATCTGCTCGGCCTGCAGGTCCCCGAAGGCGGCGCCGGTGGCCTCGGTGAGCAGGGTCGAGCTCATCATGTTCAGGCCCAGCTCGCCGGTCCACTCGGCGGTCGCCCGGGATCCGGCGCCCCACCAGATGTGACGGATCAGGTCCGGGGACTGCGGCTCGATCGCGAGCGGGGCGTGCGGGGCGGCGTCGGACATGTAGGGCTGCGCGGCGGCGCGGGTCATCGGCGCGCCCTGGATGGCCTTGAGGAAGACGTCGAACTTGGAGCGGGCGATGTCGGCGCCGCGCGGGTCGGTGGAGCCGGTGTAGCCGAAGGACTCCCAGCCGCGGTCGGCCGCCTCGGGGGCGCCGCGGGAGATGCCGAGCGCCACGCGGCCGTCCGCGATCAGGTCGAGCGCCGCGGCCTCCTCGGCGAGGTAGAGGGGGTTCTCGTAGCGCATGTCGATGACGCCCGTGCCGACCTCGATCCGCTGGGTGCGCGCGGCGACCGCCGAGAGTAGCGGCATGGGGGAGGCCGACTGCCGCGCGTAGTGGTGCACACGGAAGGAGGCGTTGTTGACGCCCAGCTCATCGGCCCCGACGGCGATATCGATCGCGTCGTGGAGCATCTGGCGGGCGGTGATTCCGCCCTGGGCGGGGCTGCCGCCGTAGTGACCGAAGCTGAGGAATCCGAAAGCACGCATGGGGCCACCCTAGCTGATGGTTGAAAATAAAATCAACAGGGTGGGGAGGGTGATCTCGGGCCGGGACCGGGGCTGTCGGCCGTCGGCTGGGGGCCGTCGGCCGGGGCAGGGAGCGGCCGCGGATTCCGCTCAGCCCTCCTGTCGCGGTCCCTCCACCACCAGCGCCCACATCACGCCGAAGCGATCCACGACCTGGCCGTAGTGGTCGCCCCAGGGGGCGAGCTCGAAGGGCATCGCCACCCTGCCGTCCGCGGCGACGATCCGCTCGATCAGCGCCCGGGCGTCCACGACCTCGTCCAGGCCGATCAAGAAGGAGTAGACCTCGGAGCTGAGCGGCGGCAGCTCCTCTCCGGGCGGGGCGATGCCGTCGCCGCCCGCGAGCGTGACCAGGCCGCCGTGCAGCTGGGCGTGCGCGACCGTGCCCGGGGGCGGGGTGAACGGGAATTCTGAGAGGTCCGTGAACTGCTCGTAGAGCATGATCTCGAGCTCCCCGCCGAACAGCTCGCGGTAGTGCTCGAAGGCGGCCTGCGCGGTGCCCGGGAAGGTGATGTAGGGGCTGAACTGCGGTGCTGCCATGGTGACTCCTCGGTCTGCGGTGACTGGTGGAGAGGCTGGCGGCCAGTCTTCCACGCCGAGCCCCGCCGCGTCCCGCGCCGGTCCGGACCGGTCTGCCCCCTCCGGCCTGCCCGCCCTGCCCCGTTCCTCCGGCGGCCTGTCCACGAAAGGGATGTCAGCGGCACGAGACGTGCATATAACAGGCCTCGTGCCGCTCACGTCCCCTTGGTGGACAGCTCCGCACCCGCCGGTCCCGCACCTCTCCTCCCCAGCGCCCCGTCATCCACAGCCGTCCCCGTCTCCTCCCGTCGCGGCAGCCGTCGATCCAGGCTGGGGCAATGGTTAGCGCTCATCGTCCCGAGGTCCATGTCCGCACCCGACGCCAGCTCGAGGAGGGCGGTCACGGCCGGCGGTCGATCGAGGCTCTGCTGGAGAGCGGTGCGGTGGAGCGGCTGGGCGGCGGGTTCTACGGGACACCGGGGACTCCACCGAAGGTCCGAGCCGCCCTGCTCCGAGGGAACCGCTTGACCTGTGTGGATGCCCTCGAGCTCTACGGCTTCTGGGTGCCGCGGGTGGGGTGTGTCCATGAGGCCCGCCGCCGTGTCGGTCCTGGGACGGGCCGCACGGCTCCGGAGATCGGCGAGGGGGTGGTCCTGCATGCGCCGATCCTGCGCACCTGGCCGGACGAACACCCGGTGCTCCCGCTCCTGACCGCTCTCGAGCACGCCGTCCACTGCCTCGAGCCGAGATTCGCCGCCGTGGTCCTCGAATCCGGGCTGAACCGAGGCCTGATCAGCGGGGATGACGCGATTGCGGTGTGCCGGTCGCTGTCGCGAAAGCGTCGACGGGAGATCTTTCCGCTGAGCAGGGTCGCGGAGTCCGGCACGGAGACGATCGTGCGTCGCGCCCTCACGCGACGCGGGTTCGTGGTGAGACCCCAGGTTGCGATCCCGGAGGTGGGACGGGTCGATCTGCTGGTGGGGGAGCGGCTCGTCATCGAGTGCGACAGCGTCGCTCATCACGCGGAGCAGGCCAAGTACACGAACGACAGGCGGAGGGATCGAGCCGCTCGGCGCCTCGGCTACACGGTCGTCCGGCTGACCTATGAGGACGTCATGCTCGCCTGGGACGCGACACTCGCGGACCTGCTGGTCATGCTACGTCGAGGCGACCACCGGATACCGCGGTCCCGGCGCACGACCGGGACCGACGAGCGGGGTCTTCTCCGCGGTCCGGGTCGGCCGTGTCCATGAAAGGGACGTGAGCGGCACGGGACGTGCATATAGCAGGCCTCGTGCCGTTCACGTCCCTTCGGTGGACAGACCCCCGTGGGCCGGGCCAGCCCGGACGGGAACCGGATCGGAATCAGAACAGGCTGGACCGGACCGGGCCAGGCCGGACCGGATGTAGCTGGACCGGACCGGACCAGGCCGGACCGGATGTAGCTGGACCGGACCGGACCGGGCCAGGCCGAACCGGATGTAGCCGAACCGGACCGGACCGGACCCGGGTCGAGGACTCAGTCCTCGTCGGCCTCGGTGGAGCCGGCGGGCCGGGAGCCGAGCTCGGCGTCGAGGCGGAGGAGGCCGGAGCCGTCCTCGCCGATCAGCTTGAGGCGCCCGATGATCTCGGAGGCGGTGGCCTCCTCCTCGATCTGCTCGTCGACGAACCAGTTCAGCAGCGGGCGGGAGTCGTAGTCGCCCTCCTTGTCGGCGCTGCGGTACAACTCGCGGATCGCCTCGGAGACCTTCTGCTCGTGCGCGAGGGCGGCCTCGAAGATCTCCAGCACCGACAGTCCGGGCGTCACGCCGGGCGCCGCGATGGTGCCGATCGCCGCGTGGTTGCCGCGGTCCGAGACGTGCTGGATGAACTTGTTGGCGTGGACGATCTCCTCGTCGGCCTGATGGCGGAGCCAGGCGGCGATGCCGGGGAGGTCCTGCTCGTCGGCTTCGATGGCGAGCTGGCGGTAGGTGATCGACGCGGCGAACTCCAGCGTGATCTGGTCCTGGAACTTCTTCTCGAGGTCGTGGCTCATCTTCATGGGGACGACGGTAGTCCGTCCACGGGTGGCTGTGACCCTTGCTGAGCCTTTCCTGACCTGCGACGACACGCATCGGGCAGGCTTCCCCGGCCCGCCCCTGACCTCACGGCGTCCCGTGCCGCGGGCGACCGCGGAGGCGGCGGAAGGTCCCCGTCGGCGACCCGCGCCTCCGGTCGGCTCGCGACCCGGTTCCGATCAGGCCCGGAGGTGTGCGGGAGCGGGGCCCAGGGTGCGGCCGGGCAAGAACGTCCCCTCGACCAGGCTGTGCCGCGCCGGCGTCGGGGCCTCGGCCGGGGGGCCCTCGCGGTCCTCCTGCGCCAGCACGAGCAGCTCCTCCATCCGCTCGACGGCGCGGGTGACGACCTCTTCCACCGGCAGGCGCAGGGTAGCGAGGCCCACAAGGTCCAGGCCGTCGCCGAGGCCGTCGAAGCCGAGGGTGCTGACGTCCTCGGGGATGCGCACGTCGCGCTCGGCGGCGGCCCGCAGCAGGCCCAGGGCGACGTAGTCGACGGGGCAGGCGATGCAGCTCGCTCCCTGCTCCCGGGCGGTGTCGAGAGCGCGCACCACACCCTCTTCCACCGGCAGCAGGTCGACCGGGAGAGTGGCGATGCCGAGCTCCCCGCACCGTTCGACGAGGCTGCGGATCCGCAGGTCGAAGACGCGCGAGTAGAGCAGCGGTGCGGAGAGCACGATGATCCGCCGATGTCCGCGGGCGGCGACCTCCTCGGCCATCCTGCGGCCGTGGGCGCGCTCGTCGTAGCTCACGGACTCGATCTGCGGATGGTCGTTGGGCCGGCCGAGGATCATCATCGGCACCGTGGTCACGGTCTCCACGAGGTCCTCGGCGGCGGTCACCCCGGTGCCGACGAAGACTCCGGCGACGCGCTGTCCGAGCAGGCGCCGCAGCCCCGTCACCTCGGCGGTGCCGTAGTCGTGGCGGGAGGCGGTGACGGAGATGAGGGTGCGCCCGGCGCGCTCGACCGCCCGGTTCGTCTCGGCGAGCAAGTGCCCGTAGGCGGGGTTGGTGGCGTCGCGGACCAGCAGTCCGAGCTGCCGCCCGTGGCGCTGGGCGAGGCCGCTCGCGACGAGGTTGTGCACGTAGCCGAGGCGGGTGGCGGCCTCGTGCACGGCGACGAGGGTGTCGGCGGAGACGCGCTCGCCGTCGTTCTGGAAGACCCGGGAGACGGTGGAGCGGGAGACGCCGGCGGCGCGCGCCACGTCGAGCATCGTCGGCGGGCGGGTCATGGGCGGCCTCTCGGGTCGGGGTGGGCGCGACGGCGGTGACGGCGGCGTTGGCGGCGTCGACGGGGCCGACGGGCGGTGCGCGGGGCCGGGCACGACGGCGAGCCCGGTGAGGCAGGGTAACCCGGCCGGGGCGTGCCGACCGGGGGAGCGGGGTGACGTCCGGGTGAAGCTTCGGTGCGGGGGTCGTCGCCGACCTCCGCCGGGCGCGCCGCGGGGGCGAACTCTCGGCGGCAGCGGGATGAACATCGGCCGACGCCGAGGTGGAGCGCGGCGTCGAATCGGGAGCGATGCGGCGCGGCCGCGGGGTGTGGGAGCACTCCCACCTGCAGGGACAGCCCGCGTTCATTCCCCCGTCATCCCGGACGTCGTTGCTGGCCAGGACGGTGGGAGCGCTCCTACGGTGACCGAGCGCATCACCGGTGAGGAGATGCGCGCACCTGCTTCGGTCGCTCCTCGCGGCCACGTCCCGCGGACCGCTCCGAGCGGCCGCCCGATCCACCCGGGAGAGCCATGTCGATGGACGTCGGATCCCGCGCCGCCGCGGAGGGGCGCACACCCGTCGAGCGCGGCACCAGTCCTGCACCGGACAGGGCCGTTGCCGCTGGGAGCCCGCTCGTGGACACGGACGCGCCGGGATCGGTGTCGACTGGGGGACGGACCGGGCCGCAGGACGCGCCGGAGCCGACCGACGATCACCGTCGAGAGGCCCTCACCGCCCGAGCCGCCGCCCGCCGCCGTTCCCCGCAGCGTCGCCGCCGCACCCGCCGCTCAGCGCTGCTCTTCCTCGCCCTCATCGCCCCGAACCTGCTGGCGATCCTCGTATTCTCCTACTACCCGGCGCTCTACAACATCGGGCTGAGCTTCATGGACTGGGATTTCGTGGACCCGGACCCGGAGTTCGTGGGCCTCGAGAACTACGCCGACCTCGCGACCGACGGCGAGTTCGCGCAGATCCTGCTGAACACGCTGCTGTTCACGACGCTGAGCGTGCTCGGCTCGATCGCCGGCGGCCTGGCGCTGGGCAGTCTGCTGGCCACCAAGGTGCCGCTGACCGGCTTCGCGCAGACCATGGCCTTCGCTCCGCACATGCTCCCGGGGGCCGCCGTCGGCATCCTCTGGCTGTTCATGTTCGATCCCAACTACGGCCTGTCCCGCTGGCTCTTCTCGCAGGTGGGCCTCGCCTCGCCGGACTGGACCACCACCTCGGACTGGTCCCTGTGGGCGATCACGATCGCGTACACCTGGCAGCGCCTCGGCTTCGTCACAGTCATCTGCTACACCGCGATCCTCGACCTGCCCCGGGACGTGTACGAGGCGGCGGCGCTCGACGGCGCCGCCGGCTGGTCGCTGTTCCGCCACATGACGCTGCCGCTGCTGCGCCCGATCACCTTCTTCCTCTCCGTCACCGGGATCATCTCGGCGGCGCAGAGCTTCGACATCATCTCGATCATGACCAGCGGCGGCCCGGGGATCTCCTCCACGACGCTGAGCTGGATGGTCTACGAGGAAGCCTTCAAGAACTTCGACATCGGCCGGGCGAGCGCCGCCGCGACGGTGCTGCTGGTGATCCTGCTCGCGATCACCTGGGTCCAGGTCCGCTACAGCCAGAAGCAGGGAGATGCCGCATGAGCGCCGACCTCCTCGGTCCCGGGGCGGCCCTCGCCGCCGACGCCACCGGCCGTGCCACCGATGCCGCCGGCCGCGCCGACGGCTCCGGCGCCAGCCGCGACCGCCGCCGCGCGCGCGGCCCCCGTCGGCCGCTCTGGCAGACGGCCCTGCTGTTGGCGGGCGTGCTCGCCACCATCGCCGTGTTCCTGGTGCCGCTGTACTGGCTGTTCTCCTCGGCGTTCAAGCCGCGCCCGGACATCTACTCCTGGCCGCTGCGCTGGATCCCCTCCCGGCTCACCCTCGACAACGTGGTGGAGGCGTGGACCTCGGCGCCCTTCGACCGCTTCTTCCTCAACTCGATCATCACCACGGGGGTCGGCACCGCGCTCGAGGTGACCCTCGCGATCCTGTGCGCCTACGCCTTCGTGTTCGTCGAGTTCCGGTTCAAGAAGGTGCTGTTCGGCCTGATCATCGCCTCGCTCATGTTGCCCGGCCACGTGACCCTGATCGTCAACTACATCACCGTGGCGAACCTGGGCTGGCTGAACTCCTACCAGGGGCTGATCCTGCCGGGCATCGCGAGCGCCTTCGCCATGTTCCTGCTGTACCAGTCGATGCGCGGGATCGACCGCGACATCCTCCAAGCAGCGGAGATCGACGGGGCCGGCCACCTTCGCCGCATGCTCACGATCGTCGTCCCGCTCTCCGCCCCGATGATCCTCACCTGCACGCTCATCGTGATGGTCGGGAAGTGGAACGAGTACGTGTGGCCGCTGATCGTCACCAGCACCGCGGACATGCGCACGCTGCCCATCGGCCTGCTGTTCCTGCGCACCCAGGAGGGCTACTCCAACTGGGGCTCGATCATGGCCGGCGCGCTGTTCGTGTCCCTGCCGATGCTCCTCCTCTTCTTCCTCGCCCAGAAGCGCATCATCGGCGGCCTCGCCGCCGGCGCCCTCAAATGACCTCTCACCCCACCCCATCCCAGGAGACCCCCATGTCCTCGTTCAGCCACCTCAGCCCCCTGTCCCGCCGCCGGATGCTCGCCGCCCTCGCCCTGGGCGCCGCCGGCACCGGCCTCGCCGCCTGCGGTGCCCCCAACGGCGGCGGCGACGCCTCCGACGGACCCGTCCGCGACGGCTTCGCCCAGGCCGACCTCAAGATCCCCGCCGGCTACGAGGACCGCACCGCGGTGCTGTTCTGGGCGCCGTGGACCGGCGGCGCCTTCGAGGCGCTCTCCGGCATGATCACCGAGTTCAACGAGTCGCAGGAGGACGTGGTCGTCGTCGCCGAGTCCGTCGGCGGCTACGCGGAGCTGAACCAGAAGTTCACCGCCGCCCTGCAGGCCCGCGCCGTCCCGGACATCGTCTGCTTCCCCGAGATGCAGTGGCTCCAGTTCTACTTCTCCGGCGCCCTCGCGCCGCTCGACGACTACTTCGACGACGAGTGGAGCCTCGACGTCTACCTGCAGAACTACGTCGCCGAGGGCAAGGCCGACGGGAAGACCTACGTCGTGCCCTTCGCCCGCTCCACGCCGCTGTTCTACTTCAACAAGACCCGCTACCTCGAGGCGGGCCTGCCCGAGGAGGGCCCCTCCACCTGGGAGGACCTCGCGGCCTTCGGCCCCGAGCTCGCGAAGATCCAGGTCGACGGCCGTCCGCTCGCCGCCCTCGCCTTCACCGCCGACGACGCGTGGCACGGCCAGGCCGACATCTGGGGCTTCGGCGGCGCGAACGCGAACCAGGACTTCGCCGTCACCATCGCCGACGACCCGGGCCTCGAGTGGCTCGAGTGGCAGCGGAAGTTCATCCACGAGGACAAGTTCGGCTACCTCGCGCAGGCCGCGGGCACCGACTTCACCTCGGGCATCTCCGCGGGCATGCGCGGCTCGACCGCGAGCCTCACCGGCACCACCGCCGCCACCGAGGGGGTCTTCGAGGTGGGCACCGCGTTCATGCTCGCCAAGGAGGGCCAGGAGAAGGCCGTCCCCACGGGCGGCTCGGGCCTGTCCGTGGTGCGTGGCGACTCGAAGGACCGCCAGGACGCCGCCGCCCAGTTCTTCCGCTTCCTCGCGCAGCCGGAGCAGTCCGCCATCTGGCATGCCGCGACGGGCTACGTGCCGATCGTCCAGGCCGCGGCGGAGACCTCCACCGTGAAGGACCTCGTCGCGAAGAACCCCAACTACGGGGTCGCCCTCGCACAGCTCGAGAACGCCCGCACCGCCGACTACACCAACTGGTTCCAGGCGGCCGTCACCGAGATCTCCTCCGCCCAGACCAAGGTCTACGGCGACGGCACCTCCGCGGAGGACGCCCTCAGCGCCGCCGCCACGAAGCTCCAGGACATCCTCGACGAGAACCGCGAGGACATCGAGGCGATCGCCTTCGAGGGCTGGAAGTGACCGCTCCGGCGCCCGGGCAGCGCGGCCGTCCCCGGGCCGTGATGCCCGCACGGCCCGCCCTGGTGGGCCACCGCGGCGCGGCGGC
This sequence comes from Brachybacterium sp. J144, assembly GCF_036321705.1. NCBI lineage: Bacteria > Bacillati > Actinomycetota > Actinomycetes > Micrococcales > Dermabacteraceae > Brachybacterium > Brachybacterium sp. J144. Next base: position 114,471 of record NZ_JAZDCG010000014.1, read on the forward strand.
CCTGGACCCGGAGAACACGGTGCGCTCCTTCCGCCGCGGCGTGACGGAAGGGGTGGCGCTGCTCGAGTGCGACGTCCACCTCAGCGCCGACGGCCACGACGTGGTCCTCCACGACGCGACGCTGGACCGCACCGCGCAGCGGGACTCCCCGCTGCGCACCGGCGCCGTCGCCGAGCTCACCCGCGCCCAGATCGACCGGGTGCTCGTAGGGCAGGGGGAGGGCGTGCCCGACCTCGCCGCGGTGCTCGACGCCGCCCGACGGCCCGACGGCACCGTGGTGCCGCTGCTGGTCGAGCTCAAGGCCCCGGCCGCGGCCGGACTCGTGGTCCGCATCCTCCGCGAACGCTTCGGCGCCGCGGCCTTCGCGGACCCGGGGACGGCGCCGGCCTGGATCATCTCCTTCCACGCGGAGGCACTCCGGACCGCGCGCGAGCTGGCGCCGGAGATCCCGCGCCTGCTCACCACCACCGCCACCTCCCCGGAGTTCCTCACGGCGGCGCAGCAGCTCGAGGTCGCCCAGATCGGGGTGCGCATCGCCGACGCCCGCGCCGCGGACGTCGCCTGGTGCCTCGAGCACGGGGTGCTGCTGAACCTGTGGACCGCCCGCACCGACGTCGAGCTCGAGCGCGCCCTCGAGCTCGGCTGCGACACGCTCACCGTGGACGATCCCGTGTGGGCCCGCGCTATCGTCGGCCCCGATCCCCTCGCCCCTCAGGAGGCACCGTGACCGTCCCCGCCGCCGCCCCGGCACCGCTCGTCGTCGGCCATCGCGGAGCGCCCGCCCACGCCCCCGAGAACACCCTCGCCGCCTTCCGACGCGCCCTCGCCGACGGCGCCGAGCTGCTCGAGTGTGACGTGCACCTGAGCGCCGACGGGCACGTCGTGGTGATGCACGACGAGACGATCGACCGCACCGCCGCCGCGGACTCCCCGCGCCGCACCGGGGCGATCGGCGAGCTCACCCGCGCCGAGCTCGACGAGGTCCTGCTCGAGGGCGGGGAGAAGGTGCCGAGCCTCGAGGAGCTGCTCGCGCTCACCACGGTGCCGGTGTTCATCGAGGTCAAGGCCGCTGCGGCGGCGTCGGCCGTGGCCACTCTGCTGCGCGCGCTGCCCGAGGGCTCACCGGCGGCCGCCTCGACCGTGATCTCCTTCCACCCCGAGGCGCTCGCCGAGATCCGCCGCACCGCCGGGGTGCCGGTCAGCTACCTGGTGGGCGTCGTCGACGAGGCGGCGATCCGGACCGCCCGCGAGATCGGTGCCTCCGGGCTCGGCCCCGCGATCGACGGCCTCTCCCTCGCGGCCGCCCGCGCGGTGCACGAGGCGGGGCTGCGGCTGAACCCGTGGACGATCAACACGGAGGATCAGCTCACCGTCGCCCTGGCCTGCGGCGCCGATACGATCACGTCCGACGACCCGGCCTGGGTGCGCGAGGAGCTCGCCGGCTGACGGGCCGGGTCCGGTCGACGGGGGCGGTGAGCCGCGCCGACGGGGCCGATCTCACCGAGTGCTGCGTCTGGACCGTGTCGGGGCCTGCCCATCCGGACCGATCTCGCCGAGTGCTGCATCTGGACCGTTTGGGGCCACGCGTGGCGGCTCAGATGCAGCACTCGGCGTGGACGCGGCGCCGACGGGGCGCCGACCCAGCTGCAGGTCAAGGCCCCTTGACTTGCGGAGTCAAGGAATCTTGACTAAATCTGTCAAGATCGCTTGACAGAGATGTCAAGGACTCCTTCCCTTCGAAGCATGAACTCCACCGCTTCCTCACCGGCGTCCTGCTCTACGCCCTCGGCCTCGCGTTCAGCCCGCTCGGCGTCACGATCGGTCTGCCGCTCTGGCTGCCGGCGCTCGTCCTCTCCGTCCCCGGGATCGCGCTGATGGCGATCGCGAACATCGCCATGTATCGCAGCGGTGACGAGTTCGAGCGGCGCAAGATCGCCGAGGCGGTGCTCTTCGCCTTCGTGATCGCCACGCCGTTGATCTTGATCGTCGGCGCCCTGCAGTTCTTCGGCCTGCCGGAGATCAACTGGATCTTCGCCTTCTCCATCCTCATGCTCGGATGGCTGATCGGCACCGCCCTCTCCGCCGTCCGCTACCGCTGAGGAGCCCCGCCATGCGCAACGACATCAAGGCCCGCCGCACCGAGCGCCGCTGGTCGCAGGCGGAGCTGGGCAAGGAGCTCGGCGTCTCCCGGCAGACGGTCATCGCGATCGAGAACGACAAGTACGACCCCTCCCTCCCGCTCGCCTTCGCGATCGCCCGACTCTTCGGGGTGCGCATCGAAGAGGTCTTCAGCCCGGACGAGGACGGCGGGGCCGACGGTTGAGTGCCGGTGGGTGCGGGCCGACGATCGCCCCGGCCGACGGGGTCCCCGTCGGCCGCCCGCCGCTCTGCGCGCACCTCACGCCGACCGCCCTCCGAACACCCCGTGCTCCGCGCGCACGGCGCGCGTACGCTGACCCCGCTCCGCCCTCCGATTCCCGAGGGCCCCGCGATTTCGGGCCCCTCGGGCCCCTGAAAGGACTGCGATGCTCGACTCGACGCTCCAGGGCACCTACGACCAGGTCCTCCGCCGTAACGCTGGCGAGCCGGAGTTCCACCAGGCAGTCCGGGAGGTGTTCGAGTCCCTCGAGCTCATCCAGGACCGTCACCCCGAGTACCAGGAGCACGGCATCCTGATGCGGATGTGCGAGCCCGAGCGGCAGATCATCTTCCGCGTCCCGTGGGTCGACGACCAGGGAGTCACCCAGGTCAACCGCGGCTTCCGCGTCGAGTACAACTCGGCCCTCGGCCCCTACAAGGGCGGCCTGCGCTTCCACCCGAGCGTGAACCTCGGCATCGTGAAGTTCCTCGGCTTCGAGCAGATCTTCAAGAACTCGCTCACCGGCCTGCCCATCGGCGGCGGCAAGGGCGGCTCCGACTTCGACCCGCACGGTCGCAGCGATGGCGAGGTCATGCGCTTCTGCCAGTCCTTCATGACCGAGCTGCATCGCCACATGGGCGAGTACACCGACGTCCCCGCCGGTGACATCGGCGTGGGCGCCCGCGAGATCGGCTTCCTCTTCGGCCAGTACAAGCGCCTCACCAATCGCTACGAGGCGGGCGTCCTCACGGGCAAGGGCCTGGACTGGGGCGGCTCCCTGGTGCGCAAGGAGGCCACGGGCTACGGCGCGGCGATCTTCGCCGACGAGATGCTGAAGGCCCGCGGCTCCGGCTTCGACGGCAAGCGCGTGGTGGTCTCCGGCTCCGGCAACGTCGCGCTCTACGCGATCGAGAAGGCGCAGCAGCTCGGCGGCGTGCCGATCTCGGCGTCGGACTCCTCCGGCTACGTGGTCGACGAGAACGGCATCGACCTGCAGCTGCTCCAGCAGATCAAGGAGGTCGAGCGCGGCCGCATCCACGAGTACGCGGACCGCCGCGGCAACGGCGCCCGCTTCGTGCAGGGCGGCAGCGTGTGGGACGTCCCGGCCGCGATCGCCCTGCCCAGCGCCACCCAGAACGAGCTCTCCGAGGCCGATGCGCGGACCCTCGTGAAGAACGGCGTCGAGGCGGTCTCCGAGGGTGCGAACATGCCCTGCACCCCGGAGGCCGTGACCGTGTTCCGCGAGGCCGGCACTGCCTTCGGCCCCGGCAAGGCCGCGAACGCGGGCGGCGTGGCGACCAGCGCGCTCGAGATGCAGCAGAACGCGAGCCGCGATGCGTGGAGCTTCGAGCACACCGAGGAGCGCCTCACGCAGATCATGAAGAACATCCACGCCACCTGCCTCGAGACCGCCGAGGAGCTCGGCCGCCCGGGCGACTACGTGGTGGGTGCGAACGTGGCCGGCTTCCGCAAGGTGGCCGACGCGATGATCGCCTTCGGCGTCATCTGAGCCGACTCGGCGCGGAGGTCGCTCTCCATCGAGTGCTGCATCTGGACCGCTATGACACTGTCGTAGCCGCCCGGATGCAGCACTCGGTGTGTTGAGGGGCGCGTGGGGGCGCGTCGAGCCGCGCCCCGGGGCGGTCGGCCGCCCGGCCCCATGAGTGACCCAGCCCACATCCCCCTAAGTGGGAAAGATTCTCATTCGCTGATAGCTTCCTGGCATGCACCTGATGAGAAGCATTGTCATGAAGCGACGCGCGGTCGCCCTCCTCGGCGCGGGCGTGCTCGCCCTCTCCGCCTGCGCGGGCGCCGGGACCGGCACGGGCTCCGGCGCGTCCGACGCCGGCTCCGGGACCGCCACCGAGTCCGGATCCGGCTCCAGCTCGGACCGCACCGAGGTCGGCGCCCTGAGCCCCCGCATCGTCCTCGCCTACGACGGCGGCGTCCTCACCCTCGACTCGACCGACGGGACCGTCCTGAACGAGACCCCGCTCGAGGGCTATGTGCGCCTGAACCCCGCCGGCGACGGCCGCCACGTCGCCGTCAGCGCCTCCGATGCCGTGACCATGTACGACACCGGTCTCCTGGTCCAGCCCCATGGCGATCACAACCACTACTACACGCAGTCGCCCGCCCTCACTGAGATGGCCGTCGACGCCCCGCACCCCGGCCACGTCGTCCCCCACGGCGACCGCACCGCGATCTTCGCCGACGGCACCGGCGCGATCACCGTGATCGATCCCACCTCCCTCGCCGACGGCGAGCTCGGCATCCTCGAGGAGCTCGCGACCGACGCCCCGCACCACGGCGTCGCGGTCCCCCTCGCCGGCGGCGGACTGCTCACCACCCAGGGCACCGAGGACGCCCGCAGCACCGTGCAGGTCCTCGACGCCGACGGGAACGTCACCGCCCAGACCGACGACTGCCCGGGGGTCCACGGTGAGGCCGCCGCTCAGCCCACCGACTCCGGGGACGTCATCTCCCTCGGCTGCGAGAACGGCTCCGTGATCTACCGCGACGGAGAGTTCCACAAGGTCGCCGTCGACACCGACTACCAGCGCTCCGGCAATCAGACGGGCCACGAGGACTCCCCGATCGTCCTCGCCGACAACAAGGTCGAGGCCGAGCCGGCGGGCGGCACCGAGCACCCCACCTCGATCGCGCTCATCGACACTCGCGACGCGACCCAGCAGATCGTCGACCTGGGCTCGTCCTACTGGTTCCGCAGCCTCGACCGCGGCCCGGACGGCGAAGCGCTCGTCCTCACCTATGACGGTGAGCTGAACGTCCTCGACCCCGAGACCGGCGAGATGCTCCACGAGGTGCCCGTGGTCGAGCCGTGGGAGGAGCCCGCCGAGTGGCAGGAGGCCGGCCCGATGCTCGCCGTCGCCGACGGCACCGCCTTTGTGGTCGACCCCGCTGCGCAGACGCTCAGCATGGTCGACGTCGCGAGCGGCGAGCTCTACCGGACCCTCGACCTGCCCGTCGTGCCCCACGAGATCCAGGTGACCACCGGCACCGCCTCGGGCGAGTACGAGGTGGGCGGCTCCTCCGAGGGCGAGCCCGACGAGGACCACGAGGGCCACGGGCACTGACCCCGGCGCCTGACCCGCTCCCGCCCGCGACGTCCGCCCGGACGTCGAGGGCGGAGCCGGATCAGCCGGCGCGCCCGGCGCTGGCGCTCGAGGGGCCTCAGCGCACCGTCACCGTGATCTCCACCGGGTCCACCGGTGCCTGCCGGGTGCCCTGGTCCTGGTCGCACCCTTCCTCGATCTCCGCGCGGGTGCCGTAGAGGACCCGCACCGTCGTGGTGCCCGGGGCGACCCCCTCGGGCCCGCCGCGCTCGGCGACAGGCACCTGATCCTGCTCGAGGAGGTCGTGGGCCCGCAGCGGACGGCCGACGGGTCCGGACCGACCGGCAGCGGGACATCGTAGTGACCGTGACCGAGCAGGCCGGGGACGGGGCGTGAGCGCGATGTTCCTGGGGGCGGACACCGATCAGCTCAGGGAGCGCGGGGGCGACCACGGCCGCGAGGCGGAGCGGCTGCGAGACCTGCTCGACGGGCTCGTCCCGGCCGCCGACGCGGTGACCTGGGTGGGACAGGATGCCGAGGACTTCTGTGGCGGGGTACGACGCGCGGTCGCCGAGGGGTGCTGGACGGGGGCGTCGGCCGTCCCGGGCTCAGAACCCCAGTGCGTCCGCCCGGGCGATGATCACCTCGGCGGTGCCGACGGTCTGGTCCGCATAGGCCTCGCCGAAGAGGTGCACGTGGGCGAGCAGGGCGAAGAAGAGGTGCGCGGGGAGGTCCTGCTCCCAGTCGCCCGGCAGCGGATGCTCGGCGGTGTAGCCCGCGAAGATCTCCTCGAGGAAGGGGGCGCCGAACAGGGACAGCAGCGCGAGGTCCTCGAGACGGTGGCCGCCGTGCGCGGCGGGGTCGATGAGGGTCGCGCCGGCCGCCGTCCACAGCACGTTCCCCGACCACAGGTCGCCGTGCACGCGCGCGGGTTGCTCGGCGCCCTGGCCGCTGATCCCGTCGAAGGCGCCGTCGGCGATCACGTCGATCGCCTCATCGACGGTGTCGTGGCCGTCCGCGCCGAGCACGCGCCCCACTTTGTCGGCGAGGGGGCGCAGCCGGCCTTCGGCCCAGAAGTCGGGGAAGTCGTCCCAGGCGCGGGTCTCGACGGGGAAGGGCTTCTCGAGCGGCCCGAAGAACGCCGGCTCTGCCGGGACCCAGCCGAAGCCGGGCGCTCCCGCGTCGTGCAGCCGCGCGAGGCCCCGGCCCAGCTCCCGGGCGGCGTCGGCCGTGGGCTCGACGGACTCGAGCCGCACCAGCCGCAGCTCGTCCTTCCCCTCCTCGAGCACCTCGACGACGGGAACGGCGCGCGGTTCGGCCAGCCAGCGCAGTCCCGCGGCCTCGGCGGCGGCGTACCCGGCGGGGGCGTTCGGTGATCTCTTGACGAAGTCGTCCATGGGGCCACCGTGGCATCGGGGACCGGGGGAGGGCCAGCCGTGCAGGCCGCGGTGGGGGCAGCGCGGTCGACGGGCGACGACGGCTCAGCCGTCCGCGATGCCCAGCTCCGCGGCGAGCGTGCCCCGCAGGATCGGCAGCACCCGTCGGTGCGAGGTGCGGGTCGTCGCGCGGGACGCGACGTGGACGAGCATCGCGGTGCGCTCATATGCGGTCCAGGCGCGCATCCGCTCGCGCAGCGCGCCGACGTCGGCCGCGGACCCCGGCACCTCGCCGTGCTCGGCGCGGGCGCGCGCATAGGCGCCGATGAAGGCGTCCACCGCCTCCTCCTCGAGCGGCACGTACCAGGGCCCGCCGTGCACGGCGCCGCCGATGATCGCCAGGTCGCGGGCGGGATCGTCGCCCTGCGCCCACTCGAGGTCGATGCAGCGCACGCGCCATCCGCCCGCGTCGTCCTCGGTCCGCTCCCACAGGATGTTCGTCGCGCACAGGTCGCCGTGCGCGAGGACGAAGCCGTCGAGCCCCGCGATCTGCGGCTCGACCGCGGCGACCCGCTCGTGCGCCGCGTCGAGGAACCGGTCGAGGCCGTGCGCGGCGATGACCTGGCCGTGCAGCGCCCGCCACGCGGCGATCTCGCCCTCCACCTCGGTCAGCAGCGAGGGCGGGCCCGACGGCACGGCGGCCCACGGGTGCGCGCCGAGGGTGACGGGGCCGCGACCGGGTGCGGGTACGGAGTGCAGGCGGGCGAGGAGCTCGGCGTGGGCGGCGAGATGGGCCGAGGTCCACGCCGCCGGGGCCGCGGCGGTGCCGGGCACGTCCGTGGTGACGACATAGGGGTGCCCGATGGGGCTGGTCGCGGGATCGTCGTGGAAGGCGATCGGATCCGGCCCCACCTCGGGCGGGATCAGGGTCAGCGCGGCGATCTCATGCGCCAGATCCTGGTGCAGCTCGTCCGGCGCGACATGCGGGATCCGCACGATGACCGGTGCGTTCTCCTGCGGCGAGACCCTCCAGGCGGCGAAGCGCTCGCCGACGCCCGCGAGCGTCACCCGCGCCGGGCCCGACAGCGTCGGCGGCAGCACCGACTTATGTAACCCGGGCAGGCGCACGGGAGAGGAGTCGTCCCGCAGCGGCATCACCAGGGTGCCGGTGCGCCAGGCATCCACCAACCGCTCGCCCATCGCCGGGGAGGCGGGGTCCAGCAGCGCGGAGTGGTGACGGTCGGGGGACGCGGCGGACATGGCGGCTCCTGGGGCGCGGGAGGGTCGAGTCTACGCCGACGGGTGCTCGCGGGCAGGGGGCTCGCCGACCGTCGACCTGTGCGAGAGTGCTGGTCATGCCGCACACGCCGTTCCGTCGGGATCAAGTCGACCTCGCACTCCTCGCCTCGTCCGACGCCCCCGCGCTGCTCGCTCTGGAGACCCGGAATCGGGAGCGGCTGCTCGTCGGCGCCCCGGTGCAGCCCGCGGAATGGTTCACCGAGGCGGGACAGCGGGAGGCGATCGCCCAGGCTCTCGCCGCCGCCGACGCCGGGCTCGGGCTGCCGCTGGGGATACGGGTGCTCGAGGGCGGCACCTCGCGACTGGTCGGCCGCCTGACCCTCTCCGGGATCATCCGCGGCGCCTTCGAGTCCGCCTCGCTCGGCTACTGGGTCGACCACGAGGAGGCCGGCCGCGGCATCGCGACCCATGCGGTGCGCGCCGCGCTCGCCGTGGCCTTCGGTGGTCTCGGCCTGCATCGGCTGCAGGCGGAGGTGCAGGTGGGCAACGACGCCTCCGTGCGGGTGCTCGAGAAGTGCGGCTTCGCCGAGTACGGCCTGGCCAGGGACTATCTCCGCCTCGGCGGGAAGTGGGCGGACTGCCGCCTCTTCCAGCTGGTCCACGCGGGGTGGCAGCCTGCCGGTGGTGGGGGCGCGGGGGGCAAGGCGGGTCCGGCTGTGGGCAGTGGGGGTGCGGGTGTGCGGGAAGGGATGGTCGACTAGTGGCGTGTGGCGTTCCACTACGGCTATATAGCCGTACTGGAACGCCCTGCGCCCGTACCTGACCATCGCGACCCGGATCCGGTGCGCGCGGAGGGTGCGCGCGGGCGGTGCGCGGGGGGAGTGCGCGCGGGCGGTGCGCGGGGGGAGTGCGCGGGGGGGGGGGTCAGGCCTGCGCGCCGGTCACCGTGCGCACCGCGTCGTCGATGAGCCGGGCGGCGGTGCGGGCGGTGCGCGAGTCGACGTCGAGGGACGGGTTCAGCTCGACCACGTCCAGCAGGGCGAGCTTCCCGGAGCCGGCCGCGGCGCGCACGGCCGCGGCGATCAGCGGCAGCGGCACCCCGAGGCCCGCGGGGGCCGAGACCCCCGGGGCGACCGCGGCGGGCAGCACGTCGAGGTCGATGGTCAGGTAGAGGACATCCAGCTCCGCGGCGAAGTCCTCGACGAACCGGGTGATCCCCTCGGCGCCCGCGGCGAGGCACTGCTCGTCCGTCCACCAGCGGACGCCCAGCTCACGGGCCCGCGCGAACAGGGTGCCCGTGTTCGAGGGCTCGGCGATCCCCAGGACCGCGTAGTGCAGGTCCCGTCCAGCGGCCCGCTCGGCGGCGGCCATCTGCGCGAAGGGCGTGCCGGAGGTGGGGCGCGGCTCCTCGCGCAGGTCGAAGTGCGCATCGAGGTTCAGCACGCCCCAGCGCCGGCCGGCGTGCGGGCCGATGCCCGAGTCCATCAGCCCCCGGTATGAGGACCACGCGGTCTCGTGCCCGCCGCCGAGCACCACGGTCAGACGGGAGCCCGCCCGGTCCAGGCCGTGCGCGGTCAGCGCCGCGGCCGCGGTCTGCCCGGCCTCGAGGTCCTCGCCGACGGTCGCGGCGTCGCCGAGGTCGTGCAGCTCCACCTCGCCGTGGGCGAGCGGGCCGTGCAGCGCCATCGGGGCGAGCGCCCGGCGCAGCACCGCGGGACCGTCGGCCGCCCCGACGCGGCCGCGGTTGCGGCGCACCCCCTCATCGGTGCGGAAGCCCAGCAGCGCCACGTGATCGGCGGCGGGATCCGGTGCCCTCTCGGGAGCCGTGGCTCCGGGCGCCGCGGCATCGACGGCTGCGGCGCCGGAGCTCGCGGGGGCCGGCGCGCCGTCCGTGGTCGCGGCACCCGTCGTCGCGCTGCCGGTCCCGGCTCCGACGATCCGCACCGCCTGGTGCCAGCGGGCGTGCTGGGGGCCGTCGCCGTCGTGTCGTCCGGTCCACTCGGTCGTCGGGGCGGGGGAGCTCGTCATCGATGCCTCCTGATCACGTCGGCAGGGGGTAGGTTCAGCCCATCATGGCACCGGGAGCGGGGCGCGGATCCGCCGGTCGGCGTCCAGCGTCCGGCCCTCCGGACGGACCGGGCACGGTCTCGCCGGGACGGACCGGGCACGGTCTCGCCGGGACGGACCGGGCACGAGCACGGGCCCGGCGCCGGCCGCCGGTGCCCGGCGTCGTCCAATCCGGACCGCGACCACATGACGACGAGGAGGCACCATGGCAGGGACCGCGGAGACGTCGGAGAACAAGGGGCCGGCGGAGTCCGGGCAGCCGGAGGCGACCGAGCCGTCGGAGGCCGCCGAGAAGTCGGGAGCGGACGAGCAGCCTGAGGCCGCCGAGCAACCGGCCGACGACGACGAGGCGGCGGAGCGCCGACGCCTGGGCGAGCGCGACCATGCCGTCGAGGACGCCCTCGTCGAGGAGTTCGAGAACACCGTCACCGAGGGCGCGGACCGGCTGAACCGCACCTGGCGCGCGCTCGTGGTCACCGGGCTCTTCGGCGGGATCGACGTGGGCCTGGGCCTGCTGGCGATGCTCGCGGTGGTCGACGCGACCGGCTCCAAGCTGCTCGGCGGGCTCGCCTTCGGTATCGGTCTCTACGCGTTGCGGCTCGCGCACTCGGAGCTGTTCACCGAGGAGTTCCTCGTTCCCATCAACGCGATCATGGCCGGGCACGGCACCTGGCCGCAGCTGCTGCGACTGTGGGCGGTCACCCTCGTCACGAACCTGGTGGGCGGATGGGCCTTCACCTGGGTGGTGATCGCGGCGTTCCCCCGCTTCGAGGACGTGCTGCGCGAGACCACCGCGAGCTATCTCGACCCCGGTCTGACCCTCGAGACCGGGGCGCTCGCCGTGCTCGCCGGCTTCACGATCACCCTCGTGACCCGGATGAGCCAGGGCTCGAACGAGGGCATCGCGACGCTCGCGAACGCGCTCATCTCCGGGCTGCTGGTGGTGGGCCTCGGGATGCTGCACGGCGCCCTCGGCTCGGTCGTGGTCTTCGCGTCGATGCATGCGGGCGATCCGACCACCTACCTCGAGTGGCTGGTCTGGTTCAGCTGGGTGATCCCGCTGAACATGGTCGGCGGGCTCGTCATCCTCACTCTCCCGCGCCTGGTGCGCACCTGGGAGCTGTCCACGGCGGAGAGGCAGGCCCAGCGGCGCGAGCGGGAGCAGGAGGGCTCAGGTCGGGGCCGACCCCGTGCCGCCGGGGTGTCATAGTGGCGCCCACCATGACCTCCCCGAAAGTCCCCGCGGCCGACGCGACGCTGCGCCTGCTGACGTTCCTCGCCTCGCGGCGCGCCCCGGTGCCCGCCGCGCGGATCGCGCAGCAGTTGGACCTGCCCCGTTCCCGCACCTACGACCTGCTCGCGACCCTCGTCGAACACGGGTACGTCCTGCACCTCGAGCAGGAGCGGCTGTACGGGCTGGGGCCGGCCGCGCACGAGCTCTCCGGCGCCTATCTGCGCCAGGAGCCGCTGGCCCGGATCGGCCGACGGGTCGTCGAGGCGATGGTCGACGAAGTGGGGGAGAGCGGGCACCTCGCGGTGCTGCACGGCCGGGACGTGCTCTACGTCGTCGAGGAGCGCGCCCGGAACCGGCCGAGCCTCGTCACCGACGTCGGCGTGCGGATCCCCGCCCATCTCACGGCGAGCGGCCGCGCGATCCTGGCCCACCTTCCCGCCGCGCAGCTGCGCGCCCTCTACGGCACCGCGGCCGACTTCGCCGCCCGCACCGACGCTCCCGGCCCCTCCACCCCCAAGGCGCTGCGGGAGGTGCTGACGGCCGTGCGGGCCGACGGGGTCGCGAGGGAGTCCGGGGAGGTCAGCGACGAGATGGGCTCGGTCGCCGCCGTCGTGCGGGACCATGCCGGCTGGCCCGCCGCCGCCGTGGCGCTGACCTTCGTCGAGGCCCGCGTCGGCCCGGCCGAGCGCGAGCGCCTCGCCGCCTCGGTGCGTCGCGGCGCGGAGGAGATCACGCGGCGCCTCGGTGGGCGGGCCGGAGCGCCCCCGCGCTGACCCCACGCCGCTCGCCCAGCCCCCACCCTCCCGCCCCGCCCACCTCGCCGGTGACCGATCGGTCATGTGCGCCTGTGTTCCCTCCACGGAACAGAGATGCACATGACTCGCGAGTAATGTCCGCGTCCGCGTCCGCGTCGGCGTCCGCGTCGGCGTCGGCGTGGGAGTGCGCGTGTACTTGAGCTCGGGTATCGCCAGTCCGGTATCCCGGACAGCGCCGCGATCCGGCCTCTCGACCCGGACCCGGGGGCGGTGGTGTCCTGGGGAGAACCCCGAGACCGCTCTCGACGAAGGAGCCGACGATGTCCCTCCCCGGAGCCCGCCCCGTCCGTGCCGACCGCGGCACCGCCCTCTCCGCCAAGTCCTGGCAGACCGAGGCGCCGCTGCGCATGCTCATGAACAACCTCGACCCCGAGGTCGCCGAGCGCCCCGATGACCTGGTGGTCTACGGCGGGACCGGCCGCGCCGCCCGCTCCTGGGAGGCCTTCGACGCGATCGTCGACACCCTCAAGGACCTCGAGGACGACGAGACCCTGCTGGTCCAGTCCGGCAAGCCCGTCGGCGTGCTGCGCACGAACGAGTGGGCCCCGCGCGTGCTGCTCGCGAACTCCAACCTCGTCGGCGACTGGGCGACCTGGCCCGAGTTCCGCAAGCTCGAGGCCGAGGGCCTCATGATGTACGGCCAGATGACCGCGGGCTCCTGGATCTACATCGCCACCCAGGGCATCCTCCAGGGCACCTTCGAGACCTTCGCGGCCGTGGCGCAGAAGCGCTTCGGCGGCACCCTGGCCGGGACCATCACCCTGACCGGCGGTTGCGGCGGCATGGGCGGCGCGCAGCCCCTCGCCGTCACCCTCAACGACGGCGTGTGCCTGATCGTGGACGTGGACCGCTCCCGCCTCGAGCGCCGCGTCGCCAAGCGCTATCTCACCGAGATCGCCGACGACCTCGAGGACGCCATCGCCCGCGCGAACGCCGCCAAGGCCGAGAAGCGCGGGGTCTCCATCGGCATCGTCGGCAACGCGGCGGACGTCTTCCCCGCCCTGCTCGAGCGCCACCGCGCCGGTGACCTGCAGATCGACGTGGTCACCGACCAGACCTCCGCCCACGACCCGCTGAGCTACCTCCCCTCCGAGATCTCCGTCGAGGACTGGCAGCGCGAGGCCGACGCGGATCCCGAGGGGTTCACCAAGAAGTCCCGCGAGGCCATGGCCCGCCAGGTCCAGGCCATGGTCGAGTTCCAGGACGCCGGCGCCGAGGTGTTCGACTACGGCAACTCGATCCGCGACGAGGCCCGCCACGCCGGCTACGACCGCGCCTTCGCCTTCCCCGGCTTCGTCCCCGCCTACATCCGCCCGCTGTTCTGCGAGGGCCTCGGCCCGTTCCGCTGGGTCGCGCTGTCCGGCGACCCCGAGGACATCGCCGTCACCGACGCCGCGCTCAAGGAGCTCTTCCCCGAGAACGAGCACCTGCACCGCTGGCTCGACGCGGCCGGCGAGCACGTCGAGTTCGAGGGCCTGCCCGCCCGCATCTGCTGGCTCGGCTACGGCGAGCGCCACCAGGCAGGGATGCTCTTCAACGACCTCGTCCGCGAGGGGAAGGTCAAGGCCCCCATCGTCATCGGCCGCGACCACCTCGACTCCGGCTCCGTCGCCTCCCCCTACCGGGAGACCGAGGCGATGCTCGACGGCTCCGACGCGATCGCCGACTGGCCGCTGCTGAACGCCCTCACGGCCACCAGCTCCGGCGCGACCTGGGTGTCGATCCACCACGGCGGCGGCGTCGGCATCGGCCGCTCGATCCACGCCGGCCAGGTGGGCCTCGCCGACGGCACCGACCTCGCCCGGCGCAAGCTCGAGCGCCTGCTCACCAACGACCCGGCGATGGGCGTCATCCGCCACGTCGACGCCGGCTACTCGCGCGCCGACCAGGTCGCCCACGAGCGCGGCGTGCGCATCCCGATGACCCCCACCCGACGGGACTGAGGAGCACGCCGATGGCCGCCCCGACCTCGATGCTGCTCACCGGCATCTCCGAGCTGTGGACCCTCGATCCCGCCCTCGACGACCCCGCGCGCCCCGGGCGGGTCACCGAGGAGCAGGTGCTCCACGACGCCGCCGTCGTGATCGAGGACGGCCGCATCGCCTGGACCGGCCCCGAGGCCGAGGCGCCGCCCGCCGATGCGGCCGAGGATCTCGGCGGCCGCGCCGTGCTGCCCGGCTGGGTGGACTCCCACTCCCACCTGGTCTTCGACGGGGACCGCGCCGCCGAGTTCGAGGCCCGGATGGCGGGGCAGTCCTACGCGGCGGGTGGCATCGGCGTGACCACCGCGGCGACGCGGGAGGCGTCCGACGAGCGGCTGCGCCGCCTCGTGCGCGCCCGGCTCGCCGAGGCCGCCGCGGGCGGCACGACCACGATGGAGACGAAGACCGGCTACGGCCTCACCGTCGCCGACGAGGCGCGGGCCGCCCGCCTCCTCGCCGCCCTCGCGAAGTGCGGGGAGCTCGACGAGGTCACCTTCCTCGGCGCGCACCTGGTGCCGGGGGAGTACGACGGGCAGGAAGGCCGCCCGGGTGCCGAGGAGTACGTCGACCTCGTCGCCGGCGAGATGCTCACGGCGGTCGCCCCGCACGTGCGCTGGATCGACGTCTTCTGCGAGGAGGGCGCCTTCACCCCCGAGCAGTCCGAGCGGGTGTTGCGCGCCGGCGCCGCTGCGGGCCTCGGCCTGCGCGTCCACGGCCACCAGCTGGGCCGCAGCGGCGGCGTCGTGCTCGCCGTCGAGCTCGGCGCCGCGAGCGTCGACCATCTCAACCACCTCTCGGCCGACGACGTCGAGGCGCTCGTCGCGACCGTCTCCCGGCCCACCGCCGACGGGGAGGGGCCCGGCCTCCTGGCGGTCGATGCGGGGCCGACGGTCGCGACGGTGCTGCCCGCCTGCGATCTCTCGACCCGAGCCCCGCTCGCCCCGGCCCGCGCGCTGCTCGACGCCGGTGCCGCCCTCGCGATCGCCTCGAACTGCAACCCCGGCACGAGCTACACGAGCTCGATGAGCTTCTGCGTCGGCACCGCCGTGCTGCAGATGCACCTCAGCCTCGACGAGGCGATCCGCGCCGCGACCCGCGGCGGGGCCCTGGCGCTGCGTCGCAGCGACGTCGGCCATCTCGGGATCGGCGCCCTCGCCGACCTCCACGTGCTGGACGCCCCCGCCGCGATCCACCTCGCCTACCGCCCCGGCATGCCGCTCACCCACCAGGTGCGGCGTCGCGGGGAGCGGATCGCCTGACCCCCGCCCGGCTCGACCACCCGCCGCCGCGGCGACCCCTCGCCACCGACCCCGCGTCCGAAAGGCCTCCCCATGACCGACACCGTCACGCTCTCCACCGCCGGGATCACCGCCGCGGACGTGCTCGCCGTCGCCCGTCGCGGGGCGCGCGTCGAGCTCGACCCCGCCGCGCGGAAGCAGGTCGCCGCGGTCCGCGCCCACATCGACGCCCTCGCCGCGGGGGACACCCCCGTATACGGCGTCTCCACCGGCTTCGGCGCCCTCGCCGACACCTCGATCCCGTCGTCGATGCGCCACGCCCTGCAGCGCTCGCTGATCCGCTCCCACGCCGCCGGGGCGGGGCCCGAGGTCGAGACGGAGGTGGTGCGCGCCCTGATGCTGCTGCGCGCCCGCACCCTCGCCTCCGGTCGCACCGGCGTGCGCCCCGTCGTCGTCGAGACGATGCTCGCCCTGCTGAACGCCGGCATCACCCCGATCGTCCACGAGTACGGCTCACTCGGCTGCTCGGGGGACCTCGCCCCGCTGTCCCACTGCGCGCTCGTGCTCATGGGAGAGGGGCGTGCCCGCGACCGCGACGGCGTCGTGCGTCCCGTGCCCGAGCTGCTCGCCGCGGCCGGGATCGAGCCGGTGCTCCTCGAGGAGAAGGAGGGCCTCGCGCTCATCAACGGCACCGACGGCATGCTCGGCATGCTGCTCATGGCGCTCGCGGACCTCGACGAGCTGGTGCGGATCAGCGACCTCACCACCTCCCTGTCGGTGCAGGGCCTGCGCGGCCGGGACACGGTGTTCCGCCCGGAGCTGCACGGCCCGCTGCGCCCCCATCCGGGCCAAGAGGCCTCGGCTGCGAACATCCTCGCGCTGCTCGCGGGCTCGGGGATCATCGCCGACGTCGCTGCCGAGGGCTCCCGCGTGCAGGACGCCTACTCGCTGCGCTGCGCCCCGCAGGTCGCCGGGGCCGTGCGGGACACCATCGAGCACGCCCGCACGGTCGCCGCCCGGGAGCTCGCGAGCGCGATCGACAACCCCATCGTGCTCGAGGACGGAACGGTCACCTCCAACGGCAACTTCCACGGGGCGCCCGTCGCGTACGTGCTGGACTTCCTCGCGATCGCGAGCGCGGATCTCGCCTCGATCGCCGAGCGCCGCACCGACCGGATGCTCGACAAGGCCCGCTCCCACGGCCTGCCGCCCTTCCTCGCCGACGACCCCGGCGTGGACTCCGGCTTCATGATCGCCCAGTACACGCAGGCCGCCCTGGTCTCGGAGATGAAACGCCTCGCGGTGCCCGCGAGCGTGGACTCGATCCCGTCCTCCGCGATGCAGGAGGACCACGTCTCGATGGGCTGGCACGCCGCCCGCAAGCTCCGCACCAGCGTGGAGAACCTCCGCCGGGTCCTCGCGATCGAGCTGCTGACCGCCGCCCGCGCGATCGACCTGCGCGCGCCGCTTCTCCCGTCGGCCGCGGGCGCCGCCGCGATCGCCGTGCTGCGCCGCACCGTCGACGGCCCCGGTCCGGACCGCTTCCTCGCCCCGGACATCGCCGAGGCGGAGGCGCGACTGCGCGACGGCTCGGTGCTCACCGCCGTCGAGGAGGTCACCGGGCCCCTCGCGTGACGAGGGATTGCCGCGCCGTGCCGGGCGGAGTGATGAGCGTGAGGTCACCGCCGTTCGCCGGGTGCGCGGGGGCGGTCCGGGGTTAGCCTGAGACGTCGTCCCCCGGCCTCCTGGCCCGCGCGGGGACCGTCCCGTCCCCTCCGCCCCGGAGCCCTCTGAAAGAAGTCCCCATGGGAGAACTGCATCTCGGCTTCGAGATCGCCGCGCTGGTCGTGCTCAGCGTGATCCTGCTCGCCGATCTCCTGCTCGTCCTCAAGCGCCCCCACGTGCCCTCCATGAAGGAGTGCGCGGCGTGGATCGGCTTCTACGTCGGCCTCGCGCTCGTCTTCGCGGGGGTGCTGTTCTTCGTGGGCGGTGCGAAGCCGTCCTCCGAGTTCCTCACCGGCTGGCTGCTCGAGTACTCGCTGAGCGTCGACAACCTCTTCGTCTTCATCATCATCATGGCGAAGTTCGGGGTGCCGCGGAGGTACCAGCAGGAAGCGCTGATGGTGGGCATCATCATCGCGCTGGTCGCGCGCGGCCTGTTCATCCTCGCGGGCTCCGTGATCATCGAGCACTTCGTCGGGATCTTCTACCTCTTCGGCCTGTTCCTGCTGTACACGGCGTGGAAGCAGGCCTTCGCCGACGAGGACGGCGACTCGGACTCGTGGATCATGCGGATGGTCCGCAAGGTGATCCCGGTGGCCGACGAGTACGACGGCAACAAGCTGCGCACCGTCGTGAACGGCCGCACCATGTTCACCCCGATGCTGCTGGTGTTCATCACCCTCGGTATCACCGACGTGATGTTCGCGCTCGACTCGATCCCCGCGATCTTCGGCGTCACCCGCAACCCGTTCCTGGTCTTCACCGCGAACATCTTCGCGCTCATGGGCCTGCGCCAGCTGTACTTCCTGCTCGGCGGGATGCTCGACCGCCTCGCCTACCTGCACTACGGCATCGCCGCGATCCTGGGCTTCATCGGCGTGAAGCTGCTGATCCACGCGATTCACGAGGCACCGCTCGGCTTCATCCCCGGCTTCTCCACCCTGCAGAAGATCCCCGAGGTGCCGATCTGGCTCTCGCTGACCTTCATCGTGGTTGCGATGGGCGTCGCGATCATCGCCTCGCTCGTGGCGTCGAACCGGAAGGACAGCGCCGAGACCGCCGCCTGATCCACCGCACGAACGGCCGACGGGACCCGCTGAGCGGGCCCGTCGGACGTTCCGCGTCCGGGAACGGGAGCGCTGGGCTCGCGGATCTGACCGCTGGCGTTGCGGATCAGACCGCCGGTGTCGCGAAGCCGCCGTTGGACAGCAGCAGCTGGCCGCGGATCCAGGCGCCCCGCTCGGAGACGAGGAAGCGCACCAGGTCCGCGACCGTCCCGGGCTCGCCGAGCTCGCCGCCCGGGGTCTGCGCGGCGCAGGCCGCGCGGACCTGGTCGTCCATCCAGCCGGTGTCGATCGGGCCGGGATTGATCACGTTGGTGCGGATCCCGCGGTCCGCGAGCTCGTGGGTGCCGGCGAGCACGAGCCGGTCCAGAGCGCCCTTGGTCGCGCCGTAGGGGAGGTTGTGGGCGGTGTGGTCGCTGGTCAGGGCGATCACAGCGCCGCCGGCAGAACCAGCGCCGCCGGCCTCGGACTCGACGGCGACCTGCGCGGCGAAGGCCTTCAGCAGCAGCCAGCTCGCGCGCACGTTGACGGCGTAGTGCCGGTCGAAGCTCTCCACGGTCGTGTCCAGGATCGAGGAGTCCACCGACTCGCAGTGGCTCATCACGAGCGCGCCGAGCGGGCCGAGGGCGTCCCGGGCGGCCGTGACCAGGTGCTCCGGCACGGCGGGATCGGCGAGGTCCCCGGGCAGCAGCTCGACGCGTCGGCCGGTGGTGCGGAGCTCGTCGGCGAGCAGCTGCACGTCGGCGTCCTCGCCGAGCACGCGGCGGTCGTAGTCGGCGTGGAAGGAGAGGGCGAGGTCGAAGCCGTCCTCGGCGAGGCCGCGAGCGATGGCGGCGCCGATGCCGCGGCGTCGGCCGACGCCGGTGAGCAGGGCGGTGCGGGGAAGGGGTGCGGTGCGGTGAGGCATGGCCGCACCCTACGGAGCGTCCTGCGGCCTCGGCCAGCGCTATTCCGCGGCGAGGACCTCGACGGTGCTCGCGAGGGTCACCTGCGGGCCGAACAGGCCCATCGTGTGCAGGGCCGCCTCGCCGTTCGCCGTGTCCGAGGCGGCGCAGGCGTCGGTGACCACGGTGAGATGCGCTCCGGCGTCGGCGGCGGCGAGGACGGTCGCGATCACGCAGCAGTCGGTGGAGACCCCGGCGATGAGCAGCGGTGCCGTCGTCGCGTCCTCGCCGAGGCGGGCGCGGAGCTGCGGCCCCCACTTCCCGAAGGTCGGCTCGTCGACCGTGGGGTGCGCGGTGAGGCCGGCGGCGCCGTCGACGAGGTCGTAGAGCGGATCGGTCGCGGGGACGTCCGCGAAGGGCCAGGCGCGGAAGTACTCGCCCCACGAGGTCTCGCGGTCCGCCGTCGGCAGCCAGCGGCTCACGAGCGTGCGCTCGGGGCCGACGGCGGCGGCGAGCTCCCGGATCCGCTCCCAGGTCCCGTCCCAGAACGGGGAGGCCCAGTCCGAGCCGGGGTCGGCGAAGATCCGCTGCGGGTCGATGATCAGCAGGTGCTGGGGCTCGGTCTCCATGCTTCGCACTGTAGGACGCTGCGAGCAGAAACACCTTGCGAACCTCGTGGCTGATGCGAGAATGAATGAAGAACGGAGGTGTATTCACATGGAACGGGACTCTCGAACGACGAACACATCCGAGATGCTCGGCGCCCGCATCCGGGAGGCGCGGCTCCGCGCAGACATCTCGCAGGACGACATGGCGGTGCTGCTCGACGTCTCCCAGCCCACCTACTTCCGCATCGAGTCCGGGGCGCGGCCCCTCAAGGGCGACGAGCTCGTGATGATCGCGGATCGACTGGGCGTCAGGTCCGCTGCGCTCACCGGCCTCTCGACCCTCAGGCAACGCGCTCGCTTCGCAGCGCGTGCCGACGGGGCTGACACGTCCCTCGACGCGCTGCGCCATCGCCTCGAGGAGTACCTCGAGCTCGATGCCTATCTCGCCGGACACGGCATCGCGGCGGGATGAGTCGGAACGAACAGCTCGCGATGGAAGCCGCTGCGGCCTTCCGTGCCGAGCACGACCTCGGGTCCGACGGGTTAGGCGATCTCTTCACCCTGATCCAGGCCACGCTGGGGATCGACGTAATGAGCGTCTTCGCCGAGGAGAGCGCCCATGGTCTGACCATGCTGGATCCCTCGACCGGACGGATCGTCATCGCCGTCGCGACGACGCCGCACCCTATGCGGCAGCGTTCCTCCGTCGCGCACGAGCTCGGCCACGTCCTCCTCGGCCACCTCGAGTTGCCCGAGCCCCCGGTCCCGGGGCAACGTTCTCCGCAGGAGATCCAGGCGGACGCCTTCGCACGACATGTCCTGCTGCCGCTCGAGTCGGTGAGGGAGCGCATCAGGCCCGGGGCCGTGGGCGAGCGCGAGCTGTCCTCGCTCGTTCAGGAGTTCGGGGTCTCTGCGCACATCGCCGCGATCCAGCTGCGGGATGCCTCGCTCATCGACGACGACGCCGTCCAGAGCCTCAAGGGGCTGTCGGCCCACGCCCTCTCCCTCAGGCACGGGTGGCTCGACCAGCACGCCGCCCTGGCTCGTTCCTCCGAGAGCCCGAGAGCACCTCAACGCCTGATCGCACGTGCAGTGCGCGGGGTCCAGGAAGGAGTGCTGGGGATATCGGAGCTGGCGCGATGGTACGACCGCGGCGTCGAGGAGCTGGAGCAAGAGCTCAGTGCGTTCGGTGATGAGTCGGAGAGCATCGGCGACGTCCCATGGGGGGTCGACGAGCCGCTTTTCGGGGACCCGCGACCGGGCGACGACGGATGAGCATCCTCCTCGACGCCGGACCGGCTCTCACCTTCCTCGCGGTCGGGCAGGAGAACGTCCTGATCCAGCTGGCTCTGGCGGGGAGCATGGACCTCAGTGCGCCGGAGCGCGTCGACAAGGAAGTTCGGGGCAAGTCGCGCGACCCTCGGTTCGCGCGGACTGGCGTCCACCGCAAATGGGAGACGTTGAAGGCCGCAGGACGCCTCCGGATCCTCCTGGACGACCTCGACGGCGGGATCTTCGAAGATGCGGTGGGCCGGATCGCGGGCATGCCCGCGCAGGACCGTGTGCGGCGGAAGTCGAGCCTCGGGGAGATCATGGTGATCGCCCACGGATCGGTGCTCGCGCAGCAGGGCGAGGACGTCGTCGTCCACATCGACGAGCGTGACGGACGCCGGCGCGCGGGGCGCGAGATCGCGTGGCTACGTCGGCAAGGAGCTCCGGGGCAGATGCGCCTGTGGACGACGCCGCAGATCATCCTCCAAGCCAAGGAGCGCGACGGATGGATCGTCGGATCGTTGGACTGGCGGGAGGTCTATCGGCGCATGCAAGCTTTCGACGACGGGCTGCCGCCGCTCTCGGAGATCCTCGGGCGCGGCTGAGACTCGTCGCCCGGCTCGGCGCTCATGCCGCTCGCTCCTGCGCCCGGATCCGCCCGCGCCGCGCAAACCAGGTGACCGCGAAGCCGAACAGCAGCGCGAAGAGCACGCCGAGGTTCGCGTACGCCCAGTTCCCGTCCCAGTAGGAGCCGGCGGGGTCCGCGACGAAGGTGCCGAGCCCGAGCGGCTCGAGCAGGTAGCCCTGCCAGTTGTTCCACGGGGCGTCCTCCGCGAAGGAGTTCACCACGAGGCCCCAGCCGACCACCGAGGCGACCACGAGGGTGCCCACCGATATCCAGTCGACGGAGCCGTAGCGGCCCGTCGGATCGAACAGCGCCTGCTCGTCGTAGTCGGCACGGCGGGAGAGCACGTCGGCGATGAGGATCCCGGCCCAGGCGGCGATCGGCACGCCGAGGGTGATGAGGAAGCTCTGGAAGGGGCCGATGAAGTTCTGCGCGAAGAAGGCGACCCAGATGGTGCCCGCCGTGAGGATCACGCCGTCCACGGCGGCCGCGGCGGGGCGCGGGATGTCGATGCCGAGGCTGATCAGGGTCAGGCCCGAGGAGTAGATGCCGAGCACCGCGCCGGAGACCAGGGTCAGCACGGCGACGATCCAGAAGGGCACCAGCGCCCACAGCGGCAGGATCGAGATCAGCGCGCCGATCGGGTCACCCTCGATCGCGCCGTTCAGCTCCTCGTCGGAGCCCGCGAGCAGCAGCCCGAAGATCACCAGCACCACCGGGGCGGCGGCGCCGCCGACGGTGTTCCAGAGGACGATCGAGCCGTCGGACGCCGTGCGCTTCTGGTACCGCGACCAGTCCGCGGAGATGTTGATCCAGCCCAGCCCGAAGCCGGTCATCACCATCACCAGCGCGCCGATCATCGCCTGCGGCGGGCCCGACGGGGCGGACAGCACCGCGGCGACGTCGATGTAGGGGATCGTGAGGATCATGAACAGGATCGTCATCGCGCCGGTCGCCCAGGTCAGGATCGACTGCAGCCTCATGATCGTGTGATAGCCGAGCACGGAGGCGCCGACGATCAGGGCCGCGATCGCGAGCGCCGCGATGACGGTGACGGCGCTGCCCGCCCCGATGCCGAGGATCTCGAAGACCGTCGCGGTCGCGAGCACGGCGGAGATCGCGAGCGAGGTCTCCCAGCCGATCGACGTCAGCCACGAGACGATGCCCGGCACCTTCTGCCCGTGCACGCCGAAGGCCGCGCGCGAGAGCACCATCGTCGGCGCGGAGCCGCGCTTGCCGGCGATCGCCACCAGCCCGCACAACGCGAAGCTGATGATGATGCCGAGGACCGCCACGATCGTCGCCTGCCAGAAGCTGATCCCGAACCCCAGCAGGTAGGAGCCGTAGCTCATCCCGAACACGGACACGTTCGCGGCGAACCACGGCCAGAAGAGGTCGCGCGGCCGGGCGGTCCGCGCGGACTCGGCGATGATCTCGATGCCGGTGGTCTCGACGAGGCCGGGGGCCGACGAGCCCGTCGGGCCGGACGCTCCGGCGGACGCGGAGGAGGCGGAGGAAGAGTCGGGAGAAGGCGACATACGAGGCTCCGGGGGTGGGCAGAGGACCGCCCGCGAGGGGCGCTGGCGGCAGTCTCCCATGTCACAGATGCCTTCGGGTGTCTGCTGGGCCATGGCAGGGCGCGTCCTCGCGGGTCTACGCTGAGCTGGTCCTGCCCCCGGTCGACGCCCCGTGTGCGCGCGTCCCGGCGGGCAGACCCCTCGACACCGACCGCCGGGACGCCCTCCCGGACGGCCCCGACCTGCCCGGAAGGAGCCCGATGAGCTCGCCGACCGACCTCGCCGCGCGGGCCCGCGGCCTGCTCCGCATCGCCCCCGCCCGGGTCGACCACCTCCCCGCGCTGCGCATCGCCGTCGGCCTCGCGATCCCGCTCGCGATCCTGCTCGCCGCCGGCCGGGTCGACTGGGCGATGTATGCGGGCTTCGGGGCATTCACCGGCATCTACTCCCGCTACGAGCCGACCCGCGTGCGCTTCCGCCGGCAGGGCCTCGCGGGCGCGCAGCTGACGCTCTGCGTCACCCTCGGCGCGGGCCTCGCCCAGCTCACCGAGGTCCTGCCCGTCGCGGCCGGCTCCTGGCTCGTGATCGTCGTGACCGCCCTGGTCGCGGGCGCCTCCGCGGCGTTCGTGACCTCCCGCGGGCTGAAGCCGGGCGGCGCGATCTTCCCGGTCTTCGCGGTCTCCGCCGTCGCCTCCGCGCCCGTGGCCGCCCCGTTCTGGCTCGCGGGCCTCGTCGCCGCGGCCTGCGCCGCGCTGTGCATCGTCCTCGGGCTGCTCGGGCACTGGGCGGGGGAGCGTCACCCGGACGCGGTCGTGGGCCGCGACCACGAGCTGTTCACCGCCCGACAGCTGGGCGGCGAGTTCGTCCGCTACACCGTCGCGGCGCTGGTCGCGGGGGCGCTGGGCCTCCTCTCGGGGCTGCCGTTCCCGTACTGGGCGCAGGTCGCCGCCGTCGCGCCGCTGTCCTCGCCCGGGCACGGGGCGCGGGTCGAGCGGGCGGTGCACCGTCTCGTCGGCACCGTGGTCGGCGTGGTCGTCACGGCGTTCCTGCTGTCCTTCCCGGCCGAGCCGTGGCAGCTCGTGGTGTGGGTCGTGGTGCTGCAGTTCCTCGCCGAGATGTTCATCCTGCGCAACTACTCTCTCGCGCTCCTCTTCGTCACCCCGCTCGCGCTGCTCATGGTGCAGCTGGGACACCCGCAGCCCGCGGTGCCGATGCTGCAGGCGCGGGTGCTCGAGACGGCGATCGGCGTGGGCGTCGGTCTCGTGCTGGTGCTCGGCCGCTACGCGCGGGAGCAGCGCGCGGTATAGCGCCGCCCTGTGAACCGGGCCGATGTCGTCCCGGCCCCCGGCGTAGCGTCGACGGCATGACCGACGAGACCGTGTACACCCACGGCTACGGCCCCGCCGTGCTGACCAGCCACCGCGCCCGCACCGCCGAGAACTCCGCCGCGTACCTCCTGCCGCACCTCCGCACGGGGATGCGCCTGCTCGACGTGGGCAGCGGCGCGGGCACGATCACCGCGGGCCTCGCCCGGATCGTCGGCCCGGGGAACGTCACCGCGCTCGAGGTCGCCGAGGAGTCTGCGGCGCTGACCCGCGCGGAGCTCGCGGCGCAGGGGCTGGACGAGGTGACGGTCGTGGTCGGCGACGCCCAGGCGTTGGACCTCCCCGACGACGCCTTCGACGTGGTCCACGCCCACCAGGTGCTCCAGCACCTCCCGCGGCCTGTCGACGCGCTGCGCGAGGCGCGCCGCGTGACCCGTCCGGGCGGCCTCGTCGCCGTGCGGGACAGCGACTACGAGGGCTTCCGCTGGTTCCCCGAGGATGCGCGGCTGGACCGCTGGCTCACGCTCTACCTCGCCGCCGCCCGAGCCAACGGCGGCACGCCCGACGCCGGCCGGCGCCTGCTCGCCTGGGCCCACGAGGCGGGCTTCACCGACGTCACCCCCGGGGCGTCGACCTGGTTGCACGCCACCGAGGAGGCCCGCGCGGCCTGGGGCGCGACCTGGTCCGGCCGCATCACCTCCGACCCGCTCGCGGGGCAGCTCGAGCACGAGGGGCTCGCCGACGCCACCGTGCGTGAGGACGTGGCCCGCGCCTTCCGCGACTGGGCGGCACACCCCGACGCCTGGTTCGTGCTGCTGCACGGGGAGATCCTCGCCGTCTCGCCGTGAGCGCATCCGCGGCCACGGGAGCGGCCTACCCTGGTCCCGACCACTGTCACCTCGGGAGGATCCCCTGATGAACCTCAGCTCCGCCATCCTGCGCGCCGTCCCCGGCGCGTTCATCCTCAACTCCGGCATCGGCAAGCTCGGTATGGACGAGCAGACCGCCGCGCATCTCCAGGCGATGGCCGTCAACGGCATCCCCGCGGTCGAGACGCTCTCCCCGAAGCAGTTCGGGCGGCTCGTCGCGTTCGGCGAGATCGCCGTGGGCTCCTCCCTGCTGCTGCCCTTCGTGCCCACCAAGGCCGCGGGCCTCGCGCTCGCCGGGTTCTCCGGCTCGATGCTCTCGATGTACTTCCGCACCCCGGAGATGACCGAGGCCGATGGCGTGCGTCCCTCGCAGTCCGGCACCCCGCTGGCCAAGGATTCCTGGATGGCGGCGATCGCCCTCGCCCTGATCATCGGCACCGGCAGCGGCTCCCGCGAGGCGAAGAAGGACGCCAAGCAGGCCGAGAAGCGCGCCGTGAAGCTCGAGCGCGCCCTCGAGAAGCAGGCCGACTGACCCCCGCCCCGGCCGGGCCCCCGGCCCGCACCCGCCGGTTGTTGGGGGTGGGGGTTTTTTTTCTTCTGGGAGAAGAGGAAAAAAAGAGAGGGA